>PLXO01000121.1 GCA_003151425.1 Acetobacteraceae bacterium
AGCCTTTGGGATCCATCCATTTTGGCTGGGGCACGGGAGGGGGGACTGGGTCGGGCTGGCCTGCGCGGCCCAGTCCCCCCCTCCCGTGCCCCAGCCAACGGGCGGGTTCCAAGGGCTCCGCCCTTGGCGGGGATCCAAGGGGCAGCGCCCCTTGGCGGGGTCCAGGGGCGGAGCCCCTGGCCTGCCTTCGGTCAGGCGGGTGGGTGGCATGTCAGGGCTGGCGGGTCGCCAGCGCCGCCACGGCCTGGTCGACCAGTTCGGCGATGATGGCGGCGGTGGGTTGTTCGGCGGTGACCATGCCGACCGACTGGCCGGCCATCATGGAGCCGTGTTCGATGTCGCCGTCGATCACCGCGCGGCGCAGGGCGCCGGCCCAGAAGTGTTCGATTTCGAGCTGCGCGGCTTCCTTGGTAAGGTCTCCGGCGTTGAAGCGGTCGCGGGTTTGGGCCTGGTGGGCCAGGAAGCGTTTGGTGCCTTGGTTGACTAGGCCGCGGACGGGGATGACCGGGAAGCGTTCGTCGAGCTGGATCGAGGGCAGCGCATCGCGCGCCTTGGCCCGGATGAAGGCGCGCTTGAAGTTGGGGTGGGCGATCGACTCGGTGGCGGCGGCGAAGTGGGTGCCGAGCTGGGCGCCCGAGGCGCCCATTTCCAGGAAGCCGAGTATCGCCTCGCCGCGGCCGATACCGCCGGCGACAAAGATCGGGACCTCGTGGATCTCGGGCAGGATTTCCTGGGCCAGCACGGTCAGGCTGACCGGGCCGATATGACCGCCGGCCTCGGAGCCTTCGATCACCAGCGCGTCGACGCCAAAGCGGATCAGGCGCTTGGCCAGGACCAGGGCGGGGGTGAAGGCGATCAGTTTCGCGCCGCCGTCCTTCACCGCGCGGACGGCGGTGCCTGGTGGGATTCCACCGGCCAGCACGATGTGGCCAACCTTGGCTTCCAGGCAGACCCGCACAAGGTCGTCGAGCTGCGGGTGCATGGTGATCAGGTTGACGCCGAACGGTTGGTCGGTGAGCGCCTGGGTGCCGGCGATCTCGGCCGCCAGGAGGTGGGGGCTCATCGCGCCGCAGGCGATCACGCCGAAGCCGCCGGCGTTGGAGATGGCGGCGACCAGATGGCGCTCGCTGACCCAGCTCATTGCGCCGCCCATGATGGCGTAGCGGCAGCCCAGGAAGTCGGCGCCGCGCGCCCACAGCGCATCCAGCCGCGCGCGGGCGGCGGCGTCCCGCGCGACGAGCCCGGAGGGGGTGATATCAGGCGGCATCGAGGCCGTAGGCGGTATGCAGCGCGCGCACCGCCAGTTCCGTGTATTCCGCGGCGATCAGCACGCTGACCTTGATTTCGCTGGTGGAGATGACCTGGATATTGATCGCCTTGTCGGCCAGCGCGCGGAACATGGTGTTGGCCACGCCGGCGTGGCTGCGCATGCCGACACCGACCACGCTGATCTTGGCGACGTTCGGATCGGCCAGCAGCTCGGCGTAGCCGATTTGCTGGCGGATGCCGTCGAGTGCTGCGCGGGCGCGCGGCAGGTCGGCCTTGCCGACGGTGAAGGTCATGTCGGTGGTGCCGTCGGCGGCGAGGTTCTGCACGATCATGTCGACATTGACGTTCTGCGTCGCCAGCTCGCCGAAGATCGTCGCGGCGATGCCGGGGCGGTCGGGCACCCGGCGCACCGTGAGCTTGGCGTCGTCGCGCGAATAGGCGATGCCGGAGACGGTCTGCTTTTCCACGATCTCGTCCTCATCCACCACCAGGGTGCCTTCGTTGTCGTTCGCCGTGGGGTCCTTGAAGCTGGACAGCACGCGCACGCGGACCCGTTCGTTCATCGCCAGCTCGACGCTGCGGGTTTGCAGCACCTTGGCGCCGACTGAGGCAAGTTCCAGCATCTCCTCATAGCTGATGTGCGCCAGCTTGCGCGCGGCGGGGACGATGCGCGGATCGGTTGTATAGACCCCATCGACGTCCGTGTAGATATCGCAGCGATCCGCCTTCAGCGCGGCCGCGAGCGCCACGGCAGAGGTGTCGGAGCCGCCGCGGCCGAGCGTGGTGACGCGGCGGTCCGGGGCGATGCCCTGGAAGCCGGCAACCACGGCGACCTGGCCGGTTTCCATGCGGGGGATCAGTTCCGCGCCGTTGATCTCCTGGATACGTGCCTTGCCGTGCGCGGTGTCGGTTTCGATCGGGATCTGCCAGCCCTGCCAGGAGCGCGCCTCCACGCCCAGGCTCTGTAGCGCGATCGCCAGCAGGCCGGAGGTGACCTGCTCGCCGGTCGCCACCACGGTGTCGTATTCGCGCGCGTCGTGCAGCGGCGACAGTTCCTGGCACCAGCCGACCAGCCGGTTGGTGACGCCGGACATGGCGGAGACAACGACGGCGACCTGATGCCCCGCGTCGACCTCGCGTTTGACGCGGTCGGCGACGGTGCGGATGCGGGCCAGGTCGGCGACCGAGGTGCCGCCGAATTTCATCACGATGCGCATGCGGGGGTCAGTGGTAATCAGTTGTCAGTGGTCAGTTGTCAAAGGCATGCCCCCGGGCTTGACCCGGGGGTCGGGTTTGGGTGGTCATACTGGGGCGTGAAACAGGGGGCAACCTTGGCGGGTGCAACGCTGGCTGCTGATGAGATCGCCCGGTTCGACGCGCTGGCGGCGCGCTGGTGGGAGCCGGACGGGCCGATGCGGCCGCTGCACCGGATGAACCCGGCGAGGATCGGTTGGATCGCGGCGCGCGTGCGGGAGAGGTTTGCGGAGGCCTCCGGGCTGCGGCTGCTGGATGTGGGCTGCGGCGCCGGGATCGCGGCAGAGGCGCTGGCGCGGCTCGGATTCGACGTGCTCGGGCTGGATGCCGCGGCGGCACCGATCGCGGCGGCGGTGGCGCATGCGAAGGGCCAAGCGGACGCGGCGACGCCGTTGGCGCTGGCCTATCGGGTCGGCGTGGCGGAGGACCTGCTGGCCGAGGGCGCCACGTTCCCCGTGGTGACGGCGCTGGAGGTGGTGGAGCACGTGCCCGACCCGGCCGCGTTCCTGCGCGTGCTGGCCGCGCTGGTGGCGCCGGGCGGGCTGCTGGTGCTGTCAACGCTGAACCGGACGGCGGCGTCCTTCGTGGCGGCCAAGCTGGTGGCGGAATACGCGCTGCGCTGGCTGCCGGTGGGCACGCATGACTGGCGGAAGTTCCTGACGCCGGCGGAGTTGTCGCGGCATGTGCGCGACGCCGGCCTGGCGGTGGGCGAGGTCGCCGGGCTGTCGCCTGATCTGTTGCGCGGCGGCTGGCGGGTCGGGCGGGACCTGCGAGTGAACTACCTGCTGTCGGCGACGGGCAGGACGTGATCCTGATTACGGAAAACTAATGCTGATCCTTGGACGGTGCTGCGCCGAAACGTTCCTCCAGCGTGCCGCGGTCTTCATTCAGAAGTTCGTCCAGATCAGCCGGGCACGCCGCCGGCCACGGGAGTGGGGACACATCGTCGAACCTGGTGTCTTTGAGCTCGTTGAGCGCCCTTGCGTAAAGCGATGCGAGATCGACCCGCTGACGCATTGACGGCGCGAAGCGCTGCGCCGCGTCGGATTGAAAGGATATAATCTCAGAGTCCGTCCGGGAAGTTCGTCATACATTACAAGGCTTTCGCGGCATCAGCAGAGCGATGCGAGATGGGCGGCGTCATGGACATGACCGGACAAACGCGAAGAACGCCGGGCATGCGCTTTGCGCGCAGCGCCATGGCCTTGTCTTCTCTGCGATCTCTGCGGCCTCTGCGATCTCTGTGTTAATGCGGCAGAGCCAACCGCACGACAGTTCGCCATGCACCGCAAGGCGTGGCTCCGGCGGGATGGACTTGTGCGTGTTGTACGCAAGGAAGGGTCAACGCAGAGGCCGCAGAGATCACAGAGATCGCAGAGAAGAAAGCCATGGGCACTTCGCGCGGCACGGTCGCGGCACTGTGATCGAAGCTGATGCGACAGTCCCCCGGTCGTTCACATGCGGCGCCTTGCGAACCACCTAAAGTCGGTTGTACGGCCGGCGCCAGGAATTGACTCGCGTGCGACCGATGCGTTCAAGCCGATGGCATAACCGACTCAAAAGACTCAAGAACTTTCCGGATGGACACTCACGGCGCCAGTGATCGGCCGCCGGGTTGTCCGGCCAGCCTTGAAGCTTCAGCAAATGCACGAGCATCAAACGCAGATAGCTGCGAACGGCGTTGAGTTCGAACAGTCCAGCATCCTCGATCTCCTCGACAACGTGCTCCCAGTCCACGTCATTCACCCGCTCTCCGCGCGCGAGGCGGCGCAGCAGGTCAGCCTGGTGTTCGGACCAGGACAGGATATCGCGCTCATACAGGTCGTTCGGCATGCCATAGGACGCTACCCGAAATCGCCGCGAATTGCCACCAAACCTACCGGCCGGCGTAACCCTCATCGTCATGGCCATCCCCGAGCCTGACCCGGGGATCATCTCGGCCATCCCTCGCCTACTGCGCATCCTCCGCGTGCTGAGCGCCGGGCGCGTTGTCGCAGTACGCTGAGGGCCGGAATGCGCCATCCAGACGACAGTTGACGCGCCGCACGATATGTCCTACACCTTGTAGGACATACCAGGGCTGGTCATGGCCGACATCATCAGCGCACGTGACGCCAACCACAATTTCGCTCGCGTCCTGGCCGAGGTCGCGGCCGGCAAGGAGTTCGTCGTCACGCGCAATGGCGTACCGGTTGCGCGGATCAGTCCGGAGCGCTCGGCCGAGGGGCGCCGCCAGCTCACCGCCAAACAGGAACAGGCGCTGGCCGACAGCCTCGCCTGGCTACGGCGTGGCTGGAAGCTGCGGATCAGGCAGCTCGACCGCGACAGCCTGTATGATGACGCCCGCGAACCCCAAGGCAAAGCGCGCCCGGGCAAACCGTGACATCACCGCTGCGCTTCACCCTGGACAGCAACATCCTGGTCTACGCGGCAGACGCCAGCGAGCCGGTACGCCAGGCGGCCGCCATCGACATCGTCGCGCGGGCGGCACGGCGCGACTGCGTGCTCACGCCGCAGTCGCTGGCCGAGTTCTTCCATGCCACCACCCGCAAGCGCATCGTGCCGGTCGCCGAAGCTGCCCGTCAGGTGCAGGCGTGGGCGACGGTGTTTCCCATCACGCAAGGCGCCGGCGAGGCCGCGCTGCTGACCGCGGTGGAGGAAGCCGCGGCTGGTCGCCTGCAGCTTTTTGACGCGCTGCTGCTCGCGACAGCCCACGAGGCCGGCTGCGGCGCAGTCATCTCCGAAGACATGGGCGAGCACACGCGCCTGAACGGCGTGCGCGTGATAGCGGCGTTCGACCGACACGGCGGGATCAGCACCGCCGCGCTGGCCTTGCTTTAGCGACGGCGCTCCGTTCGCGCGCGTGCCGCCCCGGTCGTCTGGCACAACAGCCCGATCATGTGAGACTGTCGCAGCTCTTGCACGGGGAGAAACCCACATGCCCAAGACACGTGGCACCGGGCTGCTGATGGTCTGGACCGACATCGCGCCGGAACACGAGGCGGCATTCAACCGCTGGTACGACGAGGAGCACATAAACCGCCTGCTGGGCATCCCGGGCGTGCTGAGCGCCGGGCGCTACGTCGCGGTACGCGGCGGGCCGAAATACCTGGCACTGTATGAGCTGGAAGACCACCACGTGATGCAGAGCTCGGCGTTCATCGACGAGGTACGCTACCAACCCTCGCCCGAGCGGCAGCGCGCGTCGGGCGGAGCAGTGGGGAAAAACTACATCCTGAACCTGTACCGGCAGATATTCCCGACCCGGACCAATCCGGTCGAGGCCACGATGGGGCCGTCGCCAGTGCTGCAGATGGGCCGCATCGACGTGCCGGCGCACTACGATGAGGAATTCAACGACTGGTACAACACCGCGTATATCCCGCCGTATCTGCAAGTGCCCGGCGTGCTGCGCGCCCGCCGCTTCACCGCGATCGAGGGCCAGCCGAAATACCTGACGCTATACGAGTTCGCCGACACCAACGTGCCCGACACACCCGAATGGGACCAAGCGCGCAGCTCGAATCCATGGAGCGACCGGATCCGTCCGATCATGCGCCACGACCATGGATCCCCGGGCGTCTACCGGCGTATCTTTCCGACCTGAGCGAGACGCCGCGGCAGCGCGATGTCACGTTCGCGGCAGCCCCTCACCGTCATGGTCGGCCCCCGGGTCAAGCGCCCGAGGACAGGCGGAGCCTGCCACCGGGCGCTTGACCCGGTGGGCCGGCCATCCACGACTTGCCCTCGTGCGAGCGGCAAACTCGTGGATGCCGGCATTCGCTCGCGTGACGGAACGAGCACGCGTGCGCGCCACGAAACGACTCCGATATTGCCGGCCGTCCCTTACGGCCACGCGGTCGCAAACGTTTCGGGACCGACGTCCTTGAACACCAGCGGCTTGCCCGCCGTCAGCTTGTGACCGTCCCAGCGGAATACATCGATCTCCCGCGCGGCCATGCTCTGCACCAGGATGGTGTGGCCGTCGCGCGAGAAGGCGATGGCCTCGTTCCACGGGCCGATCGGCGCCGAATCGAGCGGCCGCAGCGTCTTGCCCTCCACCGCGAACAGCGTCACCAAGCCCTTGTCCGAGTGGAACGGATGGCTCGGCGGCAAGGTCGTGCCGTGTTCCGAGCCGACCGCCAGATACTTGCCGTCAGGCGAGAACTTCAGCGGTTCCGGACCGGTCGGCACACCGACCGTCGCCACCGTGCGGAACGGCGTCGAGGTCAGGTCGATCAGGCTCACCGAATCCTCGTCGCCGTCGCCGCGGCCCATGTTGGACACGGCGACCAGCGTGCCGGCGGCGTTGATGTCCATCGTATAGGGCGCCATGCCCGCCGTGATCGGCCGCGGATCGACGGTGACGGTGGTGCCGTCGATATGCAGCACGTTCACCATGTTTTCGCCCTGGCGCGTCAGCAGCGCGGACTTGCCGTCATGGGTGAACACGATGCCGCTCGGCATCGACGCCTTGTTGCCCAGATCGAGCTTGGTCACCGCCGTCAGCTTCTTGTCCGCCACACTGAACACCGAGACCGTGCCTTCGGTGCGGTTGGCGATCAACGCCAGCTTGCCATCGGGCGAAACCCGCACCGTGGTCGCGCCAAGACCGGCCGTCAGGCTCTGGGTGATCTTCGGCGGGTTGCTGGTCAGGTCGAGCACGCTCACCCGATCGTCCGGCCCGGTGCCGCCCTTGCCCTGCGGGTCGGCCTTGGTTGCCGACGTAACGATCGCCCAGGTTTCGTCCTTGGCCATCCATGCGGCGGTCGGCGGACCAACCACGCTGCCCGGCACCTCGACCGTGACCTTGATCGTCGGCGGATAGTGGCTGACGTCGATCAGGCTGATCGAATCGGGGTGCACATCCTTCGGCGCCACAAGGACCTTCTGCGCGTCCTGCACGGTGTGCCCGTCGTTGGACGACAGCACCATGTCCGCGCGCGCCGCGCCGGGCAGCATCGCCGCCAGCAATGACGCGGCAAGCACATATGCCGTCGGCTCGATCCGTTGTATCCGCATGGCCGTTTCCCCTTGACACCCGACATTCGCATCTTATCGGTTATGTTATGATAGTTCTGAACACGCTGAAGACCAAGCCGGCCTGGAGCATTGATCCAGATCAAGCCGAAAGTCCTCAAAGCTACGGCGACCCCGGCCCGCGCGACGAACCGCCGGCGACGAACGGCCAACGTCCGGTCACAGCACCTTGCGGCAATGCCAGGCCCGGCAACGCCGCCAAGGCACTCGCATCCGCGCAATGGCCGCCGAAAGCGCGGGGATGCCGACCCGGCATCCAATATCTGGGCGTGGGTCTCCCCCGAAGCATTTGCCAGGAAGGTTTTGCCAGGGCCGGGGCGAATCTCGAAATCGGCCTCCGCTATCCCGAACCCGCACGAGTCCCGCAGGCCAAGAAATGGTCCGCGCGGGGCTTCGGTCATGCAATTTGCCTTGCATTCATCATCCGCCCGGCCGATATGCCATCGCCGAATGCCGATTGCCTGCTCGGCGGCGTGTTCAACCCGGCAACGGCACCATGGAAGTCCCCGGTCGCAACGTGTTCAGTCAGTCGCCGCGCGGGCGGGTGCATGCCGACACACTGGTCTGCCGCTGCCGAGTCTCGCCCCCATGGCGGCGTGTCAAAATTCCCGCGCGCGCCATGCCCAAACAACACCTGGCAAGAGAACGGCCCCGATGAGTACATCCCCCATGAGCACGCCGCCCATGAATACCCCCCTGATGAGTCAGCCGGGACACGACCACGCGGACGACATCGCCTACCCCTCCAGCACCGGATTCCTGCTGGTCCATCTGGGATGCCTCGGCGTGTTCTGGAGCGGGATGACCATCTCCGCGGTGGTGCTCGGCGTGGTGCTCTACCTGGTGCGCATCTTCGCCGTGGGCGCGGGCTACCATCGCTACTTCGCGCATCGCACGTTCCGCACGAGCCGCGTGTTTCAGTTCTGCCTTGCCTTCCTGGCGCAGACCTCGGCCCAGCGCGGAAGCCTGTGGTGGGCCGCCATGCACCGCCGGCATCACCGATACTCGGACACCGCGGCGGACGTGCATTCGCCGCTCGTGCGCGGCTTCCTGTACGCCCATGTCGGCTGGATCTTCGTGCCACGCAACAATGATACCGACTACGAAGCCGTCCGCGATCTGAGCCGATACAAGGAGCTGCGATGGCTCGATCGGCATCACTACGTGCCGGTGATCCTGCTCGGCTTTGCGAGCTGGCTGATCGCCGGGTGGCCCGGACTGGTCGTCGGCTTTTGTTGGAGCACGGTCGCGCTGTGGCACGCCACATTCAGCATCAATTCGCTGGCCCACCTGGTCGGCCGGCGGCGCTATGTCACCGGCGATCAATCCCGCAACAATTGGCTGCTGGCGCTGCTGACCATGGGCGAGGGCTGGCACAACAATCACCACGCCTACCAGGCGTCGGCCCGGCAGGGTTTTCGCTGGTGGGAGTATGACCTGACGTACTATGCGCTGTGCGCCCTGTCATGGGTCGGGATCGTGTGGGACCTGCGCGTCCCGCCGAAAGCGGTGATCCGAGGCGAGCAGAAACTGGGAACGCTGGTGATCGACAAGGTGGCGTGCCAGCTTGCGGCGTCCTTCCCGATCAAATCCATCGCCAGTCAGGTGCTTGAGACCTTGGCGCGCACGCCGGGCTGGACCGACCTGAAGGCGCGCCTGCTCTCCGCCAGCATGCGCGCGGAAGCATTTTGGAGCGAGATCGAACCGCCGCAGGTCCCGACACTCGATGAGGTGCGCCGCTACGCCAGGGCGCGCCTCGCCCAGACACCTTCGCTGGAGGAGATCGCGGTCTCCACGCGGCAGCGGCTGCTGGAGCTGGTCTATTCGCGATTGATCGAGGCGGCGTCGCCTGCGATCAGCGCATGATGCCGTGATAACGGCGCCGCACAATAATTCTCCCCCTCCCCTTGAGGGAGGGGGGCGGGGGGAGGGGTTCCCGCGGTACGACGCTTTGATCCGACCCTCGCGGCGACCCCTCCCCCTCCCTCAAGGGAAGGGGGAGAGTGAAATTCCGGCCACGCAAAATAACCCCCGGTGAAGATGGACAGATGCCGGGGCAGGGACGATATACGCCGCCATGCGTTGGGTATTCCTATTTTCCGGTCTGACCGTCGCCGCGCTGCAAACCGGCTGCGGTCGCACGCCCCAGTCGTTCGGGATCACCGGCCCCGCCCCGCAAGTGGCGCCGCAGATGACGCCGGACGATACCGTGGTGAGGCCGCCGGGCCTGCCGAATGGCGACACGGGTTCCGGCGAAGAACAGCGCTTCTATAACTACAATTGAGCCGGCGCAGCATTGAGCCGGCGGCAATTCACAGGCAGACGCAGCGCGGCGCGGCGCGGCGGAACCCGCTCGACGACCGCCCCATCGCGTACGTGCACCGGTTGCACCGTCACCCCACAATTCGCAACGCCCCCACCACCCGTTCATCGACCGTCAGCACTTCGATCGCCCGTCCATTGACCGCCAGCACTCCGACCGCCGATCCAGCGACCGCCAGCACTTCGACCAGTCGCGCCGCTCGCTTCGCCCGCGCCGCCGAGCTGATCACCACCAACCAGCACGCCGCCGCCGAAGCGATCTTTCGCGGCATGCTCACCGACGACCCCGGCGACGCCGAGGCCTTGCACAGCCTGGGACTGATCTGCCTCGCCGCAAATCGCGCCGCGGAAGCCGCCGCGCTGCTGGCCGACGCCGCCGCTGCCGATCCCGCCTCATCCGCCATTGTCGCCCAACTCGGCCTCGCCCTGGCCCGCCTCGGCCGCCGCACCGAGGCCCTCGCCAGCCTGGACCGCGCCATCGCGCTCGACCCCACCCGGGCCGAAGCGCACGACACACGCGGCACCGTCCTGCTGGCGGAACAACGCCCGGCCGACGCGCTCGCCGCCTATGACCGGGCGGTGGCGCTGCGGCCGGACTTCGCCGAGGCCGTCGTGAACCGCGGCAGTGCCCTGCTGCGTCTTGGCCACGCCGAGGCGGCGCTCGACGCCTTCACCCAGGCGATCGCCCTCAAGCCGGCGCTCGCCGACGCCCATCTGAACCGCGGCATCGCGCTAAGCCATCTTGGCCGCCACGCCGAGGCGCTCGCCGCAGTCGATCAGACGCTGGCCCTGGCGCCTTCGCACGCCGACGCATCTAACCTGCGCGGCATTGTGCTGCTGGCCATGGGACGGCTGCCTGAAGCGCTCAGCGGCTTCGCGCGCGCCGTGGCACTGCGCCCGGATTTCGTCGACGCGCTCTACAACCAGGGGACGGCGCTCTACAATCTGGCGCAACACGCCGACGCCGTGGCCAGCTTCGATCGCCTGCTCGCGCTGCGCCCGGATCACGCCAACGCGCTGCTCAACCGCGGCAACGCGCTGCTCGGCCTCGGCCGTGTCGAGGACGGGCTCGCCAGCTATCGCGCGGCGCAGGCGCTCGTGCCCGACCACCGGGACCTTAACGTCAATATCGGCGCCGCGCTGCAACGCCTCGGTCGTTACGCCGACGCGCTCGCCAGCTTCGACGCCGCGATCGCGCTGGCCCCGGATCATTCCGCCGCCCACAACAGCCGCGGCAACGCGCTCGCCGCGCTCGAGCGGGTGGAGGAAGCGCTCCCCGCCTATGAGCGCGCGGTGGCGCTCGATCCGACAAACGCCGAAGCCCACTACAACCGAGCCAATGTGCTGCTGCGGTTCGATCAGCTCGACGATGCGCTCGCCGGCTACGACCGCGCACTGGCGCTACGGCCCGATTTCGCCGAGGCCTGGCTCAACCGCGGCGCCACGCTCCAGCGTCTGAACCGCCACGCGGCGGCGATCGCCGACTATGCGCGCGTCCAGACGCTGCGCCCCGACATTATCGACGGGCATTGGAACGAAAGCCTGTCGCGCCTCGCGCTCGGCGACTACCGCGAAGGCTGGCGAAAATACGAGTGGCGCTGGCAGCCGGAGGGCCACCGCCCCGCCCGGCGCGATTTCGCGGCCCCGCTCTGGCTCGGCGAGACCGACCTCGCCGGGCGCACGCTGCTGGTGCACGCCGAGCAGGGTTTCGGCGACACGTTGCAATTCAGCCGCTACCTGCCGCTGCTGCCGCCGGATGCGCAAATCGTCTTCGAGGTCCAGCGCCCGCTACTGCGCCTCATGGCAACACTGTCTGGGCGGGTGACGCTGGTCGCCCAAGGGGACGCACTGCCGTCCTTCGATCTGCATTGCCCGTTGCTGAGCCTGCCGCTCGCCTGTGGCACCACGCTCGAAACGATCCCGCGCCGCGTGCCGTATCTACGCGCCGACCCGGCTGCGGTCGGCGGTTGGCGCGGGCGCCTGACGCAGTTGCCGGGGTTGTGGGTCGGCATCTGCTGGTCGGGCGATCCGCGGCCTCACCAGCCCGACGCCGGTGCCATCGATCGGCGCCGCTCCACCGCGCTGGCATCCTGGGCGCCGCTCGCCGCGGCGCGTGGCATCAGCCTGGTGTCGCTGCAGAAAGGCCCGGCTGCGGAACAGATCGCGCGCCCGCCAGGCGGCATGACCATCCACGACTGGACGGCTGAGCTGGACGACTTCGCCGACACCGCCGCGCTGATCGAGGCGTTGGACCTGGTGATCACGGTCGACACCGCCACCGCCCATCTGGCCGGCGCGCTGGGCAAGCCGGTGTGGATTCTGAACCGTTTCGATGCTTGCTGGCGCTGGCTGACCGGGCGCAGCGACTCCCCTTGGTACCCGACCGCAACGCTGTTCCGCCAACCAAGCCCTGGCGATTGGGGCACGGTGTTCGCCGAGGTCGCCGCGGCATTGTCCGACGTAACGGTGATGCAGGCCCGCCGCGGGCTCACCCCATAGGCACCGACGGCAATATAGGGCCGTCGGGCACAGCGCGGGCCGGGTTGCGCAGCGCCGCCACTACCTTGGGTATAACGCTGTCCCAATCACCCGGTTTCGGCTGACGGAACAGTCGGGCGGTGGGATACCATGGCGAATCGTCACGCTCCGTCAGCCAGCGCCAGCACGAGTCGAAACGGTTGAGAATCCATACCTTCTTGCCAAGCGCGCCGGCGAGATGCGCGACGGAGGTGTCAACCGTGATCACCAGGTCCAGCGCCTCGATGAGCGCCGCAGTGTCGGCGAAATCGTTCAACTCATCCGTCCAGTCGTGGATCCGCAGGCCCGCGGGCGGCGTAGCGGTTAGCGCCGCCGGATTACCTTTCTGCAACGAGACGAAATGTGCACCCACCACACCAGCCAGTGGGGCATATTGTGCCAGCGTAAATGACCGGCGCTGATCGATCGCATGCGCGGATGGATCATCGCGCCGCGGATTGCCGGCCCAGCAAAGCCCGACACGCAGACCCGCCAGCGCAGATAGCCGCAAGCGCCACGCGGCGACCGCGGCCACATCCGCCGCGAGATAGGGCACCGTCCGCGGGATGGTCTCGAGCGTCGTGGAAAATGCCAGTGGCAGACTCATCATCGGGCAGTGGCAGTCGAGCTCGGTGGGTGCTTCGTTGCCGGCCGTCACCATGATATCGGGTCCAAGCGTTGCGAGAAGCCGCCGCAAAGGTTCCTGCACCGACATGACGACCCGCGCGCCAAGCGCCTGGGCAAGCGTGGCGTAGCGGCAGAACTGGATCGTATCGCCCAGCCCCTGCTCCCAGTGGATGAAGAGCGTCTTGCCGGCGATGCTCTCCTGGCCCAGCCAGAGCGGTTTGGCGAACGCGCGCGTGCCGGCGGGCCGATCGAGCTGCTTCCGCCATTCGAACAACCGCCATCCGCGATCGAGCTGTCCAAGTGCCAACAGGCAGTGGCTCTGGTTCCAGTTTGCCTCGGCGTGGTCCGGCTTGACCGCGATCGCCCGGTCATAGCTCGCCAGCGCGTCGGCGTGGCGCTGCAGATCGGCCAACAGCTTGGCACGGTTGTAGTGCGGCTCAGCATGATCCGGTTGCAGCACGATCGCGCGATCACAGCTTGCCAGCGCGTCCTCGTAGCGTTGCAGGTGTGAAAGGACAACGCTACGGTTGACGTATGCGTCGGCATAGCCCGGCTGCAGCGCGATCGCCCGGTCACAGCTCGCCAGTGCCTCCTCGTAGCGCCCCAGATCCACCAGCACCACGCCGCGATTGGCGTGCGCCTCGGCATGGTCCGGCCGCAGTGCGATCGCCCGGTCGTGGCTCGCCAGCGCCTCCGGGTGGCGTTGCAGATCCGCTAGCACCACGCCGCGATTGGCGTGCGCGTCGGCGTGGTCCGGCTGGAGCGCGAGCGCTCGGTCATAGCCGGCCAGTGCCTCCGCGTGACGCCGCAGATCCGTGAGGAGCCTGGCGCGATTGTAGTGCGCCTCGGCATAGTCCGGCCGGAGCGCGACCGCCCGGTCATAGTCCGCCAGGGCTTCCTTCCGGCGCTGCAGATCCGCACGCAGCTTTGCACGATTATAGTAGGGCTCCGCAAGGTGCGGCGCGAGCGCGATCGCCCGATCAAAGCTCGCCAGCGCGGCTTCGTGCCGCCGCAGACCTGCAAGAACCCCACCGCGATTGGAGTGCGCCTCGGCAAAATCCGGCTTGAGCGCGATCGCCCGGTCATAGCTCGCCAGCGCCTCCGCGTGGCGTTGCAGATCCGCAAGGACCAAGCCACGATTGCAGTACGCCTTGGCGAAGTCCGGCTGCAGCGCAGTCGCCCGATCATGGCTCGCCAACGCTTCCGCGAGGCGCCGCAGGGCGCGCAACCCCGTGCCGAGATTGCTGTGCGCCGCCGCATCGTGCTCGCGCAGGCCAAGTGCCCGGCCGATCAACGCGACGCCCTGCTCTGGTCGGCCGGTTTGCAGCGTCAGGATGCCGGCCAGGTGCAACACATCGAAATGGTCGGGCTGTTGTCGCAGGACCGCATCGTATATCATTCCGGCTTCAGCAAACTTCCCCGATTGATGCAGCGCACACGCATGTCGGATTTGGTTGTCCAGGGAGATCCGGCGGCCCAACGGGATTTCGCCGCCCAGGGGGATTTGGTCGCTCGGGCGGATTTGGTCGTCCGGGGAGATTTGGTTGTCCCCGTCGCTGATTATTGGTTGCGCCGTGGGGATCATCAGCTTCGCAACGAGAGGCCGTTGGCAGGCGAGATTCCGGTGTGGTGCCGACCGACCGCCGGCACATCGCCGCCTGACGTATCACGGACCAGGTCGTGCAGCGCCGCTGCCACCTCCGCAATGACGCTGTCCCAATCCTCCGGTCTTTGCTGATGCCAGAGTCGGGCGGAGGGATACCAGGGGGAATCATCGCGCTCCGACAGCCAGCGCCAGCATGCGTCGAATCGATTGAGAATCCACACCGGCTTGCCGAGCGCCCCGGCGAGGTGCGCGACCGAGGTATCGACCGTGATCACCAGGTCCAGCGCCTCGATCAATGCCGCGGTGTCGGCAAAGTCGTGTAGTTCATCGGTCCGGTCGTGGATCGATAAACCCTCGGGCGGGGCAGCGGCTTGCGCGGCCGCGGTACCTTTCTGCAGCGAGACGAAGTTCGCGCCGGTGACGGCGCCCAGCGGCGCATACTGCACCAGGGCGATCGACCGGCGCCGGTCGATCGCCTGGCCGGCCGGCTGATCATGTCGCGGGCTACCGGCCCAGCAAAGACCGACACGCAAGCCCACAAGGCCGGCAAGCCGCTCGCGCCAGGCGGCGACCGCGGCGGGGTCGGCCGCGAGGTAGGGAGTTGCGCGTGGGATCGTCTCCACCGTCGTGCCAAATGCCAGCGGCAGGCTGTTCATCGGGCAGTGACAGTCGAATTCGACCGGCGCATCGTTGCCGCCGATGATTTCGGTATCGGGCCCGAGTGTCCCGAGCAGCTTGCGTAACGGATCCTGCACCGCCATCACGACCCGCGCGCCAAGCGCCTGGGCCAGCGTGGCGTAGCGGCAGAACTGGAGTGTATCGCCCAGCCCCTGCTCCCAGTGGATGAACAGGATCTTGCCGGCGATGCTCGCCTCACCCAGCCAGGGTGGCTGCGGAAATGCGCGATTGCCGACGGGCTTGTCGAGCCGCTTCCGCCATTCGTAGAGCGGCCATCCGCGATCGAACTGTCCAAGCGCCAACAAGCAGTGGCTCTGGTTCCAGTGTGCGTTGGCGTAGTCCGGCCGCAGCGCGATCGCCTGGTCATAGCTCGCGAGCGCGTCGGCGTGGCGGCGAAGCTCCAGCAGGACATTGCCGCGGTTAGAGTATGCCTCGGCATCATCCGCCCGCAGCGCGATTGCCCGATCATGGCTCGCCAGCGCGTCCGCAGGGCGTTGCAGACGCGCAAGGACCACGCCGCGATTGACGTAGGCGTCGGCATGGTCCGGTCGCAGCGCGATTGCCCGGTCGAAGCTCGTCAGCGCGTCCGCGTCGCGCTGCAAGTCGGCAAGCAGCTTTGCACGGTTGTAGTGTGCGTCGGCGTGATTCGGTGCCAGTGTGATCGCTCGGTCGTAGCTCGCCAGCGCTTCTTGCGGGCGTTGCAGATCCGCAAGGACACCGCCGCGGTTGATGTGCGCCTCGGCATTGTCTGGCTGGAGGACGATCGCCCGGTCATAGCTTGCCAGCGCATCGGCGTGGCGTTGCAGCACTGCTAGAACCGCGCCGCGATTGTAGTGTGCCCTGGCATGGTCCGGCTTGAGCGCGATCGCCAGGTCATAACTCGCCAGCGCATCTTGGTCGCGCCGCAGACCGGCAAGGATCGCACCGCGGTTGGCGTGGGCCTCGGCATGGTCCGGCCGCAGCGCGATCGCCCGGTCATAGCTTGCCAGCGCCTCCGCGTGTCGTTGCAGATCCGCCAGCACCATGGCACGATTGTAGTATGCCCTGGCGTAGTCCGGCCGCAGCGCGATTGCGCGGTTGTAGCTTGCGAGCGCTTCCTCGTGGCGCTGTAACGCGCGCAATCCCGCGCCGAGATCGCTGTGCGCGGCGGCGTTGCGCCCGCTCAGCCGCAGCGCCTTGCCGATTAGCTCAATACCCTGCTCCGGCCGGCCGGTTTGCAGGGCCACAATGCCGGCCAAGTGCAGCGCATCGGAATTGTTCGGCTGCAAACGCAGTATACTGCCGCATATCATTCCGGCTTCAGCGAGCATTCCCTGTTGATGCAGCGCGCGGGCGCGTCTGATCTGGTCGTGCGGGGCGTTGCTCATCCGTCGATGTTCGTTTTGGCCGGGCCGTCCTGCCCCGCACCGTCAGGGACGGCCCCGGGCTTGCCTCGGGGATCGTTCCCATTGGCATCGCGACGAACCTGTGCCGGGACGCAACGTTCTCCCCCTCCGCTTGAGGGCTTGGGCCGCGAAGCGGACCAAGGCTGGGCGGAGAGGTCCTCACTCCCCATAACGCGGGCGCGATCCTGGCCCCAACCCCTCCCCCTACCTTGGTCCGCTTCGCGGCCCAAGCCCTCAAGGGGAGGGGGAGAGTCACGGATCAAGTCGCGCAGTGCCGCCGCCACCTCGGCGATGACGCTGTCCCAGTCCCCGGGCGTGGGCTGGTGCCACAGTCGCGCGGAAGGGTACCAGGGCGAATCGTCGCGCTCCGTCAGCCAGCGCCAGCATGCATCAAAGCGACTGAGAATCCACACCGGCTTGCCGAGCGCGCCGGCGAGATGCGCGACCGAGGTATCGACCGTGATCACCAGATCAAGTGCCTCGATCAGCGCTGCGGTGTCGGCGAAGTCGTGCAGCTCATTGGTCCAGTCATGGATCGACATTCCGTCGGGCGGGGTAGCGGCTTGTGCCGCCGGCTCACCCTTCTGCAACGAAACGAAATGCGCGCTTCCGACGGCGGCCAGCGGTGTATACTGTGCCAGGGCGGTCGAGCGGCGCCGGTCGATCGCATGCGATGCCGGATGATCGCGCCGCGGGTTGCCAGCCCAGCAAAGACCGACGCGCAGGCCCGCCAACGTGCCAAGCCGCCCGCGCCAGGCAGCAACGGAAGCCGGGTCCGCCGCGAGATACCTGGCCGCACTTTGGACCGCATGTTGGGTTGTCCCATGGGTCGCACCAACTGTGGCCCCAGCGAGCGCACCGCGTGCCGCCCACTGGGGCGCACCGTGCGTCGTATCGGGAATCGTGTCGAGCGTTGTGCCGAACGCCAGTGGCAGGCTCAGCATCGGGCAATGATAGTCGAAATCGACCGGCACCTCGTCGCCGCCAATGATTTCGATATCGGGCCCAAGTGTCCCGAGCAGATCCCGTAACGGATCCTGCACCGACATCACGACCCGCGCACCAAGCCCCTGCGCGAGCGTGGCGTAGCGGCAGAACTGAATCGTATCCCCCAGCCCCTGTTCCCAGTGGATGAACAGCGTCTTACCGTCGATGCTCGCCTCACCCAGCCACGCCGGCTGCGGGAACGCGCGATCGCCGACGGGCTTGTCACGCCGCTTCCGCCATTCGTAGAGCCGCCACCCAGGATCGAATTGTCCAAGCGCCAACAGGCAAAGACTGCGGTTCCAGTGCGCCGCGGCGTAGTCCGGCTGGAGCGCGATCGCCCGGTCATAGCTCGCCAGCGCGTCCGCGTGGCGATGCAGATCCGCCAGGACCACGCCGCGGTTGGAGTGCGCCTGGGTATGATCCGGGTTGACTGCGATCGCCCGGTCGTAACTCGCCAGCGCGTCCACGTGACGTTGCAGACGCGCAAGGACAGCACCGCGATTGGCGTAGGCGTCAGCATGGTCCGGCTGTAGCACGATCGCCCGGTCGCAGCTTGCCAGCGCGTCCTCGTAGCGTTGCAGATCCGCCAGGACGTAGCCACGACTGGACCAGGCGCCAGCATGGTCCGGCTTCAGCGCGATCGCCCGGTCATAGCTTGCCAGCGCGTCCGCGTGACGTTGCAGATCGGCAAGAACCGCACCACGATTGACGTGGGCCTCGACATAGTCGGGCTTCAGCGCGACCGCCCGATCATCGTCCGCCAGCGCCGCCTCGCGACGCCCCAGGTCCGCCAGCAGCTTGGCACGGTTGTAGTATCCCTCGGCGTACTCCGGTCGCAGCGCGATCGCCCGGTCATAGCTCGCCAGCGCGTCGGCATGGCGCCGCAGTTCCACCAGGACATTGCCGCGGTTGGAGTATGCCTCGGCGTCATCCGGCCGCAGCGCGATCGCACGGTCATGGCTCGCCAGCGCGTCCGCAGGGCGTTGCAGACGCGCAAGGACCACGCCGCGATTGACGTAGGCATCGGCATGGTCCGGCCGCAGCGCGATTGCCCGGTCGAAGCTCGTCAGCGCTTCCTCGTGACGTTGCAAGTCGGCGAGCAGCTTTGCACGGTTGTAGTGTGCGTCGGCATGGTTCGGCCGCAGCCCGATCGCTCGGTCGTAGCTCGCCAGCGCTTCATCCGGACGGTGCAGATCCGCAAGGACAACGCCGCGGTTGATGTGCGCCTCGGCATGGTCCGGCTGGAGTGCGATTGCTCGGTCGTAGCTGGCCAGCGCGTCGGCGGGGCGTTGCAGCGCGGCTAGCACCGCGCCGCGATTGTAGTGTGCCCTGGCATGGTCCGGCTTGAGCGCGATTGCCCGGTCGTAGGCCGCCAACGCGTCTTCGTCGCGCCGCAGGCCGGCAAGGATAGCGCCGCGATTGGCGTGCGCCTCGGCATGATCCGGCCGCAGCGTGATCGCCCGGTCATAGCTTGCCAACGCCTCCGCGTGGCGGTGCAGATCGGCCAGGACAATGGCGCGATTGTAGTACGCCCTGACGTAATCCGGCTTGAGCGCGATCGCCCGGTCATAACTTGCCAGCGCCTCCTTGTGGCGCTGCAACGCGCGCAACCCCGCGCCGAGGTCGCTGTGCGCAGCAGCGTTGCGGGCATTCAGGCGCAGCGCCTTGCCGATCAGTTCGACGCCCTGCTGCGGCCGGCCGGTTTGCAGCGCCACAATGCCAGCCAGGTGCAGCGCATCGGCGTTGTTCGGCTGCGAACGCAGTATGCTGCCGCATATCGTTCCAGCTTCGGCGAGCATCCCCTGCTGATGCAGCGCGCGGGCGTGTCGAAGCAGGTCTTGCGGGGCGTTCATTATCCTTTGCTCATGTAACGGCGGGGGCGGGTCGCTCGCTTGCGCGAGCCTCGGTTGGGCGGTGGTTCGACGTCAATATGGGAACGGGTGGCGCACCGCAACCGGCGCGTGCGGCGCGCGTCGGGATGGTGCGCCGGTCATGGCCGGGGGGATAGCGTCCGGCTGCTACAGGCTTCGGTGGAATGCTGGCAGCGACCCCTGGCCTATACCCCTCCCCCCACCCCAGGCCCGCACCCCTCCCCCCGACCTTGCTCCGCTTCGCGCCCCAAGCCCTCAAGGGGAGTGGGAGAAGACACACGCTCAGCCTTTGATGCCGGTCAGGGCCATGTTCTCGATGATCCGGCGGCGCAGGAGAAGGAAGACGATCAGCATCGGCACTGTGCTGAGGGTCGAGCCCGCCATCAGCTTTCCGTAGTCCGCGCTGAAACGGAACTGGAAGGCCGTCAACCCGACCTCCATGTTGAACAGAAGCTGGTTGTTCGCCACCAGCAACGGCCAGATGAAGGCTGACCAGCCCTGGATGAAGGCGAAGATCCCAACCGCGCTCAACGCGTTGCCCGAAAGCGGCACAATGACGCGGCTGAACGTCCACCACTCCGACGCGCCGTCAACCCGGGCCGCTTCCAGCAGCTCGTCCGGGATAGCCGACGCCACATGCTGGCGGACCAGGAAGATGCCGAAGCTCATCACCAGCGTGGGCAGGATGATGGCCTGGTAGGTGTTGATCCAGTGCAGCCGCACCAGCTCGATATACAGCGGGATCATGTAGGCCTCGAACGGCACGATGGCCGTTGCCAGCACCAACATGAACAGCAGCGAACGGCCCGGGAAGCGGTATTTCGCAAACACCGCGCCGGCGAGCAGCGACGTGATCACCACGCTGATGGTCGAGACAACGGAGATGAACACGCTGTTGGCGAAGAAGCGCGCGAACGGGGCAGCCTCGAACAGGCCGGAGTAGTTCTCCGAGGTCGGCGCCTGGGGCAGCAGGTGCGGCGGCCACACCGCGATCTCGGGCGGTGGCTTGAACGACGTTGCCAGCATCCACAGCATCGGCAGCAGCATGAAGGCCGCGCCAAGGATCAACACGGCGTGGATCAGCAGCGCACCGACCTGCTGGCGGACCCGCCGCCGGCGCCGCCGCGCGCTCATGCTGCCTCCTGGCTGCGGAAGGCACGAAACTGGATCAGCGTGAATGCCAGTACGATGAAGGTCAGCGTGATCGCCTCGGCCGAGGCGTAGCCCATGCGGAAATACTGGAACGCGTTCTGGTAGATGTCATACACCAGCACGCGCACTGCCTGGCCGGGCGCCGCCTGCGAGCCGAGCGTCATGACATAGACCTGGGTGAACACGTTGTAGGCGTTGATGGTGGACGTGACGAGAACGTACAGAAGAATCGGGCGCAGCAGCGGCAGGATCACATGCCAGAATTTCTGCAGCTCCGACGCCCCGTCCAGGCTCGCCGCCTCCAGAAAGGTCGCGGGGATATTGCGGATTCCAACCAGGAAAATAACCAAGCTGTAACCTAATCCCTTCCACACCCCCATGATGATCAGTGCCCACAGGGCGATATGCACGTCGGTCAGCCACGCGACGGGCGGGATGCCGACCAGCGACAGCACATAGTTCAGCAGGCCATAGTTGTAGTCGTAGATCCATTTCCAGGCGATCGCCATCGGCACCATCGGGGTGATCACCGGCAGGAAGTAGATCGTCTGGTAGATCGCCGAGGTCTTGCCGCGCCGCGCCAGCACCACGGCGAGCGGCAGTGCAATCGCCGTGCTGATCAGCACGGTGGCCAGCGAATAGACCGTGGTGTTCCATAGTGCGATCTGAAAATTCTCGTCGCCGACCATGCGCACGTAGTTCGCCAGCCCGACGAACGGCCGCACGCGCGAGATCAGGCGCCAGTCGAAGAAGCTCAGCTCCAAGCTGCGGGCGATCGGCACGATGCGGACATAGGCGTAGATCGCCAGCACCGGCAACAGCATGAGGTAGCACCAGATCCAAAGCCTGGCGCGGCGGCGGTAGTAGGTCAGTCTGGTCGGCACCGTTGCTGTTCCGTTTTGGTTGGAGTTTTCGCGTCAGTACTTGTCGCGACCTCTCCCCCCAACCCCCTCCCTCAAGGGGAGGGGGAGAGGCTCATTTTTTGGGTCAGTCCGTGCCGTACAGCTTGGCGTCCTTCAGGATCTGGTCCGTCTGCACGGCCATCTCGTGGATTTTCGCTGCGACGTTCTGCGGATTTCCCTTCAGCGACGGGTCGACAAAGGCCGACGTCAGCCGGTCGGCCATCTTCGATTCGACCTCGTCGAACGCGGTGAACACGGGCTCGACATAGTACTTGATGTCGGACGGCGGCGCGACGAAGGTCTCGAACTGCGGTGTCTTGGCCAGCAACGGCTTCCAGTCGATGTCCTGGCGCGGGGCAAGCCACCCGGTCATCTCGGTCAGCCGCAAGCCGTTCGCCGCGCTGGTGAGGAATTTCACGAAGTCATATGCCGCCGCCTTGTTGCTGCTCTGGCCGTTCACATGGACGCCCTCGGGCTGCAGCAGCATCATGCGCGGCATCCCCGCGCGCCACGCCGGGATCGGTATCACGCCATAGTCGAGCTTCGGGTTCTTCGACTGGATCTCGCCGATCACCCAGGATTCGCGCCACAGGATGGCGGTCGCGCCTGACGCGAACGCATCGGCATCATGCTGCACCTTGGGATCGTCGATGTGCCAGGTCTGCACAGCATCGACATAGAATGTCAGCGCATCGCGGCCGGCCTGGTTGTCGAAGCCGTTGTGCCACTTGCCGCTGGGCGTGCGCGCGACCATCGAGCCGCCGGCAGCTTCCAGGACGTAACGGAATTTCTCGCCGATGCCGCTGCCCTGGCCCGACAGGCGCAGGCTGATCCCGCTGCGGGTCATGCGCCCCTGGGCATCGATCTTCACCAGCTTCTTCGCGGCCTCGATCAGTTCGGGGAACGTCGCCGGCGGGCCCGCGATGCCGGCCTCCTGGAAATACGTCTTGTTCCAGAACATGCTGGCGCGGCTGCCTTCGGAGAACGGCAGCCCATAGGTCTTGCCGTCCAGGGTGAAGAAATCGACCGTGAACTTGTTCCATGCGCCGGATTTCAGATACGCATCGACATCCGGCGGATTGGGCTCGATCAGCCCGCTGTCGATGAAGTTGACGCTGATGTTGGTGCCGATGTCGAAAATATCGGGGCCGGTGCCGGTCGGCACGGCCGCCGTGAGCTTCTGCTCGGCCTCACGCAGCGAGGTGCTGAAGAAATCGAACGTGACGCCCGGGTGGGACTTGGCGTAGTCCGCCGCGACCGCCTGATACACCGGCTGCATCTCCGGGAAGCCGGTCCAGATCGTCAGCTTGGTGTCGGCGCGGGCCGGCAGGGCGGCAACACTGGCGGCGGCGCCGGCCAGCGCAAGTGCTTCGCGGCGCCGCAAACCGTTGCGCCCGGACGATGATCCACGTGCCATTTTGTTTCTCCCCTGCTGGCAACGGAAGGCTGGCATAGGTCGTATGGGCTGTCCAGCCGACCAGGCCAGCATGTCGCGGGGCAGCGTTCGGCAGGGCATGTTTTGCTGCATGCCTCAAGCACACCCAACATGGCGCAAGCACACCCAACCGCGCCTCCCGCCCTTTTGCGCCGAAGCACCCTTCCCCTCGCCCCCGCCCCGGGCCATCTGACCGCCATGCCAGACCAACTGCCACTGCCTTTCCCGCGTGAAGCTCGGCCCGAGGCGGTCGTTTTCGTGCACGCGCCGTCGAACGACGCCGCGATGACCTGGCTCGATCGCGTCGCCGACTGGCCCCAGGGGCGCCTCGCACTGTGGGGGGAGGCCGGCTGCGGCAAGACCCATCTGCTGCGCCGTTGGGCTGACCTGTCCGGTGCACACTATCTGACCGGCCCCGAACTGCCCGGGCTCGACGCGCTGCCCGACCTGCCAAGCACCGCCGGCCTCGCGATCGACGATGCGGACGCGATGGCCGAGGAAGCCACGCTGCTGCACCTGCTGAATGCCGCCGCGGAAGCCCGCCTGCCGGTGCTGCTCGCCGCCCGCGCACCGCCGGCCCGCTGGCCGGTCCGGCTGCGCGACCTGGCGTCCCGCTTGCGCGCCATGACGGCGGTGGAAATCCTGCCCCCTGACGATTTGCTGCTGCACGTGCTGCTTGCCCGCCTGCTTGCTGACCGCCAGCAGCGCGTTCCACTGTCGACGCAGGAGTGGCTGCTGTCGCACCTGCCGCGCACCCCGGCGGCGCTGCGCGTGGCGGTGGCCCGGCTGGATCGCGCCTCCCTGGATCGCGCCGCCCTCGGCCACCCCGGCGGTATCAATCCCCGGCTCGCCCGGGACGAGCTGGCCGACCTGATCGGCGCCGACCTCGACGCCGCGGTCCCCGTGGACGGCCCCGATCCGGCGATACCCGAAACGAGAGTGTCATCCCGCCTCCCCTCGCCGCCGGCCCCGCCGCTGCTGTAGGATCGCGCCATGGACACGTCCCTCGAGCGCGACCTGGCGGTTGCCGCCCCCCCAGCGGCGGAGCCGCCGCCGATAGGGCGGCTGGCGGAGCCGCAGCCGACGGGGCGTGTGGCGAAGCCGCAATCGACGAAGCCTCCGACGGCGCCACGATCGAAAGAGAATCGGGCGAAGTCGCGTTCGACAAGGCATCCGGCGGAACCGCGGGGCGCAGGCCTCACCGTCGAACCGCCGGCGGTGCCTGCCCGGGCCGCGCCCGCGCCGCCTGCGCCCACCCGTGCGGCCGCCGAGGCTGCCACCCCTGGGATCGCCCCCGACAGCCCCGAGCGATTCATCAACCGCGAGCTCTCGTGGCTCGACTTCAACCACCGCGTGATGGAGGAGGCCGAGAACGACCGCCATCCGCTGCTGGAACGGGTGCGCTTCGTCTCGATCAGCGCGTCGAACCTGGACGAGTTCTACTCGGTCCGCGTCGCCGGGCTGGTCGGCCAGGCCAAGGCCGGTGTCACCGCGACCTCACCCGATGGCCGCAGCCCGGCGCAGCAGCTTATCGAGATCAAGCAGCGCACCGACCGGCTGCTGACGGAGCAGCAGCGGGTCTGGCGCGAGCTGCGCACCGCGCTGCGCGCGGCCGACCTTGAGGTCTGCGAGCCGAGACAGCTCTCCGCCGACGACATGGCCTGGCTCGACGCCTGGTTCATGGAGCGGGTGTTCCCCGTGCTGACGCCGCTCGCCATCGATCCGGCGCACCCCTTCCCGTTCATTCCAAACATGGGCCTGGTGATGGCGCTGCTGCTGGCGGGGCGGGAGAACACGCACATGATGCGCGCCTTGATCCCGCTGCCCGCCCAGGTCGAACGCTTTATCCGCCTGCCCGCCAGTCCCGATGGCGCCCCCCGCTCCCACAAGATTCGCTTCGTGACGCTGGAAGCGGTGGTCGGCCTGTTCCTCGACCGGATGTTCCCGCGCTTCAACGTCACCGGCCGGGGCATGTTCCGCCTGATCCGCGACACCGACGTGGAATTCGAGGAAGAAGCTGAGGACCTGGTCCGCTCCTACGAGACCGCGCTGAAGCGCCGCCGCCGCGGCATGGTGATCCATCTCGAGATGGACGCCGGCATGCCGGGCGAGCTGCGCGCGATGGTGGCGGACGAGCTGCGCGCCAGCGATGATGAGACCCGTCTGGAACATGGCCTGCTCGGCCTCGCGGACTTGCGCCAGCTTATCATCGACGACCGCCCCGACCTGCTGTTCCCGCCCTATACCCCGCGCTTCCCGGAGCGCATCCGCGACTTCGGCGGCGACTGTTTCGCCGCCATCCGCGCCAAGGACATCATCGTCCACCATCCGTTTGAGAGCTTCGACGTGGTGGTGCAGTTCCTGCGCCAGGCGGCGCGCGACCCCAACGTCATCGCGGTGAAGCAGACGCTGTATCGCACCAGCCGCGACAGCCCGATCGTCCACGCGCTGATCGAGGCGGCCGAGGCCGGCAAGTCGGTCACCGCCATGATCGAGCTGCGCGCCCGCTTCGACGAGGAGGCCAACATCCGGCTGGCGCGCGAGATGGAAGCCGCCGGCGTCCAGGTGGTGTTCGGCTTCCCGCAACTGAAGACGCATGCGAAACTATCGCTGGTGGTCCGCCGTGAGGCCGGTGCCGTGCGTTCATACGCGCATTTCGGCACCGGCAACTATCATCCGATTACCGCGCGCATCTACTCCGACCTGTCGTTCTTCACCTGCGATCCCGACCTGACCCGGGACGCCGCGCGGCTGTTCAACTACATGACCGGCTACGCCGAACCCGAGCTGATGGATGCGGTGGCGTTCAGCCCGCTGACCCTGCGCAAGGTGCTGCTGGAGCTGATCGAGCGCGAGATCGCCTTCGCCCATGCCGGCCGTCCCGCCACCATCTGGCTGAAACTGAACTCGCTGGTGGACGAGGCGCTGATCGACGCGCTGTACCGCGCCTCGCGCGCCGGGGTGAAGGTGATGGCGGTGGTGCGCGGCATCTGCTGCCTGCGCCCCGGGGTGCCCGGCATGTCGGAGACCATCCGCGTCAAGTCGATCGTCGGCCGCTTCCTGGAGCACGGCCGCATCTGCGTGTTCGGCAACGGCCACGCGCTGCCGTCGCGCCACGCCAAGGTGTATATCAGCTCGGCCGACTGGATGGCGCGCAACATGGACTGGCGGGTGGAAACCCTGGTCCCCATCCACAATCCGACGGTGCACGCCCAGGTGCTGGACCAGATCATGGTCGTCAACCTGCGCGACACGCTGCAATCGTGGGAGCTCAGCGCCGACGGCACCTGGCGGCGCGTGCCGGTCGGAAAAAAGCCGGTTTCCGCACACGATTACTTCATGACTAACCCCTCACTCTCCGGCCGCGGCTCGGCGTTGCATGGTCCAGGCATCGCCGCCGCCGCCGGTCCGGCGCGCCGCCCGGATCGCGTCTCAGAAGACTGACTGCGGCTCAGAAGATTGGCCGCGTGCCAAGGACCGACAGCGAGGACTGATCGCATGCCCTATCGCCCGCCCGCCGATGCCGCACGTTGCGCGGTGGTCGATCTGGGGTCGAACTCGGTGCGTCTGGTGGTCTACGAGGGCCACAGCCGCAATCCGGTGTCTATCTTTAACGAAAAAGCCGTGCTGCGCCTCGGCCGCGGCCAGGCCGCCACCGGACGGTTGCACGAGGACGGCATGGCGCAGGCCTTCACCGTGCTGCACCGCTACCATGCCGTGGCGCGCGCCATGGGCGCCGATCCGTTCGAGGTGCTGGCGACCGCCGCGGTGCGCGACGCGACGAATGGGCGCGCCTTCGTGGCTGCGCTGCAGCTACGCCTGCCGGGCGTGCCGATCCAGATTCTGTCCGGCACCGACGAAGCCGCCTACTCGGCGATGGGCGTGCTGTGCGGCATTCCCGCCGCCGACGGCGTGCTGGCCGATATCGGCGGCGGCTCCTTGGAACTGGTGCGCCTGGTCAGCGGCGAGCGCGGCGCCTTGCAAACCACCGGGCTCGGTGTCATCCGCTTGGCAGAACGGTCCGATAACGATCCAGTGCGGGCGCGCGCCATCGCCGACGCCGACCTGTCGGAGGTTCCCTGGCTGTCGGAAGGAATGGGGCGCGACCTCTATCTGGTGGGCGGCGCGTGGCGTGCGCTGGCGCGCATCCACATGGCACAGGTCGGTTACCCGCTGCACATGGTGCACCACTACGCGATCGGCCGGGAGGAGGCGCGCGATCTCGCCGGTGTGGTCGGCAGCGCCGGCCGCCGCGCGCTGGAGCGGCTGCCGGCAATCCCGCGCCGGCGTATCGACGACCTGCCCTACGCCGCCATCGTGCTGCGCCGCGTGCTGCGTGCCACCGGGGCACGGCGCGTCGTGTTCAGCGCGTCGGGCCTGCGCGAGGGCTGGTTCATGCAGCGCATGCCCGAAGCGATCCGCGCCGAGGATCCGCTGCTCGCCTCCGGGCGCGAAATGGCCGCTCGGCTCGGGCGCGACCGGACCCTGCCGCCGGCGTTGATCGCCTGGACCGATCCGCTGTTTCCCAACGACAAAATCGAGACCCGGCGGTTGCGCGAGGCAACCTGCTGGATGTCGGACATCGGCAGCCACGACCACCCGGAATTCCGCGCCGAGCAGGCCTTCCTGCGTGTGCTGCGCCAGCCCGGCATCGGGCTCGACCACCACGCCCGCGCGTTCCTCGCGCTGGCCATCGCCATGCGCTACGAGGCCGAGGAGACCGGCGAATTCCTGCGTCCCGCGCGGCTGCTGCTGGACGTCGCCAGCGCCCACCGCGCCGAAGTACTCGGGACCGCGCTGCGGCTGGCCTACACGCTGTCGGCTGGCACACCGGACCTGCTCGCCGGTACCAGCCTGGCAATGACCGGCGGACGCCTGGTGCTGCGGCTGGCCGAGGACACCGGCGTGTTCGCCGGCGAGAGCGTCATGCGCCGGCTGGACCGCCTGGCACACGCCGTCGGGCTGGAGGCCGGCACCGAGGCCGCAAGGCGCGACGCCGCGTAGGCCATACCCAGGCAGTGCCGTTAGGCGAACAAAGCAAGGCCAGGGGCTTCGCCCCTGGACCCCACCAAGGGGCGCTGCCCCTTGGATCTCCGCCAAGGGCGGAGCCCTTGGAACCCTTCCGTTGGTTGGGGCGCGGGAGGGGCGACCGAGGCGATGCACAAATCCGACTGTTGACGGCCGGGCCACGCGGGAACGGATTGCGCGACTGACCAAGCAGCATGTCGTTTCGATAGGCGATCTGTTCATCGGCGCTTCGGCGGCGCTGAATGCGCGGCAACGGTTGCCGACACCCCCGACACGGTGTTGAGTGCGTAACCGCGCGGCGCCAGGAAGAGCGCCCGCGCACGGAGACCGCCGTCCATGCAAGACGAACTGATCGCCGCCCGGATCGACCGCCTGCCCTACAGCCGGATGCACTGGCGCATCCTCGCGCTGCTGGCAATTCCGCAGTTCTTCGACAGCGTCGACATCTTCACCTTCCCCTCCGCGGCCCCCGGGCTGGTCAAGTTCTGGGGCATGTCGATCGACGACGTCGCGCTGATCACCTCGGCGGCGTTCTTTGGCATGTTCCTGGGCGCGTCCCTCGGCGGCGCGCTGGCGGATCGGCTCGGCCGCAGGCGCGCGCTGATGCTGTTCGTCACGCTGGGCGCCGCCGCATCGCTGTTCACCGCTCTGGCGCAGGATGTGCCGATGCTGTTCGCGGCGCGCGTGCTCACCGGCTTCGGTCTGGCCGCCGGCATCGTCACCACGATGACCTGCGTCGCCGAATTCTTTCCCCCGGCGCGTCGCGGCAAGTCACAAGCGATGGTGATGGTGATTGGCCTATTCGCCATCCCGATCACCAATTGGATCGCCAGCGTGACGGTGCCGAGCAGCCCGGATGGCTGGCGCTATGTGTTCGCCTGGGGCGCGGCCGGATTCGCCTTCCTGATCGCCGCGCGCTGGATGCCGGAGTCGCCGCGCTGGCTGGCGCGCCAGGGCCGGTTCGCCGAGGCCGAGGCCACACTGCGCGGCATGGAGGACGCAGTGGCAAGGCAGGTCGGTACACTACCCGAACCACGCATGGTCACCCGCCCGAACGTTGCGCGCGCCCCCTGGGCGGCGATGTTCAGCCCCGAGTATCGCCGCCGCACGATCGTTCTTGGCCTGATGTGGATCCTGCAGACCCTGGGCTTCTACGGCTTCGAGGCCTGGGTGCCGACGCTGCTGGTAAAGAGCGGCATTACCCTGACTCACAGCCTGACCTATGTGACGCTGATGAACATCGGCGCCCCGATCGGTGCGCTGCTGGCGTTCTATGTCTCCGATCGTTTCGAGCGCAAGCACAGCATCGCGCTGACCGCCGCCGCCATCGCGGTGTTCGGCCTGCTGTATGGCATGAGCTTCATTCCGGGGCTGATCGTCGTGTTCGGGCTGCTGGTCGGCATGCTGATCCAGACCTTCGCCTCGTTGATCTACGCCTACACGCCGGAGCAGTTCCCCACCGATCTGCGCAACGGCGCCACCGGGTTTACCTACAGCCTGGGCCGCCTGGCGAATGTGGCCAACGCCTTCGTTATCGCCGCGATCTTCACCCATATCGGCTACGTCGCAGTGTTCGTTTACATCGCCGGCGCCTGGCTGCTGACTGCGGCGCTAACGGCGGCGTTCGGGCCGCGTACCACGGGACAACGGCTGGAGGTGCTCAATCCCCTGGTTGCGGGCGGGGTCGCCGCGCCGGTGCCGATACCGGTCGATCGGCGCGCGTTCTGAACCACGGCCCGGGCCGGCAAGATCGCCGGACGGATGCTCCGCAAGCAGGACTCACCACAGAGACACAGAGGCATTTAGATACGGAAACATGACTAATGCACTTTGCGCGAAGCGCCATGCCTTACCTTCTCTGCGCCTCTGCGATCTCTGTGTTAAAATCTGTCCTACTTGCCTTGCTGCCGGGAACGGCCCAAGCGTCCCGATCTTCTCGGCATGTCCGGGACGGTTCACTCCACGTTCAAACCGGCACGTCGCCTTCCAACGTCGTGCGGTGCATCAGTCGCTGAAAGCGCGTCTCGTCGAACGGCGTCGCACAGTGCAGCATGCAACGGTTGTCCCATAGCACCGCGTCGTGCAGCCGCCAGTGGTGGCGATACACGAACCGCACGTCGGACGCATGGGCGCACAGGGCCTGCACCAGCGCGAATCCTTCGTCCGGCGGCATCCCCTCGATGTCGCGCGCCCAGCGACCGATGAACAGCGACTTCCGCTCGCTGCGTGGATGCGTGCGCACCAGCGGATGATACACATCCGGCCGCTCGCGCTTCTGCGCCTCGGTCAACGGCGGCAGATGCGGGTAATGGATCTCGTGCATGTCGACGCGGCTGAACCGCGCGCGCCGACCGGCGATGCGCCGCTTCGTCGCATCCGCCAGCCCGTCATAGGCGGCGTACATGTCGGCGAACAGCGTGGCGGCGCCGTCATCCGGGACCCGGTGCGCGTACAGCATCGAGCCGGCGTTCGGGATGCGCTTGTCCTCGCCGTCGCTGTGCCAGCCCATGCCGGCCCCGCGCAGCCCGAGCGGCCGACCCCGCTCCACCGCGTTGGTCAGTACCAAGACCTCCGGATGGCCCGGCAGGTTGAAATGCAGCGGCGTCATGATGTGCAGCGGGCCGAAGCGCCGGGTCAGCGCGATGTGCTGTTCCGGTGTCATCACCAGATCGCGGAACACCAGGAAGTTGTGATCGAACCAGGCCTGCTCGATCCGCGCGAACGCCGCATCGCTGAGCGGCGCGGACGGATCGAGACCGATGACCTCGGCACCGAAACGTCCCTGGATGGGTCGGATGTCGACCCGTTGGCCGGACTCCAAGGTCGCGCTCATGTCCGCGTCTCCCTCGTCTCAAAGTCTGCTCTGGCAGCATTCTGCACCATGACGTCGAATTGCCCCCGGTCCCGAACAGCAACGCAGTATCGGGCGCGGATCGGCGCCAAGTCAAAAATCGCTCCGCCAGTCACCCCCGCCAATTGCCCCGCGGCGCGAAACGTCGTCAGATGGCGGTGTCGTGCAGAAGGGTGGACAATGACGCGGCAGATGATCACCGGACGGACGGTCTGGCGGGGCGACGAACTTGATCGCGCCGGCGACTGGATTCTCTGGTTCGACGAGACCCACAAGCGGGAGATCGCCGACGCCCTGACGCGCGTTCGCCATGCGCCGCTGTTCGGGTTCGACCGGAAGGACTTTCCGCTGCCCCACACTGCATCCTTGCTCGCCAAGGTGAACGACGAACTGGAGGACGGGCGCGGCGCGGTGCGGCTGCGCGGCCTGGATGTCGGTAGCTACACCGACGACGAGCTGCGGCAGATCTTCTGGGGCCTGGGTCAGCATCTCGGCGTGCCGCTGTATCAGAACATGAGCGGCGAGATCATGGGCGAGGTGCGCGACGAAACGCGTGACGACAAACCCACCTTCATCGACTCCGGGCCGGGCAAGGTGGTGTCATCGCGCGCCCGCGCCCGCTCCACCGGGCCGTTGCGATTCCACACCGACCGCTGCGACGTGATCGCGTTGATGTGCGTGCGCAACGGCATCGAGGGCGGCGTGTCGAAGCTGGCCTCCATCCCCACCATCCATAACGAGATGCTGCGCCGCCGGCCGGACCTCGTGGACCTGCTGTTCCGGGACTACTGGCGCTGCCGTCCGAAGGACGAGGACGGCGTCTTCGCCCAGCCGTGTTTCGCTCTGCCGGTCTGGGGCATGCGCGACGGCAGGATCACCAGCCAGTATTCCCGCACCTACGTCGAACAGGCGCAGGAATTTTCCGAAGTGCCGCGGCTGATCGATGCGCAGAACCAGGCGCTGGACCTGCTGGCGCAGATCGCCGAGGAAACCTGCCTGCAGTCGCCGTTCGAGCAGGGCGACATCCAGTTACTGAACAACCACGTGGTCTACCATGGCCGCACCGCCTATGCCGACGACATAGCGGCCGGCCGCGCACGGCTGCTGATCCGGCTGTGGCTGGCGACACCCAACAGCCGCGCGCTGCCTGACGGGTTCGAGACGTTCTGGGGTAGCATCGAACCCGGCGTGCTGCGCGGCGGCGTGCCGCAGCGCGACAGCCGCCGCACCCCGCCGCCCTCCATCCTGCGGCGGGTCGCATGAGCCGCCTCGCGTTTGCGTCGCTCACGCGCGCCGCGTTGGTGCGGACGTCGCTAATGCGCAGGTCGCTCATGCGTGCGTCGCTCATGCGTGCGTCGCTCATGCGCAGATCGTGGAGCGCGCTGCTCGCCACGTTCCTTGCGGCGCTGGTCTCGGTCGGCGGGCCGGCGCGCGCGCAGACCAAGGACGTCTACCTGCTGACCTGGGGCGGAACGATCCAGCAGATGCTGGAACGCGACGGCTGGGACAAGAAGTTCACCGAGGCCACCGGCTATCACGTGATCCTGGTGCCGAAGGCGACCGGGCCTGAGATCATGGCCACCGCCATCGCGCAGAAGGACAAGCCGCAGGTGGACGTCGTGATGTCGGACCACCTGCCGTGGCTCGCCGGCCTGCAGCAAGGGATTTTCGCGCCGCTTGATCCGGCGGCAGCGCCGAACATCACCAGCTTGTATGACGCGGCGAAGATCAAGGATCCCGCGACCGGCAAGCTGGTCGGCGTGGTGCCCTACGGCGACATCTTCGGTTTCATCTACAACAAGGACGTGTTCGCCAAAAAGGGCTGGGCACCGCCAACGAAATGGACCGACCTTGAGCGCCCCGAGTTCCAGGGGCAATTGCTGCTGGCACCGGGCGACACGACCTATGGCCTGTATAACCTTATTATCACCGCGCGCATGCATGGCGGCGACGAACACAATATCGATCCGGGCTTTGCGGCGCTGAAGAAGATCGCCCCGGGCGTGGTCGATTGGAGCAACACCTACGCCAAGATGGCGGACCTCATCCAGTCGGGTGAGGCATCGGTCGCGGTCTATTCTAGCAGTTCCGGCGCCGACATGATCCGCCGCGGCCTGCCGGTGGTGATCACCGTGCCGGTGCCGAGCTTCATGAGCCCGAGCACGATGGGCGTGATGAACAACGCGCCGAACCCGCCCGGCGCGGTCGCCTTCCTGAATTGGTGGATCGGTCCGGAGGTGCAGAAATATCGGGCCGAAACCTACAGCAATCCGATCATGAACCGGACAGTGGAGCTGTCGCTGACCGCCCAGGCCCGGGTGCCGCATGGTGCCGAGCTCGAACAACTGACTGAGATCGACTACCTCTACGTCCTCGCGCATCGCGCGGAATGGACCACGCGGTTCCAGAAGGAAATCACCTCTGCCAAGTAGCGCCGGCGCGACGCTAGGTCGGACGCACTGATGCCCGCACGCTGATGTCACTTCGCGTCGAAGGATTGGAGAAGCACTTCGGCGCGGTCGCAGCGGTGCGCGGTGTCGATCTGGACGTGCCGAGTGGCGCGTTTTTCACCCTGCTTGGCCCGTCCGGCTGCGGCAAGACGACGATCCTGCGCTCGATTGCCGGCATCTACACGCCGGATCACGGCCGCGTGGAGCTGGACGGCGTCGACGTCACCACGCGACCGATCCATGCGCGCAACATGGCCCTGGTGTTCCAGAACCACGCGCTGTTCCCGCACATGACGGCGTTCGACAATGTCGCCTTTGGATTGCGCATGCGCCGTGTGCCGCGCGCCGAGCTGCGCGCGCGGGTCGACGAAGCATTGGCGCTGGTCCGCCTCGACGGCCTCGGGGCGCGCATGCCGGCGCAGCTCTCCGGCGGACAGCAGCAACGCGTGGCGCTGGCCCGCGCCCTGGTGGTCCGGCCGAGTCTGCTGCTGCTGGATGAGCCGCTGTCCAACCTGGACGCACGGCTGCGTGACGAGCTGCGGGTGGAGCTGCGCGCGCTGCAACGCCGGCTGGGCGTCACCGCGATCCTGGTGACGCACGACATCGAGGAAGCCTTCGTGCTGTCCGATCGTGTCGCAGTCTTGCGCGCCGGGCGGATCGAGCAGGTCGGCACGCCGCGCGAGCTCTACCGCACGCCGGCCACGCGGTTTGTCGCCAACTTCGTCGGGCCCGTCAACGAAATTGCCCTGTCGTCGGTGGAATCCGTGGCTGGAACGATTTGGGCCACCACGGACACTGGCCTGCGTTTACGCCTGCCGGCGGAGGCCGCCGCCATCACCGGCGACGCCGCCTTGCTGCCCGCCGGGCTGCGCGCCCGGCCGCCGGCTTGGCTGATCGTGCGTCCAGAGCACCTGCACATTGACCCTGGCCCATGGCCCAATCAGCTCGACGGGATCGTGGAAGATCTGGTCTATGCTGGCGCCGCGACCGTCTGCCGGCTGCGGGTCGGCAGTCTATCGCTGTCGATGCAGGTGCCGGGCGAGACCACGCACCTTTCGCTCGGCGCACGCGTGTCCGTGGGCTGGCACGAAGCAGACAGCGTAGTGCTGCATGACACGTAACGCCCGTCTGCGCGGTATCGGATTCGTTGCGCCACTGCTGGTGGTGATGGCCTGCGCTTATGTCTGGCCGCTCTGGCAGGCGATGCTGAACAGCCTGCACCCCAACACGCCGCAGGGTATCGATACCGCAAGCTGGACACTGGCGAATTTCGCCCGGCTGTCCGATCCGCTCTACACTGAAGTTCTGCTGCGCACCGTGCGAATCAGCCTGATTGTATCCGCGATCACCGCCGCGCTCGTCTATCCGGTTGCGCTGCGGCTGACCCGCATCGCGCCGCGCTGGCGGGCCTGGGTGATCCTGGCCTTCGTCAGCCCATTCCTGGTCAACACGGTGGTGAAATCTTTCGGCTGGAGCCTGCTGCTGCGCGGCAATGGCCTGGTGAACACCGCACTGGCGGCCGTGCATCTGATCGATCGGCCGCTGCACCTGATGCTGAACGAGACCGGCATCACCATCGCGCTGGTGCCGGGTCACTTCATGTTCGTGCTGCTGCCGCTATGGACCGCGATCGCCGGAATCGATCCGGCCCTGGCCTGGGCCGCCGGCACGCTCGGCGCGCGGCGCTGGCAGGTGTTCCGCCACGTGATCCTGCCGCTGACCTGGCCCGCGCTGGTCACCGGCCTGGTGATCAACTTCATCATGAACATGACCGCCTTCGCCGCCCCGGCGATCCTGGGCGGCGCGCGCACCCTGGTCGTTTCGGTCCTGGCTTATCAGGTGAACCTGGAGCAGCTCGACTGGCCGTTCGGCAGCGCCATCGCAGTTGCGCTTCTGGTGTTTACGCTGGCGCTGGTCGGCGTTGCGCAGAAGCTGGCGGTGCGGCGGCGATGACGCGCGCCATCACCGCGCTGATGCTGGCCGTCATGCTGGCGCCGATCGTGCTGGTGGTGTGGATGTCGTTCACGCCGCAGGCCTATTTCGTAGTGCCCATCACCAGTTTCTCGCTGCGTTGGTACCGCGAGGCGCTGTCCTATCCCGGCTTCATTGCCGGCTTCACGCTCAGCGCGGAGCTGGCTTCATTGGCCGGCCTGACCGCGGTGGTTTGCGCCTTCCTCGCCGCCTACGGCCTGACGCGCTATCCGCTGCCCGGCAAGACCGCGCTGCTGGCCTTCTTCACCTCACCGCTGCTGGTGCCCGCCGTGGTGTTCGGCATCGCAATGCTGCAATTCGTCAACCGCATCGGTCTGTACAACCGACTGATCGGCCTGGTGCTGGCGCATGTGGTCGTCGTGACGCCCTACGCCATCCGCACCTTGCACACCGCGCTCGCCGCGGTGCCGGAGGAGATGGAGTGGGCCGCAATGGCGCTCGGCGCGCCACGGCTGCGCATGCTGGCGCGCATCACCGTGCCGTTGTGTGCCCGCGGGATGATCACGGCGTTCCTTTTCTGCTTCTTGCTGTCGTTCTCCGAAGTGACGATGACGATCTTCATGACCGGACCCGCGTTGCAGACATTGCCGATCCGCATCTATAGCTACATGTCGGACCGCATCGATCCGATGGTGGCCGCGGTGTCGTCCCTGGTGGTGCTGGTCTCGCTGCTAGTGGTGCTCGCGCTCACGTTGGTTGAAGGACTGCGCAAGGGATTGCGCTGAGGTCAACAGCGTAAATTCTCCCCCTCCCCTTGAGGGCTTGGGCCGCAAAGCGGACCAAGGTTGGGGGGAGGGGTCGGCGCGGTACGAGAGTTCGGTGCCACCCCGGGGACCAACCCCTCCCCCCAACCTTGGTCCGCTTTGCGGCCCAAGCCCTCAAGGGGAGGGGGAGTATCCGGCTCGCGCGACTACGCAACAACCGCCTCTGCACTCAACCTGCGCGGCAACTCATGCACGCACCGCCCCAGACCGACACAGAAATGATTGATCACCGGCGCCAAGCTTTCCGCTGCCTGCCGCGTCGCCGCGTTGGCCTCCGCAAGCCGCGCCGCCGCCGCCCTCGCCCGCGCCGCTATGCGCGGCCAATCCAATCCGGGCAACACCCCGTCGCGCAGCACGAACTGCGCGCCGACCATCACGTCGCGCACCGCCGCGCCATCCTCAGTGTTCACCAACTGGTTCACCGCGCTGTTCAGCGGCACCAGATTGACGTGATCCAGATCGAGAAACACCAGATCCGCCTTGTATCCCGGCGCGATCTTGCCGATCAGCTCGCCCATCCCCAGCACCGCCGCGCTGCCCTCGGTCGCCAGCCTTATCGCCTCCGCCGCGCCGATCCAGTCCTCCGGCGGACGGTCGAACACGCGCGAAACGAATGCCGCCAACCGCATCGCCTCGAACATGTTCTGGTTGTCGGCCGAGGACGACCCGTCGGTCCCGACCCCCACCGTTACGCCGCCGGCGATCGCGCGGCGGATGTCTGCGATCCCGTTGCCCAGCCGCAGATTCGACCCGGGATTGTGCGCCAGCGTGCCACCATGTTTCGCCAGCAGCTCGATCTCCGCATCGTCGATCCAAATTGCGTGCGCCCCGCTGAAGCTGGGCCCCAGCAGTCCCAATCGGGCCAGATGCGCCGTCAACGTCATGCCGTAACGAACCTGCGCCCCGGCACGCTGCACCGGCGATTCCGCAAGATGCGTCTGCACCGGCAGGCCGAACTCGGTCGCCAGGTCGCGACACCCCGTCATGAACTCATCCGAACAATGCAGCGGGATCGTCGGCGCGATGCCCAGCTGGATGCGATCGCGCGGATACGGCCAGGCCATCGCCGCGGCGCGAATGGGCGCCAGTATTGCCTCCCCCGACGCGGTGCGCATCGTTTCGGCGACCGCGCGCAGCTCCGGCGGGAACGCCTCCAGCAATCCGGGAATCGCCTGATAGAAGCTGCGATCGGCGATCATCGGCGAAACCACCGCGCGCATGCCGGCATCGGCGTAGGCCCGCGCCACCTCGTGCAGTCCCTCTAACGTCGGCGTCGGCAGCATCGCGGATAAATCGTAACAAGCGGTGCAACCCTTGCGCAGCATCTCCACCGCGGACAGCAGCGTCGACAGGTAGCGGTCCTCGTCGGTGCGGCCGGCGTTGATCCACGTCCCGGCGTTCAGCAGAAGTTCCAGCGACCAGCGATCGCCGATACCCTTGCCGAGCCCACCATGGCCATGCGTGTGCGCGTTGATCAGCCCCGGAATGACCAGGCGACCGGTCGCATTGATCCGCTCCGCCGCCTCCGAGGTGAAGCTGCCGGGTGCCACGATCGCCTCGATGCAGTCGTCGCGCAGCACCAGGTCGGCTGCCCTTGCCGCGGTTTCCCCCGCCGCCAGCACTAGGCCGCCCGCAACGATCCGATAGTCCGCCATCCTCTGCCTCCATCTGCCTCGATCGGTGAACTCGGCGATTTGCGCCCCTTGGGCACGCTACGGCAATATCCCCGCCAGGCGTAGGAGAGCGTGATGATCAGGACGGCCGAGGCGTATCGCCAGGGACTGCGTGATGGCCGCGAGGTCTGGATGGACAACGAGCGCGTGGCCGATGTCACCAAGCATCCCGCCTTCAAGCCGATCATCGACGTGAAGGCGCGGATGTACGACATGGCCTATGACCCCGCGTACCAGAACGCGCTGACCTACATCGAGAATGGCGCACGCCACTCCACCTTCCACCGGCCGCCGCGACAGACCAGCGACTGGACCGACAAGACCACAGCGCTCGACCTTGTCCTGAAGGACATCGGCGGCGTGGTCACCCGCGTCGGAGACGAAACGGTGGGTGAGATGTGGTCGCTGCTGGACGGCCGCGATGTGCTGGCGGAAATTGATCCGCGCTTCGCCGACAACATCGATCGGCACATACGCGCGGTGGTGGAGAACGACGTGTTCCACGTCTCCGCCAACACCGATCCGAAGGGTGACCGCTCGCGCCCGCCGCAGGAGCAGGACCCCGACATGCTGGTCCATGTGGTGAAGGAGACCGATGCCGGCATCGTCATCCGCGGCGCGAAATACGAAACCGCCGCCGCCTACGCCGACCAGGCGTTTCTGAAACCCACAGTCGGCGCCTGGACGAACGAGAAGCTGTCCGACTATGCGGTGGGCTGCATCGTCAAGATGGGCGCGCCGGGGGTGAAGCACATCTGCCGCGCCGGATTCGCCGGGCGCGGCACGCTGGCCGACTATCCGTTGTCAAACCGTTTCGACGAGGTCGATGTGCTGATGGTGCTGGATGACGTGCTGATCCCGTGGGAGGACGTGTTCTTCTACCGCCATACCCGCGCGGCGCAGCACATCCGCGCCACGCTGCACCGCTACTCGGCGTTCCCCTACGTGCTGCGGCTGCAATACGTTGCCGACATGATGATCGGCGCGGCGCTGTGGAACGCCAAGCAGACCGGTCTCGATAAGTTGCAGGCGGTGCGCGAGAAGCTTGCCGACCTGGTGTGCTATCGCGAGGGCATCAACGCGCACCTGACCGCCTCGATCACCCTGGCGCAGCGCAGTCCAGCGGGCCTGCTGATGCCGCACCAGTCGATGCTGTATGCCGGGCGCGTCTTTGGCTGCTCGAACCTGCCGCAGATGATGCATATCGCGCGTGAGCTGTGCGGCGGGCAGATCTGCGTGACCCCCAATGCCGCGGCGTTCGAGGCCGCGGGCACCAAGGACTGGCTGGCCAAGTTCTACACGCTGAACGATCAGTGGGAGGCGGATGATCGCCGCAAGCTGCTGGCCTTCGCGCGCGACCTGCTGAACTCCGATTATGCCGGCCACCGGCTGACCTTCGTGCAGTTCGCCCAGGCGCCCCACTTCAATCATCTTGCCGCGGTCTACAACTCATTCGACTTCAACGGCCCGTTGGACTTTGTGCGCCGGGCAGCATCCTTGTCCGACAAAGTAACGATCCCGCCGTCATGACCAGCAACCGCAAGATGCACCTGGTGGCCTTCCTGCTGGCGGGCCCCACCGCGCATCATCACGGGGCCTGGCGCCATCCGGAAGCCGATCTCGGCGTCTTCACGCCGCAATACCACGAGCACATCGCCCGCGTGCTGGAGGGCGGAAAATTCGACAGCCTGTTCTTCGCCGACATCCTCGGCCTGCACGACCTGTTCGGCGGCAGTTTTGCGACCACCCTGCGCGGCGGCGGGCAGATGGGACTGCTCGATCCGATTCCGTTACTCTCGATGATGGCGCGCGTCACCAGTCATATCGGTCTCGGCGCGACGTTGTCGTCCACGTTTTATGCGCCGTACCACCTAGCGCGCTCGCTCGGCACGCTCGATCTGCTGAGCGGCGGGCGCGTCGCGTGGAACGTTGTTGCCTCGCACGGCCACCTGGAGGCGCAGAATTTCGGCTTTGCCGAGCTGCCGGCGCGCGATGCACGCTACGACTACGCCGATGAAGTCGTGGAGGCGGTGTGCCGGCTGTGGGAAAGCTGGGACGCCGATGCGCTGGTGCTGGACAAGCAGCGCGGCATCTTTGCCGATCCGGACAAGGTGCATTACGTCAACTACCAGGGGAAGTGGATCAAGACGCGCGGGCCGCTGACGGTGCCGCGCTCGCCGCAGGGACGGCCGGTGATCATGCAGGCCGGCTCGTCATCGCGCGGACGCGACTTCGCGGCGCGCTGGGGCGAGCTGGTATTCACCTTGCAGCACGGCAAGGTAGACATGCAGGCGTTCTACCAGGATTTGAAGGCGCGCGTCGTTGCAAAGGGGCGAGCACCGGAGGACTGCCTGATCCTGCCCTCGATCGACGTGATCATCGGCGAGACCGACGCGATCGCGCGCGAGCGGCAGGCCTATGTCAACGACCTCGTGCAGACCGAGGTCGGCCTGGCGCAGATGTCGGGTCATCTCGGGGTCGATCTTTCGGGCTACGCGCCGGATCAGCCGCTCGCCGACATGCACATCGAGGCCGGCTCGCGCGGGTCGCTCGACGTGATCCTGCAAGGCACCCAGGCGCAGGGCCTGACGCTGGGCGAGGCCGCGCGCGGCTTTGCCACCAGCGAGTTGTGCCCGCAGATTGTCGGCTCGCCGGACACCGTCGCCGATCAGTTGCAGGATTTGTTTGAATCCCACGCCTGCGATGGCTTCATCTTTACCCCGACCTTGATGCCGGGGATGTTCGAGCAACTCTGCCGCGCCGTGGTGCCGGTGTTGCAGGCGCGGGGCCTGTTCCGACTCGATTATGCCGGAACGACTTTGCGCGACCATCTGCGTGATTAAGGGCGCGGGCCGGAAGTTCTAGCCGTCACCGTCGTCTTGACCGGCCCGCGGGGCGGCCGTTTGGGACGACCCCTGGGCCGGTCATGACGGTTGGGTTGGTCGACGGCCGAGGGACGTCAATCATTTCGGTCACTGGGTTTATTCGGTCGCCTGGGGCGCGAAGGTCACCAGCTCGGTTCCCTCTTCCACCATGTCGTCCACTCCATGGCGGATCGCGGCCACGGTTCCATCGGCCGGCGCGAACAGCGTCAGCTCCATCTTCATGGCCTCGAGCACGATCAGCGGCGCGCCCCGGCGCACCACCGCCCCCGGCACGACCAGGATGCGGGCGACGCGCGCCGGGATGGGCGCGGTGACAAGGTCGCTGCCCACGTCCTCGTGCCGCGGCGGGGCAAGCGGGTCGATCAGGTGAACCACGTGATTGCGGCCGCGCAGGATCACCACCAGTTCATTCTCTCGCCGTACCACGCGCAGCCGGTGCAGTACGCCATCCAGGCGAAGTGTCATTCCGGTCGCGGCATATTCGGCCGCCTCCGCGTGCACACAACCGACCGGCAGGTCCAATCGATAGGTCCCATCCTCCGCCGGATAGGCGCGCAGCGTGACCACGTCCTCGCCCCGGCGCAGCACGAGGTCCTGGTAGCCGTCGCCATTCATCCGCCAGGCATCGGCGGCATTCCACGGCGACCACGGATCGGCGGACGCAGCAGCCTGCACCGCGCGCGCGGCCCAGCGGTCCGCCAGCACGGCCAGCGCCGCGGCGGCCCAGATCACGGAACGCGCCGCGTCCCCAGGCGCATCCCCTTGTGCGTCCCCTGGCGCGGTTGGCGGCAACAACGTGTCGGCATGGCGGGCGATGAAGCCGGTGTCGAGCGCCCCGTGCGCGAACGCCTTGTGAGCGGCGATGGCGCGCAGCAGATCGAGATTGGTCTGCACGCCGACCACCTCGAACTCCGCCAGCGCGCTTGCGAGACGCAGCACCGCGGCGGCGCGGTCCTCGCCCCAGACGATCAGTTTGGCGATCATCGGATCGTAGTTCGGCGTGATCGCGTCACCCTGGCGCACGCCGGTATCCACGCGCACGTCCAGCGTTTCCGCCGGCTGGCGCAGATGCACCAGCGTGCCGATGGAGGGCAGGAAGTCGCGCGCCGGGTCCTCGGCATAGATGCGCGCCTCGATGGCGTGACCGCGGATGCGAAGCTGCTCCTGGCGCAGCGGCAGGGGTTCTCCGGCGGCGACACGAAGCTGCCATTCCACCAGCTCCAGGCCGGTGATCATTTCGGTCACAGGGTGTTCCACCTGCAGCCGGGTGTTCATTTCCATGAAGTAGAAGCGGTCGTCCTGGGCGATGAACTCCACCGTTCCGGCACCGACATAGCCGACCGCGCGCGCGGCGGCGACGGCGGCGTCACTCATTGCCGTCCGGCGCGTGACGTCCATGCCGGGCGCAGGTGCTTCTTCCAGGACCTTCTGGTGGCGGCGCTGGATCGAGCAGTCACGCTCGAACAGCGAAACGATATCTCCGAGGTTATCGGCGAAGACCTGGATCTCGATGTGGCGCGGGCGGGTGAGGTAGCGCTCGATCAGCAGGCGATCGTCGCCGAACGAGGCCGCCGCTTCACGCTTCGCACCTGCGACCGACGCCGCCAGGTCGTCCTGCCGCTCGACGATGCGCATGCCCTTGCCGCCGCCACCGGCGCTGGCCTTGATCAGCACGGGGTAGCCGATGCGCGCCGCCGCCGCGTCGAGCGTGGGCAGGTCCTGCGCGTCGCCGTGGTAGCCGGGGACCAGCGGCACGCCGGCGCGCTCCATCAGCGCCTTGGCGGCGGCCTTGGACCCCATGGCGCGGATCGCGTCGGGCGGCGGGCCGATGAACACGATCCCGGCTTCGGCGCACGCCTCGGCGAAGGCCGCGTTCTCCGCCAGGAAACCGTAGCCGGGATGGATCGCCTGCGTACCGGAACGGCGCGCGACATCGATGATCTTTTCGATCACGAGATAGCTCTGCCGCGCCGGTGCCGGACCGATCGGCCAGGCCTCGTCGGCGAGATCCACATGGCGGGCACGGGCGTCCGCGGCGGAATAGACCGCAACCGTCGCGATCCCCAGGCGCCGGCAGGTGGCCATCACGCGGCAAGCGATCTCGCCGCGATTGGCGATCAGGATCTTCTCGAACATTTGCATTACATCCGGAACAAGCCGAAGCGCGTCGGCTCGATCGGCACGTTGAGGCTGGCGGAGATCGCCAGGGCAAGCACCCGACGCGTGTCGACCGGATCGGTGACGCCGTCATCCCATAGGCGGCCCGAGGCATAGTAGGGATGCCCCTGGGTTTCGTATTGCTCACGGATCGGTGCCTTGAATGCCTCCTCGTCCTCGCGCGCCCAGGTTTCGCCGCGCGCCTCGATGTTGTCGCGCCGGACCTGCGCCAGCACGCTGGCCGCCTGCTCGCCGCCCATCACNNACCGCGGTCACCATCTTGGCGCCGTCCTTGGCGATGCCGCCCGCCTCGTATTTCCGCCCGACCATGAAGCCGGTGATGTTTTGCAGGAACACCAGCGGAATGCCGCGCTGGGCGCACAGCTCGATGAAATGCGCGCCTTTCAGTGCGCTCTCGCTGAACAGGATGCCGTTGTTGGCGACGATGCCGATCGGGTAACCCCAGAGATGCGCGAAGCCGGTGATCAATGTCGGACCATACAGGCGCTTGAACTCGTCGAATTCCGAGCCGTCCACCAGGCGCGCAATGATCTCGCGCACGTCGAACGGTTTGCGGCGGTCCGCCGACACCACACCCCCGATCTCACGCGCGTCGTAGCGCGGCGCCACCGGCTGGCGCACCGCCAGCGCCGTGGATTTGCGCGTATTCAGTCCGGCAACGATCCGTCGCGCGATGCCTAGCGCGTGCTGGTCATTCTCCGCCAGATGGTCGGTGACGCCCGAGGTGCGGCTGTGCAGGTCGCCGCCACCCAGTTCCTCGGCGGTCACGATCTCGCCGGTGGCGGCCTTCACCAGCGGCGGTCCGGCCAGGAAGATGGTGCCCTGGCCTCGCACGATGATGCTTTCGTCCGCCATCGCCGGCACATAGGCGCCGCCGGCGGTGCAAGACCCCATGACCACGGCGATCTGCGGGATGCCGGCGGCCGACATCGTTGCCTGGTTGTAGAAGATTCGGCCGAAATGATCGCGGTCGGGAAATACCTCGTCCTGGTTTGGCAGGTTGGCGCCACCGCTGTCCACTAGGTAGATGCAGGGCAGCCGGTTCTGCAGCGCGATCTCTTGCGCGCGCAGGTGTTTTTTTACTGTGATCGGATAGTAGGTGCCGCCTTTCACCGTCGCGTCGTTGGCGACGATGATGCACTCGCGCCCGGATACGCGGCCGACGCCGGTAATGATGCCGGCGGCCGGGACCTCGCCGCCATACATGCCGTGCGCCGCGAGCTGGCCGACCTCGAGGAACGGCGAAGACGGATCGATCAACGCCCGCACCCGGTCGCGCGGCAGCAGCTTGCCCCGGGACAGATGCCGCTGACGCGCCGTCTCGCCACCGCCCTGGCGGATCGCTTCCACCGTCCCGCGCAGATCTGCGACCAGCGCCGCCATGGCGTCGGCGTTGTAACGAAATTCCTCGGAGCGAGGATCGATAACGGACTCGATGACCGACATCCGAGCTACGCCGTCTCGTTGAACAGCTCACGCCCGATCAGCATGCGGCGGATCTCGCTGGTCCCGGCGCCGATCTCGTACAGCTTGGCATCGCGCAGCAGCCTTCCGGTCGGGTAGTCGTTGATGTAGCCGTTGCCACCTAGACATTGTATCGCCTCCAGCGCCATCCACGTTGCCTTTTCCGCGGCGAACAGGATCGCGCCGGCGGCGTCCTTGCGCGTGGTCCGCCCTCGGTCGCAGGCCCTTGCCACGGCATACACATAGGCCTTTGCGGCGTTCATCGTCGTGTACATGTCGGCAAGCTTGGCCTGCATGATCTGGAACTCGCCGATCGCCTGGCCGAACTGTTTGCGCTCGTGCACATAGGGCAGCACGGCATCCATGCAGGCCTGCATGATGCCAAGCGGGCCGGCCGCGAGCACCGCGCGTTCGTAATCCAGCCCGCTCATCAGGATGTTCACGCCTTGACCGACCTTGCCCAGCACGTTGTCTTCGGGAACCTCACAGTCCTGAAATACCAGCTCGCACGTGTTCGATCCGCGCATGCCGAGCTTGTCGAGCTTCGGCGCGGTGGAGAAGCCCGTGAAATCCTTCTCGACAAGAAATGCGGTGATGCCGCGCGGGCCGGCATCCGGATCGGTCTTCGCGTAGACCACCAGCACGTCCGCGTCCGGCCCGTTGGTGATCCACATCTTGTTGCCGTTTAGCACATACCGGTCGCCCTTCCGGTCGGCGCGGGCGCGCATGCCCACGACATCCGAGCCCGCGCCGGGCTCGCTCATCGCCAACGCACCGACATGCTCGCCGCTGATCAGCCGGGGCAGGTAGCGGCGGCGCTGCGCCTCGTTGCCATTGCGGCGGATCTGGTTGACGCAGAGATTGGAATGCGCGCCATACGACAGGCCCACCGAGGCGGAGGCGCGGCTGATCTCCTCCATCGCAACGACGTGCTCCTGATAACCCATGCCGGCGCCGCCGTACTCTTCCTCGACGGTGATCCCGAGGACGCCCAGATCACCCATCTTGCGCCACAGGTCCGCGGGAAATGCATTGTCGCGATCAATGGCCGCGGCGCGGGGCGCGATCTCATCGGCCGCGAACGCCTGGACCTGGGCGCGCAGCATGTCGACGGTCTCGCCAAGGTCGAAATTCAGACCGACGTCCGAATTGAGCCCGAATGCCATGTCCGCTCCTCCTCCGGGGCATGACCTGTCCCCGTCTTACTGCTAACTTCCGAGGTTGCAACGCAACCCGCAAGGGCACGCGCATGGTAGGGGGACGGCAACGGCCGAGCCCGGGCTTGCCACCTTTTCGGCGATCGCCCCCTTTCTGTTGCGGCGGGGGATCGTCTACAGTGCGGCGCGCCTTGATCAGGGGAGGTTTCGCAATGGTGTCACGTGTGATCGCGGTGGCGTTCGCCATCGGCCTGACGGCGGCGTCGGCCCTCGCGCAGGCACCGCCGGACAAGCTGAAGGTGGGCATCATTGTCACCCTGTCAGGCCCCGGCGCGGTGCTGGGTCAGCAGGCGCGCGACGGCTTTCTGCTGGCGCTGAAGAACCGCGGCGACAAGCTGGGAGGGCGCGAGGTCGAGGTGACCGTCGTCGATGACGAGCTGAAGCCGGATCTCGCGGTCACCCGGGTGAAGAAGCTGCTTGAGAGCGACAAGGTCGATTTCGTCGTCGGACCGATCTTCTCCAACGTGCTGGGGGCGATCTTCAAGCCGGTGACGGAGTCCGACGCCGTGTTGATCAGCCCCAACGCCGGGGCTTCGGTGTTCGCCGGCAAGGCGTGCAGCCCGGACTTCTTTGTCACCAGCTATGAAAACAACCAGGTGCACGCGGTGCTGGGCAAGTATGCGCAGGACAAGGGCTACAAGCGGGCGTTCCTGATGGCGCCGAACTACCAGGCCGGCAAGGACTCGGTCGCCGGGTTCAAGAGCATGTTCAAGGGCGAGATCGTCGAGGAGGATTTCGTTCCGCTTTCGCAGCTCGACTTCCAGGCCGATCTTGCACGCATCGCCGCCGCCAAGCCGGATGTCATCTTCGCGTTCATGCCGGGCGGCCTCGGCATTGCGCTGGTCAAGCAGTTCCACCAGTCGGGGCTGGCGGAGAAGATCCCGTTCCTGTCGGCGTTCACCGTCGATGAGTCGACGCTGCCGGCGGAACAAGACGCGGCGCTCGGTCTGTTCGGGGGCATGACCTGGGCACCGAACATGGACAATGCGGCGAACAAGCGCTTCGTCGATGGATATATGGCGGCGTATCACGCGGTTCCCGGCTCCTACGCGATGCAGGGCTATGACGCGGCGCAGGCGATCGACGCGGCGCTGGCGAAGACCGGCGGCTCGACGGCGGACAAGGCGAAGCTGCGCGCAGCGATGCGGCTGGCGGATTTCGTATCGCCGCGCGGGGCGTTCCGTTTCAATACCAACGGCTATCCGATCCAGGATTTCTACCTGGTGAAGGCGGCGAAGCGACCGGACGGCCTCTATGAGACCGAGATCGTCCAGAAGGTGTTCAGCGACTACGCCGACAGTTTTGCCGAGGCGTGCCCGTTGCACTAGCGTCGCGAATGTCGGGCGCGCTGCTGCTGGTGGAGGCGCTGAACGGGTTGCAGCTTGGCGTGCTGCTGTTCCTGATCGCCGCCGGGCTGACCCTGGTGTTCGGCGTGCTCAACTTGGTGAACCTGGCGCATGGCACGCAATACATGCTGGGCGCGTATCTGGCGGTGACGTTTGCGGCGTGGACCGGTAGTTTCGCCGCCGGATTGGTGCTGGCCGCGCTCGGTGCGCTGGCGATCGGATTTGTGCTGGAGGCGCTGGTGCTGGGCGCGCTGCTGGAGCGCAGCCACCTGGACCAGGTGCTCGCCACCTATGGCCTGATCCTGCTGCTGGAGGAGGCGGCGAAGACGATCTGGGGCGCCGCGCCGCTGTCGCTGCCGGTGCCCGCGCTGTTGGCCGGCACGGTGCGGCTGACCGATGAGCTGACCTACCCGGCCTACCGGCTATTCCTGCTGGGCGGCGGGCTGTCGGTTGCGGTCCTGCTGTGGGCGCTGATCGAGCGCACGCGCACCGGGATGCGGCTGCGCGCGGGTGCGTCAAATGCGGCGATGCTGGACGCGCTGGGCGTCGACACGCGGCGGTTGTTTGGGCTGGTGCTGGCGTTCGGCGCGATGCTTGCCGGATTTGCCGGTGCGATGGCGGCGCCGATCGTTTCGGTCGAGCCGGGGATGGGTGGGTCGGTGCTGATCCTGGCTTTCGTCGTCATTGTGCTGGGCGGCACGGGGTCGGTGCGTGGGGCGTTCGTCGGCGCGCTGCTGGTGGGGATGACCGATACGTTCGGCCGATTTCTGCTGGCCGAGCTGCTGCGGTCCGCGCTTGGTGCGTCCGCGGCGCGCCAAGCCGGGCCGGCGCTGGCGTCCATGCTGATCTATCTGCTGATGGCGGTCGTGCTGGCGTTCCGGCCGCAAGGCCTGCTGCCGGCGTCGGGTCGCGCCTGATGGGTCTCGCCTGGTGGTGCGTCGGTTCGACCTGCACGGCGACCCGTCCCCCGAACCCCTCACCCCTCCCCCGAACGCCTCGCCCCAACCGCTCCCCCCATCCCCTCCCCCGAACCCTTCGCGCCGCCCCCTCCCCCCATCCCCCTCCCTCAAGGGGAGGGGGAGAATGGCGTTGATCCGGGCGGGCCTGGCCGCAGGCGCGTTGGCGGCGCTGGTTCTGGCGCCGGTGGCGGCTGACCTGCTCGGCGATCAATACCTGCTGTCACTCGCCACCACAGTAACGATCTTCGCGCTCGCCGCGGCGTCGTTGCAGCTTATCGTGGGGCGGGGTGGTCTGGTCAGCTTCGGCCACGCGGCGTTCCTCGGGATCGGCGCTTATACGCCGCTGATCCTGGGCGCCGCCGGTTGGGGCGATGCGTCGCTGTCGGTGCCGGTCGCGATGCTGTCGGCAGGCAGCTTCGCATTTGCCACGGGGGCGGTGGCACTGCGGACGCGGGGCGTCACCTTCATCATGATCACGCTCGCGTTCGCGCAGATGGCGTATTTCGTCGCCGGTGCACTCGCGCTGTTCGGCGGCGACGACGGTGCGCCGCTCGATCGTCCGGCGCTGTTTGGCACCAGCGCACTCTCCAACCATGTGGCGTTCCATGCGCTCGCGGTGGCGCTGCTGCTGCTGACGCTGCTGATGCTGCGCCTGCTGGCCGCCTCGCGCTTCGGGCGCGCACTGGCCGCTGCACGACAGAGCGAGGCACGCGTGATTGCCTCCGGCATCAGCGTCACACGTGTGCGACTGACCGCCTACACCACCGCCGGCGCGCTGGGCGGGCTGGCCGGCTGGCTGCTGGGCGTGCACAGCGAGTTCGTCAGCCCGGCCTTCATGGACTGGCGCAACTCGGGCGAGCTGCTGGTGATGGTGATCCTGGGCGGCGCCGCGACGGCGGAGGGCGCGGCACTTGGTGCCATCGGCTTTATTCTGGTCGAGGAAGTATCGAGCGGTCTGACCGAGCATTGGCGGCTGGTCGTCGGCCCGGCGATCGTGCTGTTCGTGCTGCTGCGCCGGCGGCGGGGCTTCGCGTGATGGGGCCGATTCTTGCCACGCGCGAGCTGCACAAATCCTTTGGCGCGCTCGTCGTGACGCGCGGGGTCTCGCTCAGCATCGCGCCGGGGGAGCTGCACGCGCTGATCGGTCCGAACGGGGCCGGAAAGACCACGCTGATCGCGCAGATCATGGGCACGCTGGCGCCGGCGTCCGGCCAGGTGTTGCTGGAGGGTGCCGACATCACCCGGCTGGCGCCGCATCGCCGCGCGCGGATGGGGCTCGCGCGCAGCTTCCAGATCACCGCGCTGCCCGGCGAGCTGTCGGCGCTGGAAACCGTGGCCCTGGCGGTGCAGGGGGTCGGTCCGGCACCGTTACGGATGTTCGGCCGCGCGGCGCGCGACGAGACTTTGAACGCTCCGGCGCGCGCCGCGCTGGACGCGGTGGGGCTGGCCGGGTGCGCCGGGGTGCCCGCCGCACGCCTGTCGCACGGTGAGCAGCGCGCGCTGGAACTGGCCTGCGCGCTGGCGATGTCGCCGCGCTGCCTGGTACTGGACGAACCGCTCGCCGGCATGGGACACCAGGAGGGCGCGGCCATCGTGGCGCTGCTGCGCGGCCTGAAGCGCCGCTACGCGATCCTGCTGGTCGAGCATGACATGGACGCGGTGTTCGCGCTGGCCGACCGTGTCTCGGTGCTGGTCGCCGGGCGGATCATCGCCACTGGCGCGCCGGAGGCGGTGCGGGCGAATGCCGAGGTGCGGGCCGCCTATCTGGGCGAGGACGCGCCGTGCTGATCGTTGGCATGCTGAACGCCCGCATGCTGACCGTCTGGGCGAGGACGCCCCATACCGAGCGTTGCCATGCTGGGCATTGCCATGATGAATACCCGCAAGCAGAACGTTCGGATGTGGAGACTAAACCGTCTGAAGGCACGATGCTGAACGTTGCCATGCTGAACGTTGCCCTGCTGAACGTTGCCATGCTGAACGTCCGCGAGTCGAACACCCGATGCTGAACGTGTCGATGCTGGAGGCAGGCTATGGCGCCGCGCAGGTGCTGTTCGGCCTGTCCTTCGCCATCGCGCCCGGTGAGACGCTGGCACTGATGGGGCGCAATGGCATGGGCAAGACGACGACGGTGCGCGCGGTGATGGGCCTGCTGCGCCCGAGCGGTGGGACGATCCGGTTTGCCGGCACCGATTTGACCGGCACACGGCCGCATCGCGCGGCGCAGGCCGGGATCGGCCTGGTGCCAGAGGGGCGGCAGGTGTTTCCAACCCTCAGCGTGGAGGAGAACCTGCTCGTCGCCGCCACCGATCGTGGAGCCGATCGTGGCGCCGATCGTGGGGGCGCGGCGGGCTGGACGCTGTCGCGCGTCTACGCGCTGTTCCCCCGCCTGGCGGAACGCCGGCGCCAGCGTGGCGCGCTGCTGTCGGGCGGCGAGCAGCAAATGCTGGCGATCGGCCGCGCGCTGATGCTCAACCCGCGTCTGCTGATCCTGGACGAGGCGACCGAGGGGCTGGCGCCGCTGGTGCGCGCCGAGATCTACACCTGCCTCGCCGCGTTGAAGCAAGCGGGGCAATCGATCCTGCTGATCGACAAGCATCTTGCGGCGGTGTCGCGTCTCGCCGACCGTGTCGTGGTACTGGAGAAGGGGCGCATTGCGTGGGAGGGGCCGGCGGCCTCGCTCGTTGCCGATCCCGCGCTGGTTGCCCGCCATCTGCACGTGTGACGATCAAACGGAGGACAAGCATGCCTATCCCGCCGCCGATGACTGCCGGTGTCACCGCCAAGGGCTCCAGCGTGGAGGGGCTGGTCTGGAACATCCTGGGCCAGACCTACGTGCCGCTGCAGGTGAGCGAGAGCAGCTTCGCCTGGCACGCGACGTTCCCGCCGGGCACGTTCGTTCCGCCGCATGTGCACCCGATGCAGGACGAGTTCATCTACCTGCTGGGCGGGCGGTTCGACCTGGTGCTGGACGGGCAGGGCGCGACCGCCGGGGCCGGCGACCTGATCCGCCTGCCACGCGCCATCCCGCACGGCATTTTCAACAACAGCGGGGCGGAGGTGACCTGCGTGTTCTGGGTCAGCCCGACGTGTCGGCTGTGGGATTTGTTCCTGGCGATCAACAATGTGCCCGATCCAGGGGAGGTCGTGCGTCTGGCCGGGCTGCATGAGGTGAATTTCCTGCCGCCGCCGTAAGTAGTCTGTTTGCTTGGCCCCGCCGTCCCGCCGGTCGGTCTTGCTTGCACGCATCGTCCCGCCAATCGATGCGAACAGTCTGATCATGACTCATTATTGTTATCACTCATTCTGATTACGAATCATAGTGTGGCCGACGACAGGCAAGCAAGGTTTTAACACAGAGAAGTAGGGAGGAGGCACGGAGGACACAGAGAAGCAAGTAGTTTTGCGCTTCGCGCGGGAGCCGGGCCAAGCACCGCGCGAAGCGCCATGCTTGGCTTCTTCGTTATCTCGTCTTCCTCCCTGCTTCTCTGTGTTAAGACCTTGCTCGCTTGATTGCGGAGGATACAAAACCCAAACGGCCGGAATCGTTAACCCCGGCCTCAGTACGTCACCACCGTGCGGATCGACTCGTCGCGGCGCATCAGATCGAAGCCTTCGTTGATCTGCTCGAACGGCAGCCCATGCGTGATCAGGTCGTCGATGTTGATCCTTTCGTCCATGTACCAATCGACAATGCGCGGCACGTCCGTGCGCCCGCACGCGCTGCGGAACGCGGTGCCCTTCCATACCGGCCCGGTCACCAGTTGGAACGGCCGCGTCGCGATCTCCTGCCCCGCGCCGGCGACGCCGATGATGATCGACTCGCCCCAGCCGCGATGCGCACACTCGAGCGCCTGGCGCATCACCTTCGCGTTGCCGATGCACTCGAAGCTGTAGTCCGCACCACCCTTGGTCAGATCGACCAGATACGGCACCAGGTCGCCGCCGACCTCGGTGCGCGAGGTCGTGCTGAGCGAGACGTGAAACCGCTCATCGATATGACTCTGTCGCCACGCTCCGTCGAGTGGCTGACAAGTGCTGGCTATGCGGCGGTTCATTGGGCATCGGTTGGGTCGGTTCAGGCACCGGATTCGGCCATGCTGGCCTATGCCAGGGAGCATGGGTTCATTGTGCTGGCGCAGGATCTCGATTTCAGTGCGATGCTTGCCGCTACTCGTGGCGCGAGGCCAAGCGTCGTTTAGATCCGGGCAGACAACATCAGCCCCGATGCAATTGGTGATCGGGGCGTCACGGCATCGCGACAACTCAAACCAGAACTGCAAAACGGCGCATTGGCTACGATTGATCCAGTCCGCACGCGAATGAGCCTCTTGCCGCTGCGACGGGACGATTAGGCTCGGTAAGCGCTATGCTTTGTTTGCTTATCTTGTCGGATATCGATGGCCTGCATCAATGCGGGTGACGCGGAGCCGCCGCCCGTGTCACTGCGGCAGCCAGCAGTCCTGCAGGCAGCAGTCCTAAAGTTCGCGCCTACGAGCTAGGCCCCAGCCATCCGCACGCATTTCCGCATCACCGAGGGCAGCGCCTCGTTGGCCAGCGCGGTGACGGGGCGCAGGAATCCATCGGCGTCGATGCGTTCCACGCGGGCGGCGAATATGTCCAGGCGCAGCTCGAAGTGGGTGAAGCCGTGGCGCACCTCGCCGGTCGGGCGCCAGTCGGCTGGCATCGGCGCATGACGCAGGGCTTCCTCGGCGGGCCAGGGCGCGTCACGCCAAGCGGTGCCGGGAAGCTCGGTCATGCCGCCGAGCAGCCCATGCGGCGGGCGCTGGCGCAGCAGCACGTGGCCCGTCGCATCGGTCAGCCAGAAATGCGCGCCGTGGCGCAGCGGGCGCAGCTTCTTCGGCGCGCGGCGTGGCAGGTCGGCGGCAATGCCGGCGCGGCGGGCGGCGCAGGGATCGCGCCAGGGGCATAGGGCGCAGGCGGGATTGGTGGGCGTGCACAGCGTGGCGCCCAGGTCGAACAGCGCCTGGGCGAAGTCGGACGGCCGTGCCATTGCGTCGGGGTCCGCACCCAGCGCGGCGGCGGCGGCCCGGAGTGCCGGCTTCGCGCCGGGCAGCGGCGCATCGATGGCGAACAGCCGCGCGGTCACCCGCTCCACGTTGCCATCTACTGGCACCGCCAGCAGCCCGAACGCGATCGCGCCCACCGCGGCGGCGGTATAGGGACCGATGCCCGGCAGCGCGCGTAACCCCTCCAGGTCGCGCGGGAAGCCGCCTGACGCCGCCACCGCCTGGGCGCAGGCATGCAGGTTGCGCGCCCGCGCGTAATACCCAAGTCCTGCCCAGGCGGCGAGCACCGCGTCCAGCGGCGCCGCGGCCAGCGCGGCGATCGAGGGGAAGCGCGTTACGAAGCTTTCATAGTAGGGTATCACCGCGGCGACCGTCGTCTGTTGCAGCATGATCTCGCTGAGCCAGACGCGGTAGGGATCGGCGGCCTCGCCGGGGCGGGCGCGCCACGGCAGGTCACGGCGATGACGGTCGTACCAGGTCAGCAGGGGTTGGGCGAGCAGGGGTTGGCTCGGCAAGGTTTGGACCGGTAGGGGATGGGCCAGCGACGGGTCGGATTCCCGAGGCAGGGCCGGCAGAGGAGCGGCGGGGGCGATGGCGGCAAAGGACACAGCACACCGTAAGGACATGGCGCACGGTATGGCGGCGGAGCGGCGGCACGTCTACGGGCCTCGCCCGGTTGGCGCGCTGGTCCCCACCCTGACCCGCGCCGCGTTCCGCCGCCGCGCCCCGGGCACCGCGCAGGTGCTGGCCGACTGGGAGAGCATCGTTGGCCCGGCGCTCGCCGCGGTCACCCTGCCGCGCCGGCTCACCGCGGGCACGCTCACCATCGCCTGCTCCGGGCCGATCGCCATGGAGCTGCAGCATCTGTCCGGCGAGCTGATCGCGCGGATCAACACCGCGCTCGGCGCCGGGGTGGTCTCGACGCTGCGGTTCGTGCAGACGGTCCACGCCGCTCCGCCGGCCGCCGCGGCCCCGCGCCCGTCGCCGCAAAGCCTCGCGCGCGCCGAGTCGGCCGTCGAGTCGCTGCCGTCCGGGGAGCTGCGGGACGCCCTGACGGCGCTGGGACGCGCGGTTTTCGGTGCCGCCGAGCGACGGCCCTCGACTCGCCCGACGATCAGCCGGTAGAATCACCACATCTAGAGGTCATCATGCCAATCCGACGCCGCACCCTACTATCGCTTGTTGCGCTCACCGGCCTGTCTCCGACGCTGGCGCGCGCCGAGGACCCGCGCCTGGCGCAACGTGCGATCGGCAAGCCCGACGCCAAGACGCAGGTGGTCGAGCTGTTCTCGCTCACCTGCACCCATTGTGCCGTGTTCGCGCAGGGCACGTTCCCGCAGGTGAAGGCCAACCTGATCGACACCGGCAAGGTGTTCTACATGTTCCACGACTTCCCGCTGGACCAGGTCGCGCTGACCGCGGCGATGGTGGCGCGGGCACTGCCGGCGGCGCGCTACGAGCCGTTCATCAACGCGCTGTTCGCCAGCCAGGACCGCTGGGCCTTCGCGCAGGGCGTGAACAGCACCGAGGAGCTGTGGAAGACGGCGGCACTCGCCGGCATGAGCCGCGCCACGTTCGACGCGACGGTGGCCGACACAACGTTGCGCGACGCGATCCTGGCGCAGCAGAAGGCCGACGGCGCCCGCTGGAGCGTCGACTCGACTCCGACGTTCGTGATCAACGGCGAGAAGCACACTGGCGAAATGACCTACGAGATCTTCAGCAAGCTCATCCCGGACGCCTGAGGAGACGCCGGGAACCGAACGCGTGTCTCGATAACACTCCCCCTCCCCTTGAGGGCTTGGGCCGCGAAGCGGCCCAAGCCCTCAAGGGGAGGGGGAGTGTTAGCCCCGGGGCCGTCCACGCTCCTGCCGCCCACGCTCCTAAGGAGTCGCCTTTGCCCGTCAGCTTCTCCCGTCTGCGCATCACCGGCTTTAAGAGTTTTGCGGAGCCGGCGAATGTCGAGATCCGGCCGGGCCTGACCGGCATCGTCGGACCGAACGGCTGCGGCAAGTCGAACGTGGTCGAGGCGCTGCGCTGGGCAATGGGGGAAAGCTCGGCGCGCAGCCTGCGCGGCGGCGAGATGGAGGACGTGATCTTCGCCGGCACCCAGGCCCGCCCGGCGCGCAACATCGCCGAGGTGACGCTGACGCTGGACGACACCGCCGGGGTGGCGCCGCCGCCGTTCCATGTGCAGCCGGAGCTGGAGGTGGTGCGGCGCATCGAGCGCGGCATGGGCAGCTCGTACCACATCAACGGCAATGAGACGCGGGCGCGCGATGTGCAGACGCTGTTCGCCGACCTGGCGTCGGGCGCGCACGGCTCGGCGATGGTCAGCCAGGGGCGGGTGGGTGCGCTGGTGACCGCCAAGCCGGAGCAGCGGCGGTTGCTGCTGGAGGAGGCGGCGGGGATTACCGGTCTGCACGCGCGCCGGCATGAGGCGGAGCTGAAGCTGCGCGCGGCCGAGGCGAATTTGACGCGGGCGGAGGATTTGCGCGGGCAGCTCGAGGCGCAGCTTGCGGCGTTGAAGCGGCAGGCACGCCAGGCCAGCCGGTATCGGAATATCTCGGGCGCGATCCGCGGCGCCGAAGCGGAGTTGTTGGCGATTCAGCGCGCCGCGGCGGAGCGGACGCGCGCGGCGGCGGCGGGTTTCTCCGCGTTGCCGACGAGGCCGATGC
>PLXO01000214.1 GCA_003151425.1 Acetobacteraceae bacterium
CCAGGCTGGCGGTCAGCGCGGTCGCTTCGGTGACCTTCAGACTGCCCTCGCCGGTCCAGTCGGTAGTGTGCAGCACGAAGCCGCGCGCGTTGTCGACCGGTCCACCCTGGCAGAGCTGGATCTCGCGGGCCGGCGGCATCGGCGCGACCTCGAGCTGACGCAGCAGGTCGGCAAAGCTCGGCTTCTGCAACGGGCGGTTCACAACGATGCCCATGGCGCCTTCCGAGGTGTGCGCGCACAGGTAGATCACGCTCTGGGCAAAGCGCTCATCCCCCATCGCCGGCATGGCGATGAGCAGGTGGCCCGTCAGGGATGTGTCCGCCGACGCCTCGTCCGGCTGCTTTGTCAGTCTGGCCATGGCGTCAATCTGGGACGCCCCGGCCCGCCACGCAAGCTCCGTCGTGTGAGGGCGACGTGACTCTGGCGCCGGGGAAGGCTAGGAGTCGCGTATCGATCAGCCAACGGGAGAGGGTGTTCCATGTCAGTGAAGGTCGGCGATTCCATTCCGTCCATGAAGCTCATGATGGGGACGGCGGAAGGCCCCAAGGAGGTCTCCACGGACGACCTCTTCAAGGGCAAGAAGGTGGTGATGTTCGCGGTGCCGGGGGCGTTCACGCCGACGTGCAGCGCCAAGCACCTGCCGGGATTCGTGCAGAATGCAGATGCCATCAAAGCTAAAGGCGTGGACAGCGTGGTTTGTGTCGCGGTGAACGACGTGTTCGTGATGGGCGCCTGGGGCAAGGACCAGGGCGTGGGCGACAAGATAGTGATGCTCTCGGATGGCTCGGCGGCGCTGACCAAGGCGCTGGGGCTGGAGCTGGACCTGACCGCGCGTGGCCTCGGCGTCCGCAGCCAGCGCTATGCGCTGGTGGCCGAGAACGGCAAGGTGACGCATCTGGCGGTCGAGGCGCCTGGCGGCTTCGAGGTCAGCAAGGCGGAGTCGATTCTCGCCGCCATTTGATTGGCGCGCTTGGGGTGTGAGGTGACGTTGGGGGCGGCGCATTCTCCCCCTCCCCTTGAGGGAGGGGGTTGGGGGGAGGGGGCCGCGCGGGAGATTTCGGTGCGACCCTGGCGCCAACCCCTCCCAGCCTTGGTCCGCTTTGCGGCCCAAGCCCTCAAGGGGAGGGGGAGAATTCTGTGTTCATTCTACCCGCGCGGCAGTGACCGCTCGACCAGCCGGGCGAATACCGCGGAGCCATACGGAATTGCGGCATCGTTGAAATTGTAGTGCGAATTGTGCACCGGGGCGCTGTCCTCGCCGTTGCCGATGTTGATGTAGGCGCCGGGCACCTTTTCCAGCATGAAGGCGAAATCCTCGGACGCCATCGCCGGCGGCTTGGCGCGGTCGACATGGGCCTCGCCTACCAGCTCGGCGGCGGCGTCGGCGATCGCCTCGGTGTGCCCGGCGTGGTTTACCAGCGGGGCGAAGATCGTGCGGAAATCGAGGCTCGCAGTGGCGCCGAAGGCGGTGGCCGTTCCGGTGGTGACGCGGCGCATCGCTCCCTCCATCTTGGTCAATGTCTCGCGCCGCATCGCGCGCACGGTGCCGGCGAGTGTCGCGGTTTCCGGAATGACATTGTAGGCGTTGCCCGCCAGCACGCGCGTGACGCTGAGCACCGCGCTGTCCCAAGCCGAGATGTTGCGCGCGACGATCGATTGCAGCGCGGTGCCGATGTGGCAGGCGACCAGGGTTGAATCGACGCTCTCCTCGGGTCGTGCGCCGTGTGCGCCCTTGCCGGTGACGGCGATGTCGAAGAACGCGCCGCCGGCCATCGCCGGACCCGGGCAGATCGCGTATTTGCCCACCGCCATGCCGGGCCGATTGTGCAGGCCGTAGACGGCATCGCAAGGGAAACGTTCGAACAGGCCATCGTTCAGCATGGCGAGCGCGCCGCCGATGCCTTCCTCGCCGGGTTGGAAGATGAGGTGGACCGTGCCGTTGAAGTTGCGCGTTTCCGCCAGGTAGCGCGCGGCGCCGAGCAGCATGGTGGTGTGGCCGTCGTGGCCGCAGGCGTGCATGCGGCCACTGTTGCGGCTGCTGTAGGCCAGGTTGGTTTCCTCCTCGATCGGCAGCGCATCCATGTCGGCCCGCAGGCCGATCTTTTGGGTTCCGTCGCCGGCGCGCAACACGCCCACCACACCGGTGCCGCCGACGCCGGCATGCACCTCGATCCCCAGCTCGGTCAGCTTTTTCGCCACCAGCTCCGCGGTGCGGTGCTCTTCCAGGCCGAGCTCCGGGTGGGCGTGGATGTCGTGCCGGATCGCGGTCAGCTCGGCATGAAAGCCGCGGATATGCTCGATCGGATTACTGTCGGCCATGCGGGGGATCCTTCGCGACGGAGGGGGCGAGTGTGCGCAGTCCCCCGGCATGCGTTCAAGCCCCGGATCCGACCCGAATGACCTGGGATGGATCGTGGTCCGCAAGCAGGATCACCACGAAGACACGAAGACCACGAAGCAAGGCAATCGATGGCGCTCCGCGCGCAGCGCATTCACCTCACCTCTGGGAGCTGTGAGAGGCCACGGCGACCACCTGGACGGTCATCCTCGGGGGGTCAGCCCACGCGGCATAGGTCCGGCCCTCCGATGCGCGCATAATGCCAAGGTCACTCTAGGATAGGATCGCGTCATGATACCACTCAACCGCTTCGAGACTCTTTTAGACAAGGACCTTTCGGGCCATCCGAAACGGGCTTTGCGGGATGTTGCAGACACCGCATACGCGTGCAAGGTCTGGTTCGAGTGCTACCTCGTAACGGATGGCGGCAAGGTTCCGTTCACTGGCGCGGACGTGATCGCTATGACCAAGTTGGTTTTGGCGCGCGAAGACGCAATGGTGGCCGCCGAAGAATCCGATGGATGACGCAGGTGGACGACGACCCGATATGATCAAGCGCCGCGACCGTGGCGACCGGATGTTGCGGGAGATCGTCCGCAGTTATAACGTGAACCACTACACGATTTCGAGGCTTGCACCATGAGCGCCACCACCGAGCCGCTAGAGCCAACAAAGCGACCCGATTTTTTCTATAAATATCGCCCCTTGGGAAGCGATCTTGAGAGACAAAGGCTGCTTCAGATCGTCGAAACCAGCAAAATCTACTATGCGTCACCAGCAAGTTTTAATGACCCATTCGATTGCAAGGTTCCACCAGTGGGGTCATTCGACCCATACTTTCTCCGATATCTAATTGCAGCACAAAACGCTAAGAGCGACGAGGACCATGCGGAAGTCTACTGGAAATTCCTTGCCATAGGATCTAGAACGGAGACCGAACGAAATGCAATGCACGCAGATTTGAGTGCAGCGGAGTACGTCGAATTCAAAGCCTTTGTCGAGAGAATCCGGCACAAGGTCAACGAGGCAGGCGTGCTCTCTTTTTCTGCCATAAATGACAACACGCTTATGTGGTCACATTATGCAGATCATCACAGAGGCGTATGTCTAGGGTTCTCATTAGAGAAGTGGCCGGAAATGAAATTAGCTCTATATCCCGTAACATATTCGGTTCAACGTCTTCCCCTAAAGTTCGACGAACAGAGCTTTAGAGACGGGCGACTTATACAAGCCATAGCTTATACAAAGGATCAGTCGTGGTGTTATGAACAGGAGTGGCGAGTCTCGGGCAAGGCCCCTGGAGAGTTTTCGTTTCCCTCTGATGCACTAGTCGGGATCGTCTTCGGCTGCATGACCTCCGATGCAGACAAGGCCCGTGTAAGGCGCGCTGTAGTAGGTAGAAGTCACGTTGTGCTCTATCAAGCTAGGATGAAGGAGAAGGACTTTGGACTAGACATTCTCCCCTGCTGAATATTCATAGAGCGGCCTTATGCGACTCCACTGCGACGGCTCCGTCGTGGGCTGGATAGGAAGACCAGTACATTAGGCTTGCCCAGCAGTTCCTGCGGCAGCGGCAGGTCGGCGCAGTGCGGGTCGAGAACCGTGCGGCGCGCCCACTCCGCGAAAGCGCTAAAGACTGGACGACCCTGCAACGCTTGGCCATCGCCCTCGACCACCTCCGCCGATCGTGCTACACTAGATGTGCCGTTACGTGTTGGTCTGAATCAATGCAGCGGACGGGAGCACGTCGCTATGTCTGATAAGGGATTCACTTTCGGAAGGCGGATGACAGTGAGACGCCACGCGGCGTTGGCGGCAGCCGCCATTCTGTGTTTGTCGTCCTTTGCGGAGGCGCAGAAGCCTGCCGAGAAAGCCTCGCCGCGCAGTAATCCGTTCGAGCGCATCTTCGAATACACCTTATTCAACCAGACGCTGCCAGACGGAAAGCATCCAGTCTGGGTATATTACCAGGGTAAGGAGATGCTGGTACGCGTCGTAATGCCCTCGCTTGAGATGTGCGTTGTTACCCCGCGCTCGGAAGCAGATTTGGGCGTGATCAAATCAGGGAACTATGATGTGATCCCTAAGGAACAATGGGACATGCCCATGCAAATCTGGCAAGCAGCCTTTCAGCGGGACTTACTCGTCCACGACCGACTCCAGCTTTGCTAGTCCTGGCAGGTTCGTCGCGCTACAGGTGATCAATAACTGTTGGGCCGATGGCTTCAACGATTGCCCCCGGCGCGACCATGCCGTGGATGACGGGCAGCACGGGCCCACCATCGCCACGACTGACAGGCTACGGCGCACGCTGGAGGGCCTGGAGGCGGCGGGCGCGTCAAACGTGATGCGGCTCGGCGCCGAGGCGCTGGAGGGCCTTCCTGGAGGCGCTGGAGGTAGGTTCGGCCCGGCAGCGCAAAGCCTACCGGGCCGGCGCCGCGCACGTTCGGCAGAGGGCGCACGCGGGATAGGTCCGGCAGCACTCCGCCGAACGTATCGGCAGCCGAGTGCGCCGGCTGGCGCACATGTCACCATGCGGCCATGCAAGCAGGAACGGCAGGCAATGACTCCTGATCCGACTCCCGTGCACTTCCCTGCTTCGTGGTCTTCGTGTCTTCGTGGTGAACCCTGCTTGCGGTGCATCAGCGCCCGGTCATCGGACCAGTGCACCGCGAGCGCGCAGCCGGAACATCGGCGCGTGGTCGGGCTGCGTGGTGACGACGGCGACCGGCAGCACCGGTGTGGTGTCCACGCGCGCGATGTGGAAACTGCAGGTCAGCGCGGCCAGCACCAGCGTCGCTTCGGCGAGGGCGAATTGCGCGCCGACGCAGACGCGCGGGCCGGCGCCGAACGGCAGATAGGCGAAGCGCGGCGGGGGCGGCGCGTCGGGCAGAAATCGCGTGGGGTCGAACGCGTCGGGATCGCGCCACAGGCGGTGGTGCCGGTGCAGCACCCAGGGGGCGATCATCACCACCGCGCCGCGCGGGATGTCGATCTCGCCGTACCGATCCGCGGCGATCGCCTGGCGCACGATGACGAAGGCTGGCGGATAGAGGCGCAGCGTTTCGCTGACGACGGCGCGGGTGAAGGGCAGGTGTTCGACCGCCTCGGTGGCATGTTCCGCTGACAGATCGAGCGTTGCGGCCTCGGCGGCGATGCGCGCCTGCGCGTCGGGCGCGGCGGCGAGCAGGGTCATGGCCCAGAACAGGGCGACCGCGGTCGTTTCGTGCCCGGCAAGGATCATCGTGGCGACCTGGTCGCGCAGTTCGTCGCGGCTGAACGCGGCGCCGGTGTCCGGATCGCGTGCGGCGCGCAGCAGGTCGAACAGGTCGCGCGGGGTCCCGGTGGCCGGGGCGGCCATGCGCGCGCGCATGATGCTGTCGATCAGCGCCATCCAGCGGCGCTGGAAGCGGCGGCGGCCGAGGTCGCGGGGCGTAACGATCGAGGCCGGCAGCAGCATGTCGAGCAGCGTCGGCCTTGCGTAGTGGGCGTACTCGGTCAGCATAGCGCGCATCGCGGCACCGTATTGCCGCGTCTCCAGCGAGAACATCGAGCGTCCGGCGATGTCCAGAGCTAGGGTCTGCATCGTTGCGAGCAGATCGATCGGCTGGTTGGCGAGCGCAATGAGCGCCGACAGTCGGGCGACGGTTTCCTCGGTCGCCGTGACGATGTGGCGCGTCAGCAGGGGCAACATGCGCGGCGCCAGCGCGGGAGCGATCGTGCGACGCTGGTGTCGCCATGCCTCGCCGGTGCTGAGCAGCAGCCCGTCACCGGTGATCGGGCGCAGGATGCGGATCGAGGCATGCGTGCGACGGTAGTTGTCCGCGTTGTCCACCAGGACGTGACGGATCGCGGCGGGCGCGCTGATCAGCACGTTGGTGCCGCTGAGCAGGGAGCGGCGCACGACGTCCTGCTGGTACGCGGCTTCCGGCCACATGCTCAGTGCATTGGCGCGGATAGCGCGCAGGAAGCCGAAGAACGACAGCGGTTGCGCGGGCGTCGCCGGTCTCGGTGGTACGAACAGTGCGTGCGCACTCATGCGCGGTCGGAACCTCCGTGTGGGCCGTCTGTCGTTGTAAGCCATCCGTCCCGGTGGGCCGTCTGGCGCGACAGCTACTGATCGGTATACTCGCGCGGCATCGACCGGATGGGAACGAAATTCGCAAGGGAGTGGACGCATGAGTTTGAAAGGGGCGGCCTACATCGTCGGCGCCTTCGAGCATCCGACGCGCAAGGCGAGCGACAAGTCGGTGGCGCTGCTGCATGCCGAATGCGCCAAGGGCGCACTGGAGGATGCCGGCCTGAGCAAGGACGACGTCGACGGGTATTACTGCGCCGGCGACGCGCCGGGGCTGGGGCCGTTGTCGATGGTCGACTACATGAACCTGAAGTGCCGGCATGTGGATTCCACCGATGTCGGCGGCTCGTCCTATCAGGTGGCGGTCGGCCACGCGATGGAAGCGATCGCCGCGGGACGTTGCAGCATCGCGCTGATCACGCTGTCCGGGCGGCCGCGCAGCGAGGGCATGGCGACCGGCACCGCGCCGCGCGCCGGCAGCCCGGCGCAGCCCGAGGTGCAGTTCGAATTCCCCTACGGGCCTGCCACGGCGAACATGTACGCCATGTGCGCGACACGGCACATGTACGAATACGGCACCACCAGCGAGCAGCTCGCCTGGATCAAGGTGGCGGCGTCGCATCATGCGCAGCACAACCCGCACGCGATGCTGCGCAATGTGGTGACGGTCGAGGACGTGGTGGGCTCGCCGATGGTGGCGACGCCGCTGCATCGGCTGGATTGTTGCGTGATCAGCGACGGCGGCGGCGCGCTGATCGTCACGAGCCCGGAGATCGCCAAAAGCCTGAAGCGGCCGTTGGTGAAGGTGATCGGCGTCGGTGAATCGCCGAAGCACCAGATGGGCGGCGATATCGACCTGGTGTATTCCGCGGCGCGCTGGTCGGGGCCGCCGGCGTGGGAGATGGCGGGGATCAAGCCGTCCGACATCAAGTATGCCTCGATCTACGACAGCTTCACCATCACCGTGCTGATGCAGTTGGAGGACCTTGGGTTCTGCGAGAAGGGCCAGGGGGGGAAATTCGTTGCGGATGGCAACTTGATCTCGGGCGTCGGCAAGCTGCCGTTCAACACCGACGGCGGCGGGCTATGCAACAACCACCCGGCCAACCGCGGCGGCATCACCAAGATCATCGAGGCGGTGCGCCAGTTGCGCGGCGAGGCGCATCCGGCGGTGCAGGTGAAGAACTGCGACCTGGCGATCGCGCATGGCACGGGCGGCTCGCTCGGCACGCGGCATTGCGGCAGCACCGTCATTCTGGAGCGGGAGTGATTGAGATGGCTTACGTACAGCGCAAAGTTCCGTTCATCGGATCGATTGAGACCAACCCGGAGACGAAACCGTTCTGGGAGGGCTGCGCCGCGGGCAAGCTGCTGGTGCCAAAATGCACCGCGTGCGGCAAGAGCCACTGGTACCCGCGGGGGCTTTGCCCGCATTGCTTCAGCGACAAGTTGGAGTGGGTCGCGGCCTCGGGGAAGGGGAAGATCTATACGCTCAGCGTGATGGAGCGGGCGGAGGTGCCGTATGCGATCGCTTACGTGACGCTGACGGAAGGACCTTCGATGATGACCAATATCGTCGATTGCGATCTGGGGGCGTTGAAGATCGGCCAGGAGGTCAAGTTGAAGTTTGTGCCGAGCGAGGGCGGGCCGCCGATGCCGATGTTTACACCGGGTTGAGTGGAGTCCGTCCCTTTTCGTCATGGTCGGGCTTGTCCCGGCCATCTATCGCGGCAGAGTGCCGCTACGGATGCCCGGGTCAAGCCCGGCCATGACGAGGAGAGACGCAGACGAAGCAAAAAGGAACATGTCCATGCACTTGACTCGCCGCTCTTTGATCAGCGCCGCGTCGGCCGTCGTTGCGATGCCGTCACTGCCTGCCCGGGCGCAGACGCCCTCGATCCGCATCGGGGTGCTGAACGACCAGTCCGGCCCGTACCGCGACGATGGCGGCCCGACGGGCGTGGTCTGCACCAAACAGGCGCTGGTGGATTTCGGCATCTCCGGCAAGGGCTGGAATGTCGAGGTCATTTCGGCTGATCATCAGAACAAGCCGGATGTCGGCGCCTCCATCGCGCGGCAGTGGTTCGATGAGGGCGGCGTCGATGCGATCGTCGACGTGCCGACCTCCTCGGTGGGGCTGGCGGTGAACACGGTGTGCCGCGAGAAGAACAAGGTGATGCTGAATTCCGGCACCGGCACCTCCGACCTGACCGGCAAGGCCTGCAGCCCGAACACGATCCACTGGACCTACGACACCTACATGCTGGCCAAGTCCACCGGCGGCGCGATCGCCCGGCAGGGCGGCGATAGCTGGTTCTTCATCACCGCCGACTACGTGTTCGGCCACGTGCTGGAGGAGGACACGACGAAGATCATCACCGCCGCCGGCGCCAAGGTGTTGGGCAGCGTGCGGTATCCGTTCCCGGAGACGAGCGATTTTTCCTCCATGCTGGTCCGCGCGCAGGCCTCGGGCGCCAAGGTGCTGGGGCTGGCGAATGCCGGTGGCGACACGCAGAATTGCATCAAGCAGGCGCAGGAATTCGGCCTCATGGGCAAGATGAAGGTGGCGGCACTGCTGATCCAGAGCGGCGACATCCGCGCGCTGGGGCTGCCGACGGCGCAGGGGCTGCTGTACAGCGAGTCCTACTACTGGGACCTGAACGACCGCACGCGCGCCTTCAACGACCGGATCAAGGGCAAGACGCCGAACGGCATCTGGCCGAACATGACCCAGGCCGGGGACTACGCGGTGACGCTGCACTACCTGAAGGCGGTCAACGACATGGGCGTAGCGGCGGCAAAGGCCGACGGGCGTGCGGTGGTGGCGCGGATGAAGGCGATGCCGACCGACGATGACTGTTTCGGCCCCGGCCGCATCCGTGAGGACGGCCGCGCGCTGCATCCGGTCTATCTGTTCCAGGCGAAGACGCCGGCGGAGAGCAAGCAGGACTGGGACGTGTCCAAGGTGGTCGCGACCACGCCGATGGAGGAGGCGTTCCGGCCACTGAATGAAGGCGGGTGCCCGCTGGTGAAGGCGTGACGCCAGGGTGGGCGTGCCGCCAGGGTCGGCGTGACAATGGGCTTCGGAGCGTAACGGCATGTGGTGGGCGTGACCACGGACGTTGATGTGGTGGTGATCGGCGCCGGCCTGGCCGGGCTCGGCGCGGCGGCGGCGCTGCGGCGGATGGGGCGCGGCGCCGTGGTGCTGGAGGCGGCGGGGCGTATCGGCGGGCGCGCCTGGACGGCGTATCCCGAGGCGCTCGGCGGCGTCTGGTTCGACATGGGCGCGATCTGGCTGCATGACGGAGAGAACAATCCGCTGACGCCGATGGCGCGCGCGGCCGGCGACACGTTGCTGCGTGCCGACGCGCTGCGCACCGAGCGCACCTTCGTCGGCACGCGTCTGGCGACCGAGGCCGAGCTGGCGGATTACGACGACGCGTGGCCGCGTTTCGAAGCGGCAGCGGAACGGCTGATGCAGCCCGGGATGCCGGACGTGGCGTTGAGCGAAGTGGCTCGGCTGCTGCCGGACGACCCCTGGGCCGCGAGCGTGGAAAGCTGGGAAGGCTCGGTGATCTGTGCGGTCGACGCCGGCGAGTATAGTTTACTGGACTGGAAGCGGAACGTCCTCGGCGGCAGCAACCTGGTGCCGCAGGGCGGCATCGGCGCCTTCGTGCAACGCCGGCTGGGCGAGGGGCTGGATGTTCGCCTGAACACGCTCGTGGCGCGCGTGCGCTGGGGCGGCGCGGGCGGGCAGGTCTCGGTTGAGACCGACCGCGGCACGCTGACGGCTCGGTGCTGCATCGTTACGGTGTCGACTGGCGTGCTGCGCGCCGGTGCGATCGCGTTCGACCCGGTGCTGCCGCCGCTTGTGCAGGACTGCCTGCACGCGCTGCCGATGGGTTTGGCGACCAAGGTGGCGTTGCGCGCCACCGGGGCGGATCGGCTGGACCTGCCGCCCTATTGCGCGGTGGACCGGCAGGTCGGGCGCAACGGCGATCTGCAGGTGCCAATTCAGTGCTGGCCGCATGGCCGCGACTACGTGCAGGGTTGGATCGGTGGCGGCACGGCCTGGGCGCTGCTGCGCGAGGGCGACGCGGCCGCGGTGGATTTCGCGCGCGGTGTGCTGCGCCGGCTGTTCGGGGGGCGCGCTGATGCGCTGTTTGCCGATGCGCCGACGCTGGTGACGGGATGGGGCGCCGATCCATTGACGCTGGGGGCGTATGCCTATGCCACGCCCGGCAACGCCGATGCACGCTCGCGCCTGGCGGAGCCGGTGGGCGATGGGCACCTGCTGTTCGCGGGCGAGGCGTGCCATGTCGGCTACGCAGGCACGCTGGCCGGAGCGTGGCTCAGCGGCGAGGCGGCGGCGAGGGCGGTGGCGTAACGATAATCTTGACGCCTTCGATCGGCCCTCGCTTGACCTTGCGGGTTTCTGTCTTGGCGCATCCGGCGAAAAGCTGACGGTCTGCCAGCGCAGCAACGGTTCCAAAACGCAGCTCCTTACGATATCAAACCGTGCGCCGTGACGGAAGGTGCCGTGTCAGCCCCGGCGGACGAACGTCCAGTAGAGTGGTGCGCGTCCTGCCCGGAGTGCCTTGGTTTCGTAGCGGGTGGGCGGCCAGCACGACGGACGCATGGCGGCGGGTGGCGGGGCCTCGAACAGGGATTGCCGGCCCATCACCTCGGTCACCCACGCCTGATAGATCGGATCGTCGGTGGCGACGCGCCACGCCGCGCCCGGCACCAGCACGCGGGCCAGCTCGGGCAGCAGCGCGGGATGCACGAACCGGCGCTTGGCATGGCGGGATTTCGGCCAGGGATCGGGAAACAGCAGGAACAGACGGTCGAGGCTGGAATCCGGCAGCCGGCGCAGCAGGGTGCGGGCGTCATCGGGCCAGAGGCGCAGGTTGCCGGGCAGCTTCGCGGTGGCCTCATGGTCCTGCGGCACCAGGTGCGACAGCAGCGAGCAGATGCCGTTGTCGAACACCTCGCAGGCGATCAGGGCGGTGTCGGGATGCGCCGCGATCTGCGCCAGCGCGTGCTCGCCGCCGCCGAAGCCCACCTCCAGCCAGAGCCGGTGCATCCCCGGCGCGAACGCGGCCAACGGGTCAGCGGCTTGCTCGACGGGGAACGTCATGCGGGGCAGGGTGACGGCGAGCAGCGTTTCCTGGCGCGCCCGCAGCTTGTGGCCGCGGCCGCGGCCATACAGCCGGTCGGGCGGCGGCTTCAGCGTGCCATCTCAGTGTGTTTGAGCGTGCGATTCACGCGCTCCGACGTCGCCGCCTCGCGCGATCGCACGTTCTGTTTGAGCGCGCGATTCACGTGCTCCGACGTTGCCGCCTCGCGCGCTAGCGCCCGAAGGCTGCCTGCAGCGCCGGGACCAGGTCGGTCCTCTCCCAGGTGAAGGTGCCCTTGTCCTCATCCGGCAGGCGGCCGAAATGCCCGTAGGCAGAGGCGGGGGCGTAGATCGGCCGGTTGAGGTGCAGGTGCTCGCGGATACCGCGCGGCGACAGGTTCATCAGCTCGCGCAGGGTCTTCTCGAGCTGCGCCTCGTCGACGTCATAGCCGGTGCCCTGGAGGTCCACATAGACCGAGAGCGGGCGGGCGATGCCGATGGCGTAGCTGATCTGCAGAGTGCATTTGTCGGCGAGGCCCGCGGCGACGACGTTCTTCGCCAGGTAGCGGCAGGCATAGGCGGCGGAGCGATCCACCTTGGTCGGGTCCTTGCCGCTGAACGCGCCGCCGCCGTGTGGCGCGGCACCGCCATAGGTGTCGACGATGATCTTGCGCCCGGTCAGGCCGCAATCGCCGTCCGGGCCGCCGATCACGAACTTGCCGGTCGGGTTCACATGGAACTCGGCTTCGGGGCACATCCAGCCCTCGGGCAGGATCTCTTCCACGATCGGCCACAGCATGCGCTTGATCTCGGCCTGCTCCAGCTCCTCGACATGCTGGGTGGAGACCACGATCGAGGTGGCGCCGACCGGCTCGCCGTCGATGTAGCGCAGGGTGACCTGGCTCTTGGCGTCGGGCAGCAAGCCGGCGACCGAGATGTCGCTGATGCGGCGGCGGTCGCGGATGTGGCGCAGGATCTCGTGGGCGTAGTAGATCGGCGCCGGCATCAGCGTTTCGGTTTCGCGGCAGGCATAGCCGAACATGATGCCCTGGTCGCCGGCGCCCTCGTCCTTGTTGCCGACGGCGTCCACGCCCTGCGCGATGTCGGCGGACTGCGAGTGCAGATGGCACTGGATGTCGGCGGTCCTCCAGGAGAAGCCGGCCTGGTCGTAGCCGATGTCGTGGATGGCCATGCGGGTCAGATGGGTGAGCAGCTCGTGCGTCACCGTCTCCGGCCCGCGCGTCTCGCCGGCCAGCACCACGCGGTTGGTGGTGACCAGCGTTTCGCACGCGACGCGGGCGTAGGGATCGGCGGTGAGGAACGCGTCCAGCACGGTGTCGCTGATCCGATCGGCGACCTTGTCGGGGTGGCCTTCCGAGACGGACTCGGACGTGAACAGGAATTCGCCAGTGTCGCGCATCGCCTCTGTCTCATGCAATGGGTGGGGATGGATTTGTGCCCGGTGTGTGGCCGAAAGGGCCGGGGGGGTCAAGGGGATCGCGCGCCCAGGGGGGATCGCGGCGGAAAGGGTTGTCGCTCGATTTGCCGCTGCTATGTTCCGCCCGTCCGGGTCAACATCCGCGGAGGGATGGCCGAGCGGCTTAAGGCGCACGCTTGGAAAGCGTGTGTGCGTGAAAGCGTACCGTGGGTTCGAATCCCACTCCCTCCGCCATATCTACGCCACTGCGCTCCATAGCCTTCCACTGCGGCAGCCTTCCACAGCGGCCGGCTTTGCGATCAGCCTCGCTGCTGTGGTCGAGCCGTCGCGATCGATCTGACCGCAGGTGCTGAGCGGCCGGTTCTTGCAAATCGGCGCCGTCTCCTTGCTCTTACGTGTAAGAGTAAGGAAACGGCGGTGCGCATCACATCCAAAGGTCAGGTGACCATTCCGGCTGAAATCCGCGAGCGGGCGGGTCTGCTGCCGCAGACGGAAGTGGAATTCGAGTTCGACGGCAAGGTTGTGCGCATCGTTCGCGCCAAAGCCCGTAAGAGCGATGGTCGCGGCGCGCGACTTGTCGCCCATTTGCGAGGACGCGGCGATGTCGCGATGAGCACGGAGGCGATCATGGCGCTGACCCGCGATGACTGAATGACGGCGGTCCTGATCGACGCCAACGTCCTTCTCGACGTCATGACGGAAGACGCGCGTTGGCTCGCGTGGTCGGCGGGAGCCATCGAGCGTGCCGCCGACAACCAAAAAGGGAGACGCCCCATGCAAATCCCGTGGTGGATAAGTGAGTGCCAAACACAAGGAAAGACGACCCCGCTGTGGTCCGCAATGCAACGGCGAGGAGCGCTCCGGGCATGGCTGCTAGCCATACTGTTTCTAGCCCTGATTATGCCGCCCGTTGATATCCTGCTCTACGACCTAGGGACCGGCGACATCATCGGAGGAGGAGTAAGCGCTGCATTCGCGCTCCTGGTAGGGATGTTCCTGTCCAACTTGATTTGTCGGCGGTTGTGGCCGGCCTTGATGGCGCCGGACGAAGCGGCAACTAGGCCGCCAGTCCTATAAATCTGCCGTATTTGCAAAGTGCATAATCGCCTCTCCTACTGTCCCACCAATGCCCGACGCGCCCAATCTCCGCCCCGCCATCCGGGACGAACTCACGCAGTCCCGCTCTTTCGCGCTCCGCTTCAACGGCCGGAAGCGCGTGCACGACGCGGACGAGACGATGGCGCGGGTCACCGCCGAGCGGTTGGTCGAGCACTTGGAGCAGTCGGGCTATGTGGTCATGCACAAGCCACCGTTGGGCCAGCATGGGACACCGAGGAACCTCGCCGACTGGATTGAGAAGGCCGTGAAGTCGAACGCCTGCCAAACACCGACAGAGCGGGCGTCCGGACGGCATGCGTCCAGCAAGACGGCAACCAATTCTGGCACGCTCTGCTGCTGAATGCTGTGGCTGCGCCCGACCATTTGGTCGACACCACTGTCATTTCGATCCATTTTCACCTATCCACAGGAGCCTGCTATGGCATCGCACACCTATTTCTGCGTGGACGCCCATACGTGCGGGAACCCGGTCCGGGTGGTCGTGGGTGGAGCGCCGATGCTGTCGCACGTCCCTATGGCCGAGCGTCGCCTCGAATTCGTCCGCAACCACGACCACGTCCGTCGGGCGCTCATGTTCGAGCCCCGCGGCCATGATGCGATGTCGGGGAGCATACTCTATCCGGCGAGCAGTCCCGAGTACGATGTCGGTGTCCTGTTCATTGAAGTGAGCGGCTGCCTGCCGATGTGCGGACATGGGACGATCGGCACGGTGACCGTGGCGATTGAAGAAGGACTGGTGACGCCGCGCGAGGCAGGGCGGCTGGCCCTTGAGACCCCGGCGGGCCGGGTGGATGTGGTCTACACGATGGATGGCCGCTTCGTGGACGAGGTCCGGCTGTTCAACATACCCAGCTATCTGCACGCGATGGATGCGCGGATCGTCGTCGCCGGCGTGGGGGAGATCGTTCTCGATCTGGCCTATGGCGGAAACTTCTACGCAATCATCGAGCCGCAGCCCAACTGGCCAGGTTTGGATGGCATGACGGTGGCGGACATCCAGCGCCTCAGTCCCCTGGTGCGGCAAGCGGCGCAGTCGGCGCTGGAGCCGGTCCACCCGGAAGACCCGCGCATCCTGGGGGTCAGCCACGTCATGTGGTGCGATCGCCCGCGCAATCCCCGAGCGCACGCGCGGAACGTGGTGTTCTATGGCGACAAAGGCGTTGACCGCTCGCCGTGCGGCACCGGCTCGTCGGCCCGCATGGCGCAGCTCACCGCCCGTGGCCGGCTCAAGGTCGGTGACGACTTCGTGCATGAAAGCATCATCGGCACGATGTTCGATTGCCGTGTCGAAGGCGTCGCGAGCGTCGGCAACCACAATGCGATCCGTCCCAGCATCGGAGGGTGGGCGCGTATTATCGGCCACAACACGATCATCGTGGATGACCGCGATCCCCTGGCAGGCGGCTTCCAGCTCACCTGACGTCAGTGCCGCTCGGAAGCGTCCGATGCAGGTGGGCGCAAGGTCGATGCCGAGATCGCGTCCTCCGGCCAGGCTGCGACGATGCGCCCCGTCGTAGCGGCCAAAGTCAAGCCAGCATGACCGTGGGCGAACGCATGGATTACGTCGGAACGCCGGGGTGAGCGGCCGCAATCGGATGGACATCTGACCGATACGGAAACGGCGCCAACCCCCGCCGCCCGCGCGTGTCGCTCCGATCATGATTGATACCGACCGTCATAAAGAATGACCGTTGGTATACCAGAGCCCCGTAAAAATCTGTGGCGTTGATAACTGAAAAGAACAAAGACTCACCACAAAGGCACAAAGGCACAAAGGCGTCCTCGCTGATCTGCATGCGTAGCAACGTCGGCCCCATCCCTCGCCAAGCCACGCCGCTCACCTGATGGTGTTTCTTTTTCCGGCAGAACGGAGCCGTTTCTTGGTCCCGGCCTGACGACCCCGCAGGTGCCGCGTAGAGACCGCTACTGACATTGGGGGACTGAGTGGTTACAACGTCTGCTGTGCGTCGATCGCTTCAACGAACCCGCCTAACGAAAGCGGAGCCACAGATGAATTACACACAGGAGAGAATGTCGTGGCCGAACGTCTGGTTGATGTGCTGAACCAAAATGAGACTGTCCTTCACACGTTTCCGGTCTCGGTCGGAGCCTCGGAGCCGGACCCGTCCGACACCAAGTTCGAAGACAAGGCGCTGTCCGCTTCCGCGCACGCACAGCTAGTGCCGACCGAGGAGCTCGAAAAGCTGTCTACGAGGATGCATGTCAGCCGGCCCGGACCCGTCACGCCGTATGGGGATAGCCATGACATTCTCATGGAGACGAAAGCCGACCTCGATCGGATCGTGCGCGAGCGCGCCTATCTGCTTTGGGAGCAAGAAGGGCGCCCAGACGGGCGCGCCGACGAGTACTGGCGCCGAGCTCATGACCAGCGCCTGCGCGAGCGCGCCTATCGCATTTGGGAGCAGGAAGGGAGTCCGGAGGGGCAGGCCGACCGGCATTGGAATTGGACCTGCGGGTTTGAGGAGGCCTAAAGAGGCCTCCTCGCCGTTTTGTATGGGTGGTAACGACACCCCCCCCTTGCATGACTGACCGGCGCGCCCGACTTTCTGACGTTTCTTGGTTCGGCTGAAGGGGGGCCGTTTCTTCGTCCCGGCCTGACGACCCCCCAAGCGTCGCGCGCAGCCGCCATCGGTGCAGGACGCGGCTGGCTTCCTCAGGAAATGGTACTTCTGGGCCACTCACAGCCGGCTCGAGCCGATGATCGATGCCGCGCGCACCGTCAAGCGCCACTAGGACGGCATCCTCCGCTGGTTCGACAGCAAGATCACCAACGGATTGATTGAGGGTATCAACAGCCTGGTGCAGGCCGCCAAGGCCAAGGCTCGGGGATACCGATCAACCCGCAACCTCAAGGCCATGGCCTATCTGCTCGCCGGCAAGCTCGATATGCAACTGCCAGCGTGAGATCGTTACTGCCCATGAGAGACAGCGAGGAACCGCACAAAGGCACAAAGGCACAAAGGCACAGAGGAGAATATCAGGCTGATCACTTGGTCTTCTGCTCTGTGCCTCTGTGCCTCTGTGTCTCTGTGGTGAGTCTTGCTTCCTGTCATGCGGCAGCAGCACAGATTCCTTCGAACATTGAGTATATGAGTCTTTGTTTGGGCGGTATCATTGTGGTCCGCGACACGTTGCACGGACTGGCGAAGGCACGGCGGTCGCCAGCCCCGCCGAAAACTCTCCGCCTTTTTTCGTCGGAAATGTGGGCCACATCACTGCCAAAAGTGGCGGGCTGCCTTTCCTATGGTCCGGTGAGCCGCGAGGCCTCTACCGTCGGGTTCGTAACGTGACGCGAGCTTGGCGGGACAGCAAAGCGAGCCTGGAGAAACGGAGAGCAGCCATGTCGACGAGCACCCGGACCACGACCGCCGCCATCGCCGCCCCGACCCTGCGCCGGCGATCCTTGTTCGCCATGCTGGCCCTCGCCGCGATGCCGCTGAGCGCACGTGCGCGCGCCGATACGGCGCCGGCGATCGCGACGGTCCAGCAGTTCAACGCCGCACTGCTCGCGACGATGAAAAGCGGCCGGCAGACCGGGTTCGCCCAGCGCTTCGAGGCGCTCACGCCCGCGATCGACCAGGCCTTCGACCTGCGCGCCGTGCTGGCGGTGTCGGTCGGCCCGAGCTGGGCGGGCCTGCCGCAGGATCAGCAGACCCGGCTGCTGGACGCATTCCGCCGCTACACGGTGGCGAGCTACGTGGCGAATTTCGACAATTACGCCGGCCAGAGCTTCACCGTCTCGCCCGCGACGCGCGCCCTGGGGACGGACCGGCTGGTCGTACAGAGCGAGATCGTACCCGCCGACGGCGAGGCGACGAGGCTCGACTATGTGATGCAGCAGACGGCGGCGGGCTGGAAAGTCGTCGATGTGCTCGCCGCAGGCTCGATCAGCCGCGTGGCGATGCAGCGCTCGGACTTCCGGCGCATCCTGAGTAGCGGCGGCGGCGAGGCGCTGCTGGCGAGCTTGCAACACAAGACCGCCGACCTGTCGGGCGGCGCGCTGGCGTAGGGAGTCTGGCGGATGGACCCGAACCTTCGGCCGCCCCACCGCCATTCCCGGAGCTTGGCGAGGCCCCCCGAGGCGAAGAAAGAGATGTGGCGCGCGTATCTCATCGCGACCGGGATGGCACTGGGGTTGATCGCCGCATGGGCGGTGCTGGTGTCGTTCGCGGCTTGAACCGATGCAGCGGCGGCTGCGGTGGAGTTTGTCGACGACGCATAGGATGACGCCTGCCGTTTGACGGCCGCCCGGGCAGCCGAGGAGGACCCTGGGCTATGGCATGACCTGGCGCGGCGCTGGATTGGCGCGCGTCGGCCTGAGCACCATGCCGCGTGGGACGAAGATTGCATCAGCGGCAGGCGTCCATAGACGGGTGTGCATTTCATGTAGCCGTAAAGCCACGAATTCCGCGGCTGCCGACATGCCGCTGGACGAGTGCCGATTGTCTATTGGCGGACACTCCCTTCGGCACGGGTGCGACGCGTTGGCCTACTGATGCCAGGCGTGATCGCGATCTGGTCAGCTCCCGACGACCGGCGCACCGGCGAGTTCCAGCGCGCGGAACAGGCTGCCGGCGTAGCTGATGGGGCCGGCAAGGTCGTAGCTGGGCAGCGCATCGATCTGCCAGATCTGCACGCCGATATGCGCCGCGATGGTCGATGCGACGTGGCCCGGACGCATGGTGCGCGGATGCAGGTCGAGCGGCACGCAGCGCGCCAGGACCTCGCGCACCGAGCGGCCCGACAGTCGGACCACCACGCGCGCACCGGTCAGGTCGATCAGCCGCGCCTGCGCCCGCAGCGAGTCCGCGAGGCGCTGCGTCGCGCCCGCGTCGCCAACTGCCAGGAACTGGCCCGGCGCGGACCAGAGAAGCGCCAACGCGTCGTCGCCGACCCAGCAGCCGGGATCCGGCAGCGCGAGACCGGCATGGTCGTGCAGCGCCTCCGCCAGCACCGCCGCACCGCCGCCCGGGACGGCGCCCGGGACGGCGACGGAGACCATGCCAAGCCCGACCCGAAGGTGAGCGCTTATCCCGATCGTGTCAGACACGCAGCCGCGCTCCTTCCGGGTCGATGTGGCACGGGGCAACCACCGTCAGCTCGACCGTCTCGGCGCGCAGCGGATCGCAGGCGCGGATCGGCTCGCCCAGTCGCGCCATGCCGCCGGCGAGGAAGCCAAGCCCGATCCAATGGCCGAGCGTCGGCGAGTAGGTGACCGAGCTCATCCAGCCCTGGTCGTTCGCGATCGTTGCCGCAGCACCTGGTGCAATGAAATGCGCCCCGGACCGCAGCCGGCTCGTGCGGTCCACCGGACGCAGCCCGACCAGCGATGGCCGGTCCGGCGCGAGCAGCGCGGGGCGCTGTGTCAGCGCGCGACCAATAAAATCCTTCCGCTTCGACATCATACGCGCCAGGCCGAGGTCGCCCGCCGTGGTCTGGCCATTCAGCTCGCCGCCGGCCGGATGGCCTTTTTCGATGCGCAGGCACCCCAGCGCCTCGGTGCCATAGGGCAGGATGCCGAATTTTTCGCCCGCCTGGATCAGCGCGCGGATCGCCGCCTCGCCGCTGGCCGCCGGCACCGCGATTTCGTACGCCAGCTCGCCGGAAAACGAGATCCGGAACAGCCGCACGCCGACCCCGCCGAGCATGCTGGCGGTACCGGCTTCCATATAGGGAAACGCCTCATTGGACAGATCGCAGCCGGGATCGAGCGCCGCCGCCAGCACGTCGCGCGCGCGCGGACCGGCGAGCGAGAACTGCGCCCAGCGATCGGTGACGGAGACGAAATGGACATCGAGCTCCGGCCACAGCACCTGGTGGCAGAATTCCATGTGCGCCAGCACCGGGCCGGCATTCGCGGTCGTCGTTGTGATGATGAACCGGTCCGGTTCCAGCCGCGCGACCGTGCCGTCGTCCAGCACCAGCCCGTCCTCGCGCAGCATCAGGCCGTAGCGCGCGCGCCCGACCGGTAGCGAGGAAAACGTGTTGATGTAGAGACGGTCGAGCAGGCGGCCGCAATCCGGCCCGACCATCTCGATCTTGCCCAGCGTCGAGACATCGCAGACGCCGACGGCGTTGCGCACCGCGAGCGCCTCGCGGCTCGCTGCCTGCTGCCAGTCGGCATCGCCCGCCCGCGCGAAGTGCGAGGCGCGCAGCCAGGCGCCCGCCTCGGTGAACACGGCGCCCTGCGCGGCGGCCCAGCCATGCGCCGGCGTCAGCCTTGTCGGGCGGAAGTCGTGACCGCGATCGTGGCCGGCGAGCGCACCGATCGCCACCGGCGTGTAGGGCGGGCGCAGCCGCGTCGTGCCGGTCTGCTCGATGTTTTGGCCCGTCAGCGCCGCCATGAGCGCCAGTCCGGTCACGTTGGCGGTGCGGCCCTGGTCGGTCGCCATGCCGAGCGTGGTGTAGCGCTTCAGGTGCTCGACGGAGCGGAAGCCTTCGCGATGCGCGATTGTTACGTCGTCGACGGTGACGTCGTGCTGGAAATCGACGAACGCCTTGCCGGAGACGGCGTACTGAGAATCGACGAGCCCATTGCCTTGCTCGTCGTGATCGAAGTCGTCGGACCGCTTGCCGGCGACGCGCGGCAGCCAGAGCGCGGAGGCCGCCCTCTCGTCCGGGTCCGCGCGCGGGGGGACCGGCGCCGGGCCGTCGAAGCCGCAGGATGCGGCCGCGTTGGCGCCCGCCTGTGCCCCGTCAGCCAGCGCGTCCGCCAGGCCGAACCGCGCCCGTGCCGCGCCAGCGACCAGCATGCCTTGCGGCAGTTCGCCCGGGACGAAGGCGGACGCCGTGTCGTCCCAGACCGGTTTGCCGCCGAGATGCGTGGACAGCGCCAGCGCCGGATTCCAGCCGCCGGCCATGGCGAGCAGATCGGCGCCGACCCGGTGCGTGCCGCCGGACGCGTCGATCACGTCCACCGCGTGCAATCCGTGCGCCCCGCGTGCCGAGGTCACGCGGCCGCCGGCGAACAACCGCGCGCCCGCCTGCGCCGCCAGTGCTTGCAGGGGGGCCGGCACGTCGGTGCGCCGGTCTACCACGGCGGCCACGCGCAGGCCGTGGTGCAGGCAGTCGGCCAGCGTGCGCCAACCCTCATCACCGGACGTGGCGATGACCACCTCACGCCCGGGCGCCACGGCAAAGCGGTTGAGGTAGGCGCGCACGGCGCCAGCCAGCATCACGCCCGGGCGGTCGTTGCCGGCAAACAGCAGCGGCCGTTCCGTGGCGCCGGCGGCAAGGACGGCGCGGCGCGCGATGATCCGCCAGCAGCGCTGCCGCGGCTCTTGCGGGCCAGAGTGCGGAGGTCCGGACTGCGAACGCCCGGGCGGCGGATCTCCGGGCTGCGGATCTCCGGGGTGTGGACGACCAGGCGGAGGCAACCCGGGCTGAGGATGAGGAAGCCCAGGCCGGGCAAGATGGTCGGCCACGCGTTCCAGGGCGCCATAGGTGCCGTGGTCGTAGGCGCCGAACACCGTCGTCCGACGCAGGATGCGAACCTCGGTCAGCGCGGCCAGCTCCGCCTCGGCGGCTGCGGCCCACGCGACGCCCGGCTGGTGGTCGACCACCGCGCGCTCGGCCAGCAGCCGGCCGCCGGGCCGAAAATCCTCATCGCACAGCACAACGCGTGCGCCACGCCGCCCGGCTGCCAGCGCGGCGGCGAGCCCCGCCGGGCCGGCGCCGATCACCAGCACGTCGCAGAACAGCGTCGCGCGTTCATAGAGGTCCGGGTCCGCCACGCCCGACGCGCGTCCAAGCCCGGCGGCCCGGCGGATCAACGGCTCGTAGAACCGCTCCCAGAACGAAGCCGGCCACATGAAGGTCTTGTAGTAGAAGCCGGCCTTGAGCAGCGGCGCGAACAGGCCGTTCATCGCCATCAGGTCAAAGCGCAGCGAGGGAAAGCGGTTTTGGCTCGTCGCCCGCAGCCCGGCGAACAGTTCGATCATCGTTGCCGGTGTGTTCGGCTCGCGCCACGCGCCGTCGCGCAGCTCCACCAGCGCGTTCGGCTCCTCCGACCCCGCGGACTGAATGCCGCGCGGGCGGTGGTACTTGAACGACCGTCCGACCAGGCGGACGCCGTTGGCGAGCAGCGCCGAGGCGAGCGTGTCGCCGTGCAGTCCGGCGAGATCGTGCTCGTCGAAGCGGAACGGCAGCGTCGTTCCGCGATCGATCAGGCCGCCGGAGGCGAGCCGCTGCGTCTGGCCGGATGGGCCCGTAACGACATTGCCGGCGTGGCTCATGCCGCCGCATCCCCAAGGCGCAGTCGCATCGCGTCCTGCGCGCCGGCGATTGCGTGGGAGCGCGTATCGCGCGTCACCACCAGCCAGCGTCGGCAGCCATAGACATGCTGCCACAGCTCGCGATGCACCCCAACCGGATTGTCGCGGAGATAGACGTAGTCGTGCCACGCTTCGATCGGCGCATCTGCCGCCGGGCGCTGGGGATCGGCCGCGCCGAGGTAGGAAAACTCCTCGCTGCCGCGCTCGCCGCAATGCGGACAGGGAATGCGCATCGGTTCCTCGGTGCCTGTTGGGTCTCAGTGCTTGTTCGGCGTGGGCCCGGCGCCCCGTTCGTCGATCAGCGCGCCGGTAGCGAAACGATCCAGCCGCATCGCGGCATTCAGCCGGTGCGGCGCATCCTTGGCAATCGTGTGAGCGAAGCACCAGCCGGAGGCCGGCGTCGCCTTGAAGCCGCCGTAGCACCAGCCGGTGTTGAGATAGAGCCCGTCGATCGGCGCGCGGTCGATGATCGGCGAGCCATCCATCGACATGTCCATGATGCCGCCCCACGACCGCACCACGCGCAGGCGGCCGAGCATCGGCAGCATGGCCATGCAGGCCTCCATCACGGCCTCGACCACCGGCAGGTTGCCGCGCTGGGCGTAGGAGTTGTAGCCGTCGATGTCACCACCGAACACCAGGCCGCCCTTGTCGGACTGGCTGATGTAGAGATGCTCGGCGCCGAAGGTGACCACGCCGTCGATCAGCGGCTTGATTGCCTCCGAAACGAAAGCCTGCAGCACGTGGCTTTCGATCGGCAGGCGCAGCCCGGCCATTGCCGCGAGGCGCGAGGAATGCCCGGCCACCACCAGCCCGACCTTGTTGGCACCGATGGGGCCGCGCGTTGTGTCCACGCCCGTTACGCGACCGTTGCTGATGGTGATGCCGGTGACCTCGCAGTTCTGCAGGATGTCGACGCCGCGGCGGTCGGCGGCGCGCGCGAAGCCCCACACGACGGCGTCGTGCCGCGCGGTGCCGCCGCGCCGCTGCAGCAGGCCGCCCTTGATCGGGAAGCGCGCGTTGTCGAAGTCGAGGTAGGGGTGCATGGCGCGCACCTGGGCGGCGTCGAGCAGCTCGGCATCGACGCCGTGCAGCCGCATCCCGTTGCCGCGCCGCGCCGCCGCGTCGCGCGCGGCATCGGTCGAGAACAGGTTGAGCACGCCGCGCTGGCTGACCATCGCGTTGTAGTTCAGGTCCTGCTCCAGCCCTTCCCAGAGCTGCATCGAGTGCTCGTAGAATGCCTCGTTGCCCGGCAGCAGGTAGTTGGAGCGGATGATCGTGGTGTTGCGCCCGGCATTGCCCGAGCCGATCCAGCCCTTCTCCAGCACGGCGACGTTGCTGATGCCGTGCTCGCGCGCGAGGTAGTAGGCGGTGGCCAGGCCATGCCCGCCGCCGCCGACCACCAGCACGTCGTACTGGCGCTTCGGCTCGGGGTCGCGCCAGGCCGGCGTCCACCCCGCATTGCCGCGCAGCGCCTCGGCTGCGAGGCGGAGAAAGGAGTAGGTCATTCTGATTTCCGGTTTGGCACCGGCGAACCGATCGGACAAGCCCCGCGCGACGTGACCGGGACGACGCGAGGTTGCCTGATACCGATGACACGGCGGCACTGCTTCGGTCGGCGATCTCGGCGGAGGCGGGGCGATGCCGCGCCGGTCGCTTTGCTTCATGGCATTGTCGATGATACGGAAGCTGCGGCCCGCGGCTTGCGCGGACGCCGGCGGACCCGTTGCACGCGCGCCCGGGCCACCCATTTCGGAGTCACGCCATGCAACGACTGATTGCGTTTCTATTGCTATTGTTCGCCTGCTGCCTCGCGGCCGCGCCGGTCCGCGCCGACGACACACTCGCCGGGGTGAAACAGAAGGGCACGCTGGTGGTCGGCGTGAAGAACGACTACCGGCCGTGGGGTTTCATCGACCCATCCGGGAAGATCGTCGGGCTGGAGATCGATCTCGCGCAGGAAGTGGCGGACAAGATCGGCGTGAAGCTGGAGCCGGTGCCGGTGACGGCGGTGAACCGGATGGAGTTCCTGCGCCAGGGCCGGATCGATCTGGTCATTGCAACGCTGGGCGATACGCCGGAGCGGCGCAAGATCATCGGCATGGTGGAGCCGAACTATTTCGCCGGCGCGACGAACGTGCTGGCGCCGAAATCGGCGGGATTGAAGAGCTGGTCCGACCTGAAGGGGAAAAAGGTCTGCGCGGTGCAGGGCGCCTATTACAACCGGCGCGTGGCACAGCTTTACCAGCCTGACATGGTGGTGTTCCCCGCCGTGCCGGACGGGATGAACGCGCTGGCGGCGGGGAACTGCGTCGCGTTCCTGTTCGACGACACGCTGATCGAGTCAACGCTGTCCAGCGGCGATCCGAAATGGGCGAGCTACGAGATGCCGTTGCCGTCCGAGGATCCACAGCTCTGGGCGATGGCCGTGCGGCTGGAGGACCTGGATAGCCCGTTCGGCAAGCTGCTCAGCCAGATGAGCACGGCGTGGCTGAAAAGCGGGCATATCATCGCGCTGGAAGCGAAATGGGGCATCAAGCCCAGCCCGTATCTGCAGGAGATGAAGCAGAAGCTGGCGGGGAACTGAGGAGAAGCCGAGTGTTTCCCGTCATGGCCGGCCCCCGGGTCATGACGGGGGTGGCCGCCGCCTGAGCGGACCTGATGCACGGTCACCTCGCCGATATGTTCCGTTTTATCAACGATGGCTACGGGCTGAACTTCTCGCCCTTCACCGACGCGTTCGATGGGCAGCGGTTTCTGCTCGGGTTACGCACGACGATCGAGCTGTCGCTGACCTGCATCCTGTTCTCGGTTCTGCTCGGGGCGTTTGGCGCCTGGCTGCTGTCGACCCGATCCCGACTCGCACACGGCGCGGTGCGCTGCTACGTGCAGGCGTTCCGCAACACGCCGCCGCTGGTGCAGCTTACGTTCTTCTATTTCGCGGTCGGCAGCCTGTTTCATTCCGCGGCCGGAGCACAGGCAGGCGCGCCGCTGATCGACGGCTACGGGTGGGCGGTGATCTCGTTCAGCCTGCTGGCCGGGGCCTTCAACGTGGAAATCTTCCGCTCCGGCATCGAGGCGGTGCCGCCGACCATGGTCGAGGCCGCTGAGGGGCTCGGCTTCAGCCGGTTGCAAACCTATCGCTACGTGCTGGCGCCGCTCGGGCTGCGGATCTGCTTGCCCGCGCTGACCAACAACCTGGTCAACCTGGTGAAGACGACCACCCTGGCTTATGCGATCGGCGTGCCGGAACTGCTGTATGCCGCGTCGCAGATCTGGTCCGAGGTGATGAACGTGCGCGAAATGATGTATCTGCTGCTTGCGGTCTACATCGCGCTGATCGCAGTCCTGGTCTGGATGATGGAGCGCTGGGAGCGGGCGCTGCGGATGCCCGGCTACGCGCCGTGACCGACCCGCGGGTGCGGCAAGACCGATCGGTGCGGCGAGACCTGCCAGTGCTGCTTCCGGTCCGCCCACTGGCAGGGCTGCGTGCGCCGCTGGCATGGCCCGTTCTGCCGTTCGCCACGGCGCTGTTCTTCGTCGCCACGCTCGCCTGGGCCCAGGCAGACGCGCGGCCCGCAACGGAAAGTGCGGTGGCCGCCGTGCTGCGCTGGGCGCCGCTCATCTTCGGCGGCTTCCTGTTCAACGTGCTAGTCAGCGTGCTGTCCATGGCGCTCGGCACCGCGCTCGGCTTCCCGCTCGGCCTGTTGCTGATCGCGCATCGGCGGCCCTCGCGCGCGGTCGGCTGGGCGCTGACGCAGTTCTTCCGCAACGCGCCTTGGCTCGTGCTGCTGTTCTACGTGATGTTCCTGCTGCCGTTCGAGCTGCACATCGGCGGCGTCACGATCCCGCTGCCGAGCTGGGCGAAGGCGGTGCTGGGCCTGTCGCTGCCGGTCGCCGCCAACGTTGCGGAACTGCTGCGCGGCGCGCTGCACTCAATTCCGGAGCCGCAATGGAGCGCCGCGCACGGCCTCGCCTTCAGCAAGTTGCAGACTATCCGACTGGTGATCCTGCCGCAGGCCATCAGGCGCATGCTGCCGCCGTGGATGAACCTTTATGCGATCCTCACCATGGCGACGACACTGATCTCGATCGTCGGCATCCAGGACGGGCTGACGATCACCCGCGCGGCGATCGCGTCGGACGCGCGGCCGGAGCTGATGCTGCCGCTCTATTTGTTCCTGCTGCTGCTGTTCTTCGCCTATTGCTATCCGATCGCGCGCGCGACGTTGATGCTGGAGCGGCGGCTGCAGGTGCGCGGCTGAATGGCGCACGAACTTGGCCCACCGGTTGTCGTGCTGCGCGGCGTGGAGAAACGTTTCGGCGTGTTGACGGTGCTGTCCGGCATCTCGCTGACCGTACGGCGCGGCGAGACGGTCTGCATCATCGGCCCGTCCGGTTCGGGAAAATCCACACTGCTGCGCTGCATCAACGGCCTGGTGCCGGTCAGCGCCGGCTCGATCACCGTCGCGGGACGGGAGGTGAACGATCCGCGGCTGGATCACCGCGCGCTGCGACGCGATGTCGGCATCGTGTTCCAGCAGTACAACCTGTTTCCGCACCGAACGGCGCTGGACAACATCATGATGGCGCCGGTGCATGTGTTGCGCCAGGACAAGGCGCAGGTCGCTGTGCGGGCGCGCGAGCTGCTGGCGAAAGTGCGGCTGACAGAGAAGGCGGACGCCTATCCGGGCGAGCTGTCCGGCGGGCAGCAGCAGCGTGTGGCGATCGCCCGGGCGCTGGCGATGAACCCGAAGGTCATGCTGTTCGACGAGGTGACCGCGGCGCTCGATCCGGAGACGAAGAAAGAAGTGCTGGTGACCGTGCAGGAACTGGCGGCCGAGGGCATGACCTGCATCCTCGTCACGCACGAGATGGGGTTCGCGCGCCGCGTCGCGGACCACATCTATTTCACCGACGGCGGCATCATCGTCGAGGACGGTCCGCCGGCGCAGTTGCTGGAAGCACCGCGCGAGGTGCGGACGCGAGATTTCCTGGACAAGGTGCTGTGAGACACAAGAGACTCACCGCCTCCCGTTGCGGCGAACGCCACTTGACAAAAGTGCTCCGGCGTCACGCCTGAAATCGCACCGGCTGCCGCTTGCGGCCCCAGGTGCCGGGGCGCGGTTCCAGCACGCCGGGCAGCTTCGTGCCGCAGCTTTGGCAGCATCCGGCCGCATCCAGCCCCCACGCATTCAGCTCGTACCAGTCGCGGCCAATCAGTAACGTTCCGCATCCGTGGCAATACGTGCTGCCTCCCGCCGGATCGTGCACGTTGCCGGTGTAGACGTAGCGCAGCCCGTGCGCCATCGCGATTGCCCGGGCGCGCGTCAAGGTTGCCGGCGGTGTCGATGGGTGCTCGCGCATACGCCAGTCGGGATGAAAGGCGGTGAAGTGCAACGGCACGTCCACGCCCAGCTCGGCGGCGACCCAACTGCTCAGCGCATTCAGTTCCGCGTCTGAATCGTTCTCGCCGAGGATCAGCAGCGTGGTGATCTCCAGCCACACCTTGGTCTCGCGCCGTAGCCAGACCAGCGTGTCGAGCACGTCCGCCAGCCTGCCGCCGCACAGGTTGCGATAGAAGCCCTCGGTGAAGCCCTTCAGATCGACATTTGCCGCGTCGATGTGCTCATAAAACTCGCCGCGCGCCTGGGGCGTGATGTAGCCGGCGGTCACCGCGACGGTCTTCAACCCCTGATCGTGGCAGGCGAGCGCGGTGTCCACCGCGTATTCCAGGAATATCACCGGGTCGTTGTAGGTGAACGCCACCGACCGGCAGCCGAGTTTTCGCGCGGCATCGGCGATCGCATCCGGCGAGGCGCTCTGGTTCAGCTTGTCGATCTCGCGCGCCTTGGAGATGTCCCAGTTCTGGCAGAATTTGCAAGTCAGGTTGCAACCGGCAGTGCCGAAGGAGAACACCGGCGTGCCCGGCAGGAAGTGATTGAGCGGCTTCTTCTCGATCGGGTCGATGCAAAATCCGGATGACCGCCCGTAGGTGGTCAGCACCAGCGCGTCGTTCTGCCGGGCACGCACGAAACACAGGCCGCGCTGGCCGTCGTGCAGCTTGCAGAAGCGCGGGCAGACGTCGCACTGGATGCGCCCGTCGTCCAGCCTGTGCCAATGCCGCGCCGGCACCACGGACCCATCGGCCAGGCTGTCGGGACTTGTGTCGGGTTGGGTGTCCATTGCGGACCTCCTCGGCTATCATTGTGGCGCATTGTTCCGTTGAAGGCACGCGCCGTGACCGTGATCCGCAAGCCGGCTGTCTCGGGAAGCTTCTATCCCGCCCAGCGCGACGCGCTGGAGCGGCAGCTTGCGCTATTCCTGTCGGAGGCCGGCAACGCGTCGCACACCAACGAGGCGGTGCCGAAGGCGATCATCGGTCCGCACGCGGGATATGTGTATTCCGGCGCGGTCGCGGCAAGGGCTTACGTGAAGCTGGCCGCGGCACGCGGAAAAATCAGCCGCGTGGTGCTGATCGGCCCGTCGCACCACGTGGCGTTCCGCGGCTTGGCGGTGGACGCCTCGGACGCCTGGGAAACGCCCTGCGGCACCGTGGCGCTGGACACCGAGGCGATCGCGCGGCTGCGCCAGCTTCCGATGGTCGGCCAGCTCGACGCGGCGCACCAGCGCGAGCATGCGCTGGAGGTGCACGTGCCGTTCCTGCAGCACGTGCTTGGCGATTTCCGCCTGGTGCCGATCGTCGCCGGCGATGCCCCGCCCGAGGCCGTCGCCGCGCTGTTCGATGCGGTGTGGGGCGGGCCGGAGACGCTGATCGTGGTGTCCACCGATCTGTCGCACTACCTGAACTACGCCGCGTGCCAGAGCCTCGATGCGCGCACCGCGGAGGCGATCGAACGTTTCGACGACACGGTGATCGGCAGCGCCGAGGCGTGCGGCCAGGTGCCGACGCGCGGTCTGCTGCGCGTGGCGCTGCGGCGCGGGATGGCGATCGAGCGGCTGGACCTGCGCAACTCCGGCGACACGGCCGGGCCGCGCGATCGGGTTGTGGGTTATGGTGCCTGGGCGTTGTATGAGGCGGCATCTTCCGAGGCGGCATCGGCAGAAGATTCGGAACGGGCGACGATCGAGGCGCTGGGGCCGACGCTGATCGAACTGGTGCGCGGCGGCATCGCGATAGGATTCAACACCGGCCAGCCGGGTCAGGTGGTCGCGAACGCGGCGTTGCCGCCGCTGCTGACGGCGCCGGGTGCCGCGTTTGTCACGCTGCGGCGGGGTGGCCAGTTGCGCGGGTGCATCGGCTCACCGGTGGCGCGCCGGCCGCTGGGCGTCGATGTGGTGGAGCATGCATTCAACGCGGCGTTCCGCGATCCGCGTTTTCCGAGGTTGCATGTGCTGGAGCTGGCCGGGCTGGATCTGTCGGTGTCGGTGCTGACGCCGCCCGAGGCGATGCGTTTCGAGGACGAGGCCGACCTGTTGGCGCAGCTTCGCCCGGGCGTGGACGGGCTGATCATCGAGGATGCCGGCCGGCGCTCGCTGTTCCTGCCGTCGGTATGGGAAGAGCTTCGCGAGAAGCGGCAGTTTTTGGGAACATTGAAGGTGAAGGCAGGGTTTAGGATAGATCACTTTTCTCGCACCTTTACGGCGCAACGATTCCGGTCCATCGAAGTCAAGGGCGCGATGGGCCCGAGCACGATGCGTTTGTTGGACGATCGGGCGTTGGACGAAGGAGCATTGAGGTGGACTGCCTACGTCGGGCCGGCAGGACGATCGAGCTGACCGCGGTCGCAGCCGGGCCTGGGTCATCTTGTGGTGCGTGGGATCCTGACAGGGGTGTGTCCGCGGTGGTTGATTAACACAGAGACGCAGAGGCCGCAGAGAAGCAACGAATTTGGCGCTTCGCGCGGAGCGCATTTGATCTTCTCTACGATCCCGACGGCCTCTGCGCCTCGGTGTTAATGCTGTCCCACCAACGTACACAGGCAGCGGACAAAGTGGTACGCATCAAGACGAAAGGCAAAAGATGGCCGACGCACGACAATTGCATCTGGGTGCCTTCATGCGCCCGGTCAGCATCCACACCGCCGCCTGGCGCTATCCGGGCGGATTGCCAGATGCCAACTTCAACTTCCAGCACCTGAAGCGCTTCGCGCAGACGCTGGAGCGCGGCAAGTTCGACGCGTTCTTCATGGCGGACCATCTGGCACTGCTGAACATGCCGATGAGCGCGCTGATGCGCAGTGCCACGGTGACCAGCTTCGACCCGCCCACCCTGCTGCCCGCGCTCGCGGTGGTGACCGAGCGCCTCGGGCTGATCGCCACCGCGTCGACCACCTTCGATCAGCCGTATCATATCGCTCGCCGGTTTGCCTCGCTCGATCACCTCAGTGGTGGGCGTGCGGGGTGGAACGTCGTCACCACCTGCAACCCCGACGCCGCGCTGAACTTCGGTCTCGACGAACCGATGGACCATGGCGAGCGCTATCGCCGCGCGCGTGAGTTCATCGACGTGGTCACCGGGTTGTGGGACAGTTGGGCGGACGATGCGTTCATCCGCGACGTGGAGACGGGGATCTTTTTCGATCCTGACCGGCTGCACACGCTGAATCACAAGGGCGAATTCCTGTCGGTGCGCGGACCGCTGAATGTTGCGCGGCCGATCCAGGGCTGGCCGGTGATCGTGCAGGCCGGCGCGTCGGACTCGGGCCGTCAGCTCGCTGCCGAAACGGCGGAGATGATCTTCGCCGCGGGCGGGCCGCTGGCCGATGCCAAGCGTTTCTATGCCGATGTGAAATCGCGCATGGACCGGCTTGGTCGCCCGCGCGAGCACCTGAAGATCCTGCCCGGCGCGTTGGTCGTGGTCGGCGATACGCTGGAGGAGGCGCGGCGCAAGCGTGCGCTGCTGGACAGCCTGGTGCACTACGACAGTGCGATCGCCTCGTTGTCGATCGCGCTCGGCACCGATGCGTCGCGATTTGATCCGGACGGTCCGCTGCCGGAGATCCCCGAAACGAATCAGAGCAAGAGCGGGCGCGAGCGGGCGGTCCTGCTGGCCCAGCGGGAGAACCTGACGGTGCGCCAGCTCGCGCAACGGCTCGGCGGTTATGGCGGCATGGCAATTGTCGGCACTCCGGCAATGATCGCCGATACGATGGAGCAGTGGCTGGTCGAGGAAGCCAGCGATGGGTTCAATGTGATGTTTCCGTACCTGCCGGCGGGGCTTGACGATTTCGTCGATCGCGTGGTGCCGGAACTGCAGCGGCGGAGGATCTTCCGGCGCGAGTACGAGGGCAGAACGTTGCGGGAGAATTTGGGGCTGCCACGCCCGGCGAATCAGTTCTTCCCGGATATGTAAGGACCCTCCCCCTCCCCTTGAGGGAGGGGGTCGGGGGGAGGGGTCGGCGCGCAACAGGTTTTGGTGCAGTACTGGTAGCAACCCCTCACCCCAACCCTCTCCCTCAAGGGGAGAGGGAGAGTCTTTGTTGCAACACAGGAGACAACCATGAAATTCGGCGGATCGATGTTCTTCACCGACTACTCGATGACCCCCGCCGCGCTGGCGCGCGCGCTGGAGGAACGTGGCTTCGACATCGTCTGGGCACCGGAGCACTCGCACATCCCGCTGTCGCGCAAGACGCCGTTCGTCATGGGCGGCGACCTGCCAAAACGTTACTACGACGTGATGGATCCGTTCGTGACGCTGACCGCGGCGGCGATGGCGACGAAGACGCTGAAGATCGGCACCGGCGTTTGCCTGATTGCGCAGCGCGATCCGATCCAAACGGCGAAGCTGGTGGCCTCGATCGATCAGGTGTCGGGCGGCCGCTTCGTGTTCGGCGTCGGCAACGGCTGGAACCAGGACGAGATGGAGAACCACGGCACCGCGTTCGCCACGCGTCACAAGCTGGCGCGCGAGCGGATCGAGGCGATGAAGGCGATCTGGACCCAGTCGAAGCCGGAATACCATGGGGAGTTCATCGATTTCGGCCCGATGATGGCCTGGCCGAAGCCGGTGCAGAAGCCGCATCCGCCGATCGTCGTCGGTGGCGCGTTCCCCTACAGCGCGCGCCGCGCCATCCGTTACGGCGACGGCTGGATGCCGCAGGTGACGCCGTCCGCCACGACGCCGCTGATGGATCTGATCCCGCGCTTTCGCCAGATGGCGGCGGAGGCCGGGCGCGATCCGGCCAGTCTCGGGATCTCGATCGGCGGACAGGGGCCCGATATCGATCTGATCAAGCGGTATGCGGATCAGGGTGTCGAGCGCGTGTCGGTCAGCCTGCTGTCCGAGAAGGAGGCCACCATCCTGCCGATTCTGGATCAGTGGGTGGAGGTCATTCGCGCGGTGAACGGGTGAGCCCGTATACCTCTCCCGCTCGTCGCGGGAGGTCGGCGAGCGGAGCGGTTGGGCCGCGAAGAGCGGACCAACGGTGAGGGCGGTGCACGCGGCACGACCCTCACCCGCGTCGCCGGCGCTCCGCGACCTCCCACGAGCAGCGGGAGAGGTGTACTCAGGCACCTTCCCCACCCTCCAGCGTCTTCGACATGAACACGCGAAACGTGCCCGGCGGGTCGCACGGCACACGGCCGAATTCGCGCCAGCCCCGCCGCTCGTAGAATCCCGGCGCCTGGAAGCTGATGGTGATCAGGGCACCCGAGCGGCATCCCCGCCGCGCCGCTTCCTGCTCGACCATGCCCATCATGCGGCTGCCGATGTTCTGGCCGCGCAGCGCCGTGGGCAGGTAGACGAGGTCCACGAACAGCAGGCCGAGCGTGGTGCGGCCCAGAATGCCGCCGATGGTCTGCCCGGTTGCGGGATCGCGTGCCAAGACCGCCAGCGCGCGCCAGTCACGGTAACCGGCCTGTTCGGCATTGAAGTCGGCCAGGCCGCCGTCGATAACCGCCTCATCGGCGTCGGTCGGGGCGTCGGTCAGCACAATGTCAAAGTCGGGCATCGGTCTTGTCCTCCGGGTGGTCGTGACTGTCTACAAGATACCTCCTGACAGCGTGTTGTCAGGACGGAGGAGTCCCTCCCGGCGACGCGCGGTGACCCTGGTCACTGACACAGTGCGATACGCCGGAGACAACATTCCGACATACTCCTGCGCTTCACTCGCACCATCAGCTTTGCGGAGGACAGCCATGATGCAGAACGGATTTCGCCGCATCGCCCTGGCCCAGGGCCTGCTGCCCGAGCGGCTGCCGAATCGCGAAACCCCGACGAGCGTCGAGACCTCCGACGCGCCCCGGCTGAATGACACGGATGCCACCGGCACCCAGTCCGACGCGTGGGACGGCGGCATCGAGATGCCGGTTGGAAACTCCGCATAATCTCCGCACAATCTCCGCATGCGCTCCGCGACACCGCTTGGTTCCCTGCGCTTCGTTTCCAACACAAGGCCCAGGCGCGAAGTCGTCTGGCCTGCCTTCGCCAAGCGGTCCTTGACGCGGCCGCGCGGCTGGCGCAACGCCTCGCACCTGCACAACACGGTCTGACCGCAACGATGGATGCCGACCCGGCCGCCGAGGCGCAGCACCTCCGGTTCGGCCTTAGCTTCGATGATCTCGCCGACCGCCCCGGGCTGGTCCGGCTGGACCGGGCGTTTCTTGCGCATCTCGCGGCCGAGGACACCGGTTTGCATGCGCGTCTGTTGGCGGCGCGCGCCGATCCGGCGGCGCTGGAGGAAAAGGCGGCCAGCGACCTGATCGTGGCACTCGGCCCGCACGTCGATGCCTACGTCGCGGCGCTGTTCGGCATCGAGGACGCGGTGTTGGCCCTGGCACGGCGGACCCATGCGCTGGACCCGGTCCATGCCTGCAAGCGGCTGTTCGTGCAGCGCCAGGCGGTGAAGAAGCATCCCGACCCGGCCGGGTTCGACGGACCGGCGCTGCGCGTGGCGCTGGAAGCCCGGATGGGTGCCCCGCTGACCGACCTGGGCTTTGCCACCAATGTCACGGCGTGGGAGGCGGCGGCCGACGTGGCGGCGATCGACCTCGCGCTGCGCTACGCGGCCTGGGCGGCACTGACGCCGGCGGGGCAGGCGGCGCACAAGGGCACCACGCTGTTCCAGGTGCCGCATCGGATCGACCCGATGCACCTGGTCCCGGTGGAGACGATCGAGCGCGATGGCGTCACCATGCTGCGCCTGCCGGAGCACGACTGGCGCGCGCGCGACGGGTTTGCGCTGACCGATGCCGGAATGACCGACGCGCAGGCGCTGGACCAGATGAACTACTGCATCTGGTGCCATGAGCAGGGGAAGGATTCCTGCTCCAAGGGGTTGCGCGACCGCAAGACGGGCGCATTCCAGAAATCGCCGTTCGGCGTGACGCTCGCCGGCTGCCCGCTGGATGAAAAGATCAGCGAGATGCACATGCTGCGCGCGCAGGGCAGTGTGCTGGGTGCGTTTGCCACGATCGCGATCGACAATCCGATGATGGCGGCGACCGGGCATCGCATCTGCAACGACTGCATGAAGTCCTGCATCTTCCAGCGGCAGGAACCGGTGGACATTCCGCAGGCCGAGACCTCGGTGCTGAAGGACGTGCTGGGGCTGCCCTGGGGGATCGAGATCTACGCGCTGCTGACGCGCTGGAACCCGTTGGATTTTGCCCGTCCGCTGCCTCGCCCGGACAGTGGGCGCAAGGTGCTGATCGTCGGGCTGGGCCCGGCCGGGTTCACGCTGGCGCATCACCTGATGAATGACGGGCACACGGTGGTGGCGATCGACGGGTTGAAGATCGAGCCGCTGGGGTTTGATGCGCGCGCGCCGGTGCGCGACGCGGAGACACTCTACGAGAACCTGGATGACCGGGTGATGGCCGGGTTCGGCGGCGTCGCCGAGTACGGCATCACGGTGCGCTGGAACAAGAACTACCTGAAGCTGGTGCGCCTGCTGCTGGAGCGGCGCTCGGCGTTCGCGCATTTCGGCGGCGTCCGTTTCGGCGGCGGTGCGACGCTGGGGATGGACGATGCCTGGGCGATGCGGTTCGACCACATCGCGCTGTGCATGGGCGCCGGCAAGCCGACGGTGCTGGATATCCCGAACGGGTTGGCGCGCGGCGTGCGGGCCGCCTCGGATTTCCTGATGGCGCTGCAATTGACCGGCGCGGCGAAGCTTTCGTCCATCGCCAATCTTCAGGTGCGGCTGCCGGTGGTCGTGATCGGCGGCGGGCTGACCGCGATCGATACGGCAACGGAAAGCCTCGCCTACTACGTGCGCCAGGTGGAGAAATTTTCGGCTCGCTACGGTGTGCTTGTGGCGGAGAGCGGCGAGGCGGCGGTGCGCGCCGCGTGGAACCCCGAGGAAGCCGCGATCGCCGACGAATTCCTGACGCACGCAGCGGCGCTGGCGGCGGAACGTTCTGCAGCTTCGCGCGAAGGTCGGGCGCCGGCACTCGCAAAACTGCTGGATGGCTGGGGCGGCGCCACGATCGCGTATCGCCGCCGGCTGATCGACAGCCCGTCCTACACGCTGAACCACGAGGAGGTAGCCAAGGCGCTGGAGGAGGGCGTGCGTTTTGCCGAGGGTCTGACCCCGCGCGCCGTCGAGGTCGATGCGTTCGGCCACGCCGCTGCGCTGCGCGTGGCGCGGGCCGACGGGACCGAAATGGTGCTGCCGGCGCGTGCGATCCTGGTCGCGGCGGGCACGCAGCCCAACACCGTGCTGGCGCGCGAGGACGGGCGGTTCAAGCTCGACGGCAGGTATTTCCAGGCGATTGACGAGGCCGGTATGCCGGTCAGCCCGGCCCGTGGCCTGGCCAAGCCGGACGCTACGCATGTGCTGATGCACCGCGTCGGGAATGCGGTGCCAGATGGCACGACAGATGGCGCGGCAGATGGAACGACAAAGGGCGCAGCAGATGGCGTGATCGATGGAACGACCGAGGGCACGACGGATGGCGCCACAGATGGAACGACCGAGGGCACGACGGACGCGGCCGCAATCGGGGTCGCGGGCGAGCGGTTCGTCAGCTTCTTTGGCGACCTGCACCCGAGCTTCTTCGGCAATGTGGTGAAGGCGATGGGCGGGGCGAAACGCGGTTACCCGATCGTCTCGCAGGTGCTGGCGCGGCGCCCGGCAAGTAATGTTTCGGGGGCGACGCTGATAGCGCGCTGCCGGGTGGAATTGTCACCGCGGGTCCATGCGGTGAATCGGCTGACGCCGACGATCGTGGAAGTTGTCATCCACGCCCCGGCAGCGGCGCGGGCGTTCCGGCCGGGGCAGTTCTACCGGCTGCAGAACTTCGAGATGCTGGCCCCGCGCGTGCGTGATGCAACCGGTGAGACGGTACTCGGGATGGAAGGCCTGGCGATGACCGGCGCCTGGACCGATCCCGCGCGCGGCCTGGTCTCGGTGATCGTGTTGGAGATGGGCGGCAGCTCCGATGTGTGCGCGCTGTTGCAGCCCGGCGAGCCTGTCGTGCTGATGGGCCCGACGGGAACGCCGACCGAGATCCACGCCAACACGACGGTGGCGCTGGTCGGCGGCGGGCTGGGCAACGCGGTGCTGTTCTCGATCGGCGCGGCGCTGCGCGCGGCGGGATCACGCGTGATCTACTTCGCCGGCTACAAGCAGGTGCGCGATCGTTACAAGGTCGAGGAAATCGAGCGCGCCGCCGACGTGATCGTGTGGTGCTGCGACGAGGCGCCGGGGTTCGCGCCAAACCCGGACCGCTCGCAGGACCGGACGATGGTCGGGAACATCGTGCAGGCGATGGCGGCCTATGGGTCCGGCCAGCTCGGCGAACAGGCAGTGAAGTTGAACGAGGCGGCGCATCTGATCGCCATCGGATCGGACCGGATGATGCAGGCGGTCGGTGCGGCGCGGCATGGCGTGCTGAAACCGTATCTGTTGGCGGAGCACACGGCGATCGGTTCGATCAATTCGCCGATGCAATGCATGATGAAGGAGGTCTGCGCGCAGTGCCTGCAGCCGCAGGTTGATCCGGAAACCGGCGCGCGCAGCGTGGTGTTTTCCTGCTTCAACCAGGATCAGGCGCTGGACCGGGTCGATTTCCCGGCGTTGCACGAGCGGCTGTTGCAGAACGGCGCGCAGGAGAAGCTGACCGCGCAGTGGGTCGATCGAGCGTTGCGGCGGTTGAAGGCGGCGCACCTCGCCGGGGCACTCACGTGATGCACCCGGGCGCTCGATCTACCGCAAGCAAGGTTCACCACAGAGGCACCGAGACACCGAGACACCGAGACACCGAGACACCGAGAAGGCAGGATATGCGCAGCGCGCGAAGCCAGCAAATCTCGTTATGGCACGGCGACGTTGCCTCATCGTCATGGCCAAAATGAGAATTCTGGCGCGAAGCGCTATCGATTCCCTTCTCTCTGCCTCTGTGGTGAACCTTGCTGTCTTGCGGACCATCCGAGATTTCGGACGGTCAGTCTCCTAAGCCCAGCCCCACGCCGACCAATCGATCGACATCCAGCCATCAGGCGGCGGGTGGAACCGCCATCAGCCGGTCGATGGCCGCCGCCTTGTCCATCCTGAACACGGCGGCGAACTCCGTGGCGAGGCGATCGATGGCGGATTCGAACAGGCTGCGCCGACTGAAGCTGGACTCGCTGCCATCCAGCGACGGCCGCAGATCGCGGACGACTTCCGCCAGCGACTTGACGCTCCCCGAGTTGATTTTCCCTTGGTATTCCAGGGCGCGCTTCGTCCACACGAGCCGGCTGGTGTGAGGCCGCCCCCGGATGATGGTCAGCACCTCGACGAACGCCTGCCGGGTGACGGGCCGGCGCAGGCCGATGTCCTTTGCCTTGCGGACGGGGATGCGCAGGGACATCCGGTTTTCGGCGAACGAGATCTTGATCCAGTTCAGCTTCTGGCCGCCGATCTCCTCGACGCGGACCTGATCGATCATGCCGATGCCGTGCGCCGGGTAGACCACCAGATCGCCCTTGCGAAACGGCCGGACATCCTGCGACGTGACGGCCGGCACGATGGTGGCGTCCGCGGACACCCTGGCGATGGCAGGGGCGATGGCAATCGCGGCGGCAATGGCAGGCGCGGCAGTGGCCGGCGCGGTGGAGACGGCGGTCGCGGCAGTCATTCGTTCAAGCACCTCATTCGTGGCCAGCAGGTTCATCGCGCGGCCGTTCGGGCCATGCTGCGCCAAGCGGCCATGGCCGACGTCCTCTTGGGGGGAGACAAGCGGGACCATTACGACGCCACGTTCTCGTGGGCCGACAACTGGCCCTCCAGCACGACGCGCTCGTGGCCGTCGCGCGCGTTTTTCACCCGGTAGCGGATGTCCAGACCCTCGATCGGCAGTAGGCGCAGGACCGTGTAGGCGCCGCTGGGCAGGTGCCTGTCCAGGCGATTGGGGATCAGGTTGACCGTCTGCCCGACCTTGAACTTGTGATACGTCATGGTCGGCCTCGCTAGGACCGGCGCCATGCGTGCACGGCGCCGGGCGCTAGGGTCAGACAGATTGCAGGTTCTCCGCCGATAGCTTGCCCTGCTGGCCTTTCTGGACCTCGTAGCTGATCTTCTGGCCCTCGTTCAGGTTGCCGATCCCCGACCGCTCGACGGCCGAGATGTGCACGAAGACGTCCTTGGAGCCGTCATCCGGCTGGATGAATCCATAGCCCTTTTTGGCGTTGAACCATTTGACCGTGCCTGTCGACATCGTATCACTCCGAGATATCGGCGGCCCGCACGCTGCGAGCCGGATTACTCTTCTGGGGGAGAGCTTCGAGATGCGACAACGCCGCACACACTCACGAGCGGCCCGGATCGAAAAGTGCCGATACGGGCGTATATAGGCGATCCGCGCCCGGATTGCCAGGGCAGATCGCCCCGCGGCAGATCGCCCGAGTGCGGGGAGCCCGAGTGCGGGTCGCCAGAGGGCCAGCGGACCGGGAGGTCCGCATTGTAGTCCCCGGCCGGGCGGCTCTAGCGATCTCATCGGGCTTGACCTAGGTCACCGCGCGGCGATGGCCGAAGTCGCGCGGTGGCAGAGGCACCGATGGGGTGGCGCACCGATGGGTTGGTGTACCGGTCAGGGTTGTGCACCGGCGGACAATTCTATGTCGGACTTTATGTCGAGTGGTAATATCGGTCTCTAATTCCATAATCGGAATGGCATGTCCCGCCAAGGCAAAGACCTGGATCGCGCACAACCGGTAGTTGACGGCTGCGGCCGATCCCTTCAGGTTGCCTTCCGGCTGAAAATGGTAGCGGACATTGCTTCCAACCGAGACCGATCGACCGGGATGATCGTACCGCTAGGGAATTGGTTTATGCGTGAGTGGGTCCGTGCCGATCAATATGATCAAACACAGGACAAGATGCCGCGCTTTGGCTGACAACGCTGTCGGCGCGTGCATGACGTCGCCGCGTCGTCTTCTCGCGCACTGCGTATTGGTCTGGTGCTGCGAAGCGGCCGGGATAGCGGCCTTGCAGCGAGAGGGACAGTCGGATGGATCGATCGATCAGCGCGGGCAATCCACGTTTTTTTGCCTGCACCGGCCCGCATCCCCTTGCAACGGTGGCCGCGGCGGCTGGTTGCAGCTTCCCGCAGAGTGACCTTCTGCTGACCGGACTTGCAGCACTCGAGACCGCCGGGCCGAGCGAAATCAGCTTCGTCGGCCACCGTCGCCACGCCGCGGCGCTGGCCAAGACGCACGCCGGCGCGGTGCTCGTCCGCCCGGACATGCAGGCGAACGTCCCTGCCGGCTCGGTGGCGCTGATCACGGCCGATCCCCCGGGCGGCTGGGCGCAGGTCGCGAAGCTGTTCCATCCAATGCAAGCTGTCAGGCCCGGCATCGACCGCTCCGCGGTGGTGGCGGACAGCGCTGTCGTCGACGCCTCGGTCGAGGTCCGTGCGCACGCCGTGATCGACGCGCACGCCGAAATCGGCCCGCGCTGCAGGATCGGCCCGGGTGCCGTGATCGGCGAGGGCGTCGTGCTTGGTCCGGATTGCCGGATCGGCGCGCATGTCAGCATCAGCCACGCGATCCTTGGCGCCAGGGTCACCATCTTTCCGGGCGCCAGGATCGGCCAGGAAGGCTTCGGCTTCACCATCTCGCCACTTGGGTTTCAGACCGTTCCGCAGCTTGGCCTGGTCATCCTGGAGGACGATGTCGAAGTGGGCGCCAACACCACGATCGATCGCGGCTCCTTGCGCGACACGGTCATCGGCACCGGCACGCGATTGGATAACCTGGTCCAGATCGCCCACAACGTGCGGATCGGGCGGTATTGCGCGGTGGCCGCGCTGGTCGGCATCTCGGGCTCGGCGGAGATCGGCGATTTCGTCGTGCTCGGCGGCCAGGCCGGGCTGGCGGACCATGTGCGAGTCGGGACCCGGGCGCAGGTCGGCGCGCAGGCGGGCGTCATGTCGGACATCGATACCGGGGCGGTGGTGGTTGGCAGCCCGGCCCGGCCGGCCCGCGAGGTGTTCCGCGAGATCGCGACGCTGAAGCGGCTGGCCCGCCCCAACCAAGCTTGACGGCTCGGGGCATGACGGTGCGGGCATGAGGGCGCGGGCGTGACGACGCCGGGCGTGACGGTGCGGGACGTGATGGGCGTGAGGGCGACCCGGGCTCGAGGTCGTCAGCATCCGGCAATACGTACCGCAGGACCCCTCCGCCCGTCCTTGGTCCGCTTCGCGGCCCAAGCCCTCAAGGGGAGGGGGAGAAGCGATCGGGCAGTCACGCCGCTGCGTCAGCGAGCATGGCTCCAGCTTGCGTCCCCGGCGCCGCCCGCGGGGTAGGACGAAAAGGGGCCGCGCAGCTTCGTGGGCAGCAGCGGCAGCGCGTGCGCGCTGGCGAGCAGCAGCAGGCGGCGCGCGCTCGGCAGGGCGCGCACCGAGCGGTGCAGCCAGTCGCGGCCGGCATGGCACTTGCCGTGGCGGATCAGTTCGCGTCCGATGACCCAATGGCTCTCGGCCTCGGCGCGCAGCCGCAGCGAGGCCAAGCGAGTCGGACCCAGTCGGCTCAGCAGGGCCGGATTGGCAAAGATGGTGTCCAGGCAGGCCGCGAAGGCGGCGGGGTCGGTGGCGAGGCGGTAACACGCGCCGCCGGGGCGAACGCGGACATGCAGCACCGGTGCTTTGCCATGCGCGACGGCGAAGGGACCGAGCAGGGCGAGGCGGATCAGGTAGTCCCAGTCCTCGCCATAGGCGAGTCCCGGACAGAACGGACCGGCTTCGATCGCGGCGGCGCGGCGGATCAGCAAATGCCCGGCATTGGCGAAGCGGTTGCGGCGCAGCAGGGCATCCAGCAGATCGCCACCGGACGGGCGCAGAACGCGCCCTGCGAGCGCACAAGGGCCGGCGGCGGCCACCGCCCGCGGGGCGGCGCATAGCGCGGCGACCAGGCGGGTCAGCGCGTCCGGCGCCAGCCAGTCGTCGGCGTCGAGGAACAGCACCGCCTCGGCGCTGGGATCGAGCGCTGCGAGACCGCGGTTGCGCGCGGAGGATACGCCTGCATTGGCCTGGCGCAGCAGCGTCACCCGGTCGTCGGGGAAGCCGCCGGCCAAGCTGGCGGTGGCGTCGGTCGAGCCATCGTCGACCACCACCATCCGCCAGTTTGCATGGGTTTGCGCGATGACCGAGCGGATGGTCTCGGCGATCCAGGGGGCCACATTCCAGGCCGGGGTCACGATGCCGACACGCATGCCGCCCGCTCCACGAGGGATCGCGCAACCGTAACGGGAAAGCGGTGAAGATCCGGTTAACCGGCGGGCACGCTATCCGTCCGCTGGCGCGGCGAGCTACCCCGCCAGCTCGCGTGATCGCCTCGTCGCCGCGTCGATTGCCTGTCGCATCGCCAGCGGCCAGGCGTCGGCTGCCATCAGCACCTGCAATGCGCGCTCGGTGGTGCCGGCCGGGCTGGTGACCGCCTTGCGCAGCGCCGCCGCGTCCTCCGTGCTCGCCGCCAGCAGCGCGCCGGACCCGGACACCGTCCGGCGTGCCAGCAGCCGGGCGAGATCGGCGGGGATGCCCTGCTCGATCGCCGCCTGCTCCATCAGTTCGGCCAGCAGGAAGACATACGCTGGCCCGCTGCCGGAGACGGCGGTGACCGGGTCGAGCAGGGCCTCGTCGTCCACCCACGCCACCGCGCCGATCGCCTCCAGCAGCGTGTGGCACAGCGCGCGTTGAGGCTCGGTGACGCCACCTCCAGGGCAGGCAACCGTCACGCCCTGGCGCACCGCGGCCGGCGTGTTCGGCATGGCGCGGACGATCGATGCGGTGTTGCCGAGCAGGGCACGGATGCCGCCGATGGTGCGGCCGGCCATGATCGACAGGAACACCGCCCCGCCGGCGAAGCGCGCATGCGGCGGCAGCGCCTCGGCCGCGCTCTGCGGCTTCACGGCCAGGACGACGGCGGCGGGGGTGAACCCGGCGGGGATCGCGGCGGCGTCGGCGACCACGGTCAGATCGGGTCCCGCCAGCGCGGCGGCCGACGGCGCGGGGTCGACCGCCACCGACGGCGCCAAACCGCGCTCGCGCCAGCCGGACAGCATCGCGCTGCCCATGCGGCCACAACCGACCAGCAGGATCGGCGGAATTGTGCTCATGTCCTCCCTCGCGTCCGGTTCATGTGTTGGGCGGACAGTGGCACGTTCAGGGCTTGTGGGGCAGACCCCTCTCGCAACCCGGGTCCGGGTCGTGACTGTGGTTCGCCGGGAAAGTCCGCCGCGGAGCGCGAGACCACGCGGAGGAATAACTGAAACCGGCGGCGGTTCACCTGAGATTGCAGGTCAACCGCCGCCGGTATCACATCACGCGTAAGATCATCCTCCGCCCCGCCGGGGCGGATGTGGCTTGTCTACTACGGCCAAACCTTCTTCGGGTTCTTGCCAATCGAGAACGTCTTCGGATCGGCCGAGATGAACTCGTAGACAGCGGGCTTGAACTTCGCGCATTGGCCGTGCGTGTCGCAGCCGATCGGTCCGCTCAGTCCATCGAACTTCACTGCGAACACGGCGTCGTGGAACGCCTTCTTGCCGATGTAGAGATTACCGTCCTTGTCGGTCTTCGCTACCTTCTTGATCGCCGTGACGGCCATCTCCGCGGCGTCATAGGCGTTGGCGTGGTAGCCGGAGATCGGCGCCTCGCTATAGACCTTCTTGTACTCCGCAACGAATGCCGGATAGCCCTTGCCCATCGTGTCGACCGATACGTCCGGATAGGCGATATGGAAGCCCGCCACCGCCGGCCCGGAAGCCTCGATGAATTCCGCCGCCATCAGCGAGCCGCCGCCGAGTATCCCGGTGTGCTCCAGTCCGGAAACTTCCTTCGACTGGCGCAGCATTTGCGCCGCCGCGGCAACGAAAATCGGCATGTAGATCACATCCGGCTTCTCGGCGGCGATCTTGGTCAGCACCGGATGCATGTCCACGTCGGTTGGCGCGACCGCCTCCGTCGACAGGACCTTACCGCCCATCGCGGTGAAGTTCTTGGCGGCGACGACAGCAAGCTGCTGGGCGTAGGCGCTGCCATCATGGACCGCCACGATCGTCTTCGCCTTCATCACCTCGGACATGTATTTCGCGTCCGACGCGCCCTGATCGATGTCGCTCGCGATCGTGCGGCCGAAGCCGTCATATTGCGCCCCGCGGTCCGGCGCGGTCAGCGACGGTGCCGAGCAGGCGTTGCAGATGTTGGTGATGCCCTGCTGCCAAAGGATCGGGGCGGCCGGGGTGGCGGCGCTGGAGCAGGCGCCCCCCAGCACGATGAAGATCTGCGGGTTCGATGCCAGCTTGGTCGCCGCCGTCTGGCCGCCCTCGGCGCTGCACAGATCGTCCTCGACGGTGAGCTTGATCGGGTGGCCAAGCAGCTTGTCGCCGATATTCTTGAAGGCGAGCTCGGCACCGCGCTTGGAATCGATGCCCATCGCGGTGTCGGCGCCGGATATCACCCAGTATGCGCCGATGATGATCGGCGCGCCCTTCGGTATCTTGACGACGCCGAGATCGTCGGTCACCGGACCGAGCGTCTGGGCCGCGAACACCGGATGAGCCAACAACAAAGCCAGCCCGACGACGGTGGCGCGGGCCAGGCAACGGCGGACAATGGCGAAAATCATTCGCAAGCTCCCCACTTCAGGCAAAGGTTTCAAGAGACGACGGCCCCCCAGCGGCTTCGCGGTACGGAGGTCAACACGCCCGCACCCGCCGCATGGCAAGCATGCCGCAACCGTATAACGAAAGTCAACGATCGGTAACGATACGAGGCATAGGCTGATATTCCTAGTCTTGCGTCCATCGCCTGCTGGCGGATCGCGGCGTATCGCTGTCGAGGCGGCGCCCGCTACAGCCTGCACGATACAAAGCCGCTGATGCGTCTGTCACGACTTCGACGCCCCCTCCGGCGCCCGCACCGTCGGGTAGATCCCCGCCCCGTAATGCGCGCGCAGCTCCTCGATCTGATCCGGCGGCGGCGGCGCATAGCACAGCCGCTTGCTGGTGAACCCGCCGCCCATCAGCCGGTTCAGCCGCACCGCCATCTCACCAAGTTTCACCAGGTTGGTGATGCCGTTCAGGATCGGCACGCCGGTCTCCGTCGCGTGGATGCCGTTGTCCGCCAGCAGCGCCATCACCACGCCGCCGGCGGCGATCACCACCTCGGCCCCCGCGTCGGTGTTGGCCCGTGCCGCCTGGTTGAACTGCGCAACGATCCGCTCGCGCGCCACCGGATCGTCGAACCCCTCCTTCAGATCGAGGATCCGGTCGATCGACATCCGGTTGACCGCCGCCAGCCGATCCTTCAGTCCATAGCGCACCACGTTCTCCACGATACGCGGCGTGAATTTCTCGTTGATCGTCACCAGCGAGAAGTTCGCCCCCATCATGCACGCAACGTGCAGCGCGGATTCGCACAGCCCCAGCACCGGAATATTCGCAATCTCGCGCGCGGCATGCAGGCCCGGATCGGCGATGTTGCCAATCAGGAACGCATCGCAGCCCTCGCGCACCGCACGGCCGACATTCTCCAACACCTCGGCGGTCTCGATGAATTCCAGATAGCGGTAGTGATCGCCCGCGCCACCGACGCCGGTGATGCCGTGCGCGTCGATCACCGTGTCCGGGTCCTTCACCGCCTGCAGGATGCGGCCCAGCGTGCGAGGGTAGCCGCCCCAGGAGGTCTGGCGCGACATGCTTTGATACCAGAGTTTCATTGCCATTTCTGTCCATTCCCTGTCGCGGCGCTGGTGGCTGATCCTGGTGCCGGCGTACTATTCGGGACCGACTGATTTCGATTGGAAGTTGGTAAATCCCGGGGCGTACCATTCTCCCCCTCCCCTTGAGGGAGGGGGATGGGGGGAGGGGTTGGTGCCGGGGTCGCACCGAACATTCTCACCGCGTCGACCCCTCCCCCCGCCCTTGGTCCGCTTCGCGGCCCAAGCCCTCAAGGGGAGGGGGAGAACATCAACTCGCGTAGTCGGCTTCCTCGCGGTCCAGGATGCGCCGCCATGCATCGAGGTGCATCCGCGCATCGACCTTCTGCCCCCATGGGCCGGTCCAACCGCGGCGTGAGCTCTCAGGCAGTTGCCGCAGCTTCTGCCCGGTCGCCATCGCTGTCATCTGATACATGCAGGTGCGCTCGGCCATGTAGCACTCGTCGAACGCCTCATGCACCGTCGCGCCGGCCACGGTCACCCCGTGCGCACCCATCACCATGATCGTCTTGTCGCCCATCAGCTCAGCGATGCGGTCGCCTTCCGCGTTGTCGTCCACCGGCGCAGTGGCGTCTGTGTCGTAAACCGTGCGATCGTTCAGCAGCAGGTTGTTATGGTGCGACAGTGCGAAGCTCGGGTCCTCCAGCAGCGCCAGCGCGGTCAGGTATTGCGGATGCACATGCACGATGCAGGTCGCATTCGGCTTCTTCAAGTGGAGGCGCGCGTGGATGTGGAACGCCACCTTGCGCAGCTCGCCCTTGCCGCGCAGCACGCGCCCGTCCAGGTCGCACACGATCAGCGAGCTCGCTGTCAGCTCCCGGAACAAATAGCCGCGTGGGTTGATCAGGAACAGTGGCGGATCGTTCGCCGACCGTTGCGGCAGCATCACCGAGTTGTGGTTGCCGATATGCTCGTTCCACCCCAGCCGCGCGGAGACGCGGAACACTGCCGCCATGTCGCAGCGCAGCCGCCACTCCTCGGCTTCGGCGTCGGTTAAGGTCAGGCTGTGCAGCACGGCAACCATGCGTCTTTCTCCTCGCGGGACCGGTAGAATCCTGCGCCGGCCGACCCCGCTTGCCAAGAGCCTTGATCGCGCCACAGCATCGACTTGGACCACGCCTGACCGGGCCACGCCTGAGGAGACATGCCATGATCCGCCGCCGAGGCTTCAACGCCGGCCTGCTCGCCGCCAGCCTGCCGCTGCCGGCCATCGCCCAGAGCGCGGGGGGCACCGGCGAGGGCCGCCGTGGCGGCGACGTCGTGGTGGCGCAGCAGCAGCAGCCGCCGTCGCTGGACTCGCAGACCACCACCGCGCAGGCGGCGCGCAACATCAGCCTGCACGTCTACGAATCGTTGTTCACCCGCGACGAGATCAGCAACCCCAAGCCGGAGCTGGCCGAGGGCTACGACATGGCCGCCGACGGCATGACCTACCGCATGCCGATCCGCACCGGCGTGAAATTCCACAACGGCAAAGTAATGACCTCGGCCGACGTGAAAGCCAGCATGGAGCGCTACGCTAAGGTCGGCGGCTCCGGCGACATCCTGAAATCGGTCGCCGCGATCGAGGCGCCGGATGCAAAAACCGTCGTGTTCAAGATGGCGCACGTGTTTCCAGGCTTCATCGAAGGCATCAGCAGCCCGCGCGCGCCCTTCGTGATCATGCCGGAGGAGGAGTGCGGCAAGCCGGCCGGCCAGACCGTGCCGCCGATGATCGGCACCGGCCCGTTCCGCTTCCTCGAATACCGCCCGGACAGCCACGTGAAGCTGGCGCGCTTCGACGACTATGTGGCCAACACCGCCTACGACAAGCGCGACGGCTTCACCGGCCGCAAGATCGCCTATTTCGACACGGTGACGTTCCGTTTCATGCCGGAGGGTGGCGCCCGCACCGCAGGACTGCAGACCGGTGAACTGCAGGTGCTGGAATCGCTCGATGTCGCCGCCGCCAAGCGGCTGAAGGATGACAAGAGCATCAGCATCTATCCGGTCATGCCATGGGGGTTCCTGACCCTGATGATGAATACCAACTGGGGGCTGACGGCGAACCTGGACATCCGCCGCGCCATCCAATCGGCGCTCGATCTGGAGGAGATCGTGGCGATCGCCTCGGACGGCAACTACCGCCTCGATCCGGCCTGGCAATATGCCGGCACCAATTACTATCCTGGCATCGACGGTCTCGACCGCTTCGCCAGGCCCGATCTGGCGAAGGCGAAACAACTGCTGCAAGCGGGCGACTACAAGGGCGAGGAATTGCAGCTCGTCGCCGACACCCAGGCGAAGGTGCACCTGGACGCCGGCACGGTCGCCGCCGAGCAGTTGCGCGCGATCGGCATGAAGGTGAATTTCCGCACGATGGATTGGCCGACGGTGATCGCCACCCGCACCAAGCCGGACGGCTGGAACCTGTGGCCGTTGGTGATGGGCATCGAACCCTATGAAGGCCCGTACAACGTCGTCGGCTTTTTCGCCGGACGGCAGACCGTGCAGATCAAGCAGGATCCGGTGATCGAGGACGCCAACAACAAGCTCGCCACCGTGCTGGACCTCGATGGCCGCCGCGCTGCGGTGAAGGCGTTCCAGGCCCGGCTGTATGACCAGGCGATCGCCATCAAGGTCGGCGACGTCGGCAACATCCAGGCGACGCGGTCCAACGTGCGGGGCTACGCGCCGTATCGCATTCCGCGCATGTGGAACTGCTGGTTCGCCTGAGCCGTCTTGCTGCGCCTGCTCTTCCCCCGACTGGTCGCGGCGCTGCCGGTCCTGCTGGTCGTTTCGCTGGTGGCGTTCGGGCTGACGCTGCTGGTCCCGGGCGACATGGCCGCGGAGATGCTGGGCCCGTCAGCGACCGCGCCCGACCTGGCGCGGCTGCGGCATGAACTGGGTTTGGATGTGCCGCCGCTGCTGCGCATGGCGCACTGGTATGGCGCGCTGCTGCGCGGCGATCTCGGCCGATCGGTGCTGCTGAACCAGAGCGTCGCCCACGCCATCCTGGAGCGTCTGCCGGTGACGCTGTCGCTCGCCGGGATTGGCGTGGCGCTGGCGTGCCTTGTGGGCATTCCGCTGGCTCTGCTGGCCGCGGCGAACGCGGGCCGGGCGGCGGATCAGGCGGCGATGGGTGCGGCGCTGGCGGGCCTCTCGCTGCCGGATTTCTGGCTCGGTCTCGTATTGATCTGGACCATCGGTGTGAAGCTGGAATGGCTGCCGACCGGCGGCTGGGTCTCGCCGGTCGATGATCCGTTGGGCTGGCTGCGCGCCATGGCGATGCCGGCCGGCGTGCTCGGCCTGACGCAGCTTGGTCCGATCGCGCGCATGACCCGCTCCGCCGCGCTGGAGGTCGCCGGCAGCGACTTCGTGCGCACCGCGCGCGCCAAGGGCCTCGCCGAGCCGCGCGTATTCGCCCGCCATGTGCTGGGTGCCGCACTGGTGCCGATCCTGACGGTCGCCGGCATCGGCTTCGGCGGGGCGCTGGGCGGGGCGCTGGTGATCGAGCAGGTGTTCAGCCTGCCCGGTGTCGGCCGGCTGGTGATCGGCGCGGTGCTCCGGCGCGATTGGCCGGTGATCCAGGGCGGCCTGCTGCTGACCGCGACGGTGTTCGTGGCGGTGAACCTGCTGGTGGACCTGCTGTATCTGTGGGCCGACCCGCGGCTGCGCGAGCGATGAGGCGAAGGGTGGTCCCACCTCCAAGGCTCGTTTCGGCCGGGCTGTCTCGCCCCTTGTCGTCATGGCCGGGCTTGACCCGGCCATCCCCGCCAGCACCGTGCTGCGACGGATGGCCGGGTCACGCTGTGCCCTCGGGCACTTGACCCCGCGCGCCGACCATGACGATAACGCAATGTCGCCGCGCCGTACTGCGAATTGCCGTCTCTGCACGACGCCGACTGGCGTTGCCGCGCATCATGCTGCCCCGCGGCATACTGCTCGGCGCTGTGCTGGTCGGCGTGATTCTGCTCGCCGCGCTGCTGGCCGGCTGGCTGGCCCCGTTCGACCCGGTGAAGAACAACTACCGCAACCGACTGAGCGCGCCGGATGCGGTCTATTGGCTCGGCACCGATCGTTTCGGCCGCGACGTGCTCAGCCGCATCCTGTTCGGCGCCCGCGTGTCGTTGCGCATCGGCTTGGCGGTGGCGGCGGGCTCGGGTCTGGCCGGCGGCGCGGTGGGGCTGGTCGCGGGCTGGTGGCGCCGGCTCGATCCGTGGCTGATGCGTACGATGGATGGGCTGATGGCATTCCCCGGCATCCTGCTGGCGATTTCACTCGCCGCCACCCTGGGTCCCAGCGAGGCCAACGCGGTGATCGCGCTGACCATCGCCACCGCGCCGCGCACTGCGCGGGTGATGCGCGGCGCCGTGCTGGTGGCACGCGCGCAGGACTATGTGGAGGCGGCGCGGGCGGTGGGTGCCGGCACGCCGCGGCTGCTGGCCCGCCACATCCTGCCGGCGTGCGCCGCGCCATTGGTGGTGCAGCAGACCTACATCTTCGCCGTCGCGGTGCTGGCCGAGGCGGTGCTGAGTTTTATCGGTGTCGGCCCGCCACCGCCGACGGCGACGCTGGGCGCCATCATCGCCGACGGGCGGGACGTCATCGTCGAGGCGCCGTGGGTGACCCTCTTCCCGGGCCTGGTCATTTCGGCCCTGGTGCTGGGGCTGAACCTGCTGGGCGACGGATTGCGCGATGCGCTGGATCCCAGGATGCGACAGATGATGCGGTGACTGCCGGGGCACGAGTCACCGTCGCGATAACGGTGCGCCTCGATAAGGGGACATAGGCACGAGAATGCCCTTCGCCATCATTCCGCAACAGTCGGAGAAATGCCGGCTTGCCGGACTGCCGCCGGGGGGCTGATTGAAACTCCGCCGGCGCTCCGGCATGCTGCGGACCTGATGAAATGCCAATCGCATGGAGGTCGGCGATGCCTGAAAAGTCGGGTTTCGACCCGTTGACACTGCCTGAGAGCAACGCGACGAGCTACCCGGAGGCTTACTGCGCCGCGAACCAGCAGCGCTGGAACCGTCGCCTCGGCAATCACGCGAACCTTACCAATTTCGGCGTCAATCTCACGCGCATCGTGCCGGGCGGCCAGTCCTCATGCCGCCACGCGCACACGCGGCAGGACGAGTTCATCTATGTCCTGCAGGGCGACGTCGAGCTGGAGACCGATGCCGGCGTGGAACGTCTGTCCGCCGGCATGTGCGCCGGTTTCGCCGCCGGGACCGGCAACGCGCATCGATTCGTCAACCGCTCCGCCGCGGACGTCCTTCTGCTCGTGGTCGGCGACCGAACCGCCGGCGATGCAGTGAGTTATCCGGATGTCGACATGCACGGCCACATGGAACCCGACGGCAAGTTCGTGTTCTCGCACAAGGACGGAACCCCGTACTGAACGCCCGTTTTCATTCGAGCGCGTGAAGCGCCGCAACCGGTAGCGGGACTGCGCATCCCAGGACAAAAGGGGCGTAATGCCGGGATGAACCGTGGCGTACTCGCGCACTATGCGGCATATTCAACTATCGCAGCCTGTTCGTTCTGGATGGCGCCATCGTGCCGGACGCGGTAAGTGTCATGCCAGCCGCCCGAAGGTTTTGCCCATCGCTGGGTCGTTGGGCGGCTGGTATGAGTCTGGCTTGGCGCGCGGCCCCACGCTGGCTCCTTTGGGCAACCCCGCGCGCGATACGATTGCGGCATTGGCCGAGCGCGCGCGTGCGCCGCTCGTCGCGGAAGGACGCTGATACAAACGGGGAGGCACTGTGATGGCAATCGAGCCACTGACGTTTCGCGACCATTTCCTATCGATCTATCAGTCGGCGATCGGTGACGTCGTACGATCCGGCCTGGACGCGGGAGCGCCGGCACCGGGGCTGGCGAGCGGTATGGTCCGCGCCGCGACGCAGATCGCGACGCTGACCGATCAGGGCCATGTGATTCCGTCCGCCGCGCCGCCGAACTTCAGCCAGGACTCGTGGACGGTCGCCCGACTGGCGCTGGAACTGATGCGGGCGAGGGCCGCCGGGGACGTGACCAAGGCACAGCAGATCGAGGACGAACTGAAGACCGGCGGCTACGACCCGGGGTGGGCGGAAACCGTCGCCGACTACGTCAACTACTTTGGTCTGGACGGCAGCCGCGCGCGGATCCCTTACATCCCGCCGAACGCAGCCATGCAGCCGTTGCCGATGCCATCGACGGCCACCGTTGCATTGATCGCCGACTGGGGAACCGGCACCGCCGCGGCAATAAACCTGCTGAAGGGCGTCGCGCTGCAGAAGCCCGACATCCTCATTCATCTTGGCGACATCTACTATTCGGGCACACCGGCCGAATGCGACGCCAACTTCAAGCGCATCATCGATCAGGTGTTCGGCCGCACCGGCGCGGCGACCGATATCCCGGTGTTCACCATGCCGGGGAATCACGACATGTACTCCGGCGGAAAGGGCTACTACGGCCTGTTGCAGACCCTCAATGCGCCGCCGATGCAGCAGCCAGCGAGCTTCTTCTGCCTGCGCGACACGACGGCGCAACGTTGGCAGTTCATTGCGATGGACACCGGGCTGCACGACTATGACCCGTTCAAGGTCACCAAGGTGGTTACGTTCCTGGAAAAGCCTGAGGAAGACTGGCTCACCGCGCGCATCGCCGAATTCCCCGGCAAGACAATCCTGTTGTCGCATCATCAGTTTTTCTCAGCCTTCGCGCAGATCGGTGCGCCGCTGGAGGATGGAGCGTTGACCCCGTACAATCCGTCGCTGGACTTGAGTTTCAAGCGATTCCAGGCGGCCGCACCCGGGCGGATTGCCGCATGGTTCTGGGGTCATGAGCACACATTGACCGTGTACGGCTCGTATCGCGGATTGGACAAGGGCAGATGCATCGGTCATGGCGGCGTTCCGGTACTGACCGGCACCGGCAGTACCGAGCTGACGAATCTCAAGGATCCGCCGACGTTCCTGAAAGTGGACCTGGGCGTTGACGACCACATCTACGCGCACGGCTTCGCCATCGTGCGGTTGCAGGCGGATGGCACGGCCACCGCGTCCTACTTCCAGGACATCGACTTCAGCAAGCCGATGTTCACCGAACCGCTTCAATCAGAAGCCTCCACCGCCGCCGTGTAGGGGGCTGCGATCCAGGCCGGCCGTTTGGACCAAAGAAGATCGGGATCGCGGCTGGCGCCAGCCGGGGCACGATGCCATGTAGCGCGCATGCACCGTCGCGCCCTGCTTGCCCTGCCCCTGCTGCTCGCCACGCCTCGCCCGGCCCAGGCCCAGCGCGCGGCCGGTTTTCAGCCCACCGCGCAGGATCGCGCCGACCTTGCCCGCATCGAGGCGAACCTGAACAGCCTGCGCACGCTGAAGGCGCATTTCCTGCAGGTCGCGCCGGACGGCGGCATCAGCGAGGGCACCGCCTGGCTGGAGCGGCCGGGTCGCATGCGCTTCCAGTATAACCCGCCGGCGCCGTTCCTGCTGGTCGCCGCGAGCGGGCTGCTGGTGTTCCACGACAGCCAGCTCAATCAGACCAGCAATGTCTTCCTGTCGCAGACGCCGCTTGGCATCCTGCTGGCCGACAAGGTCATGCTGTCGGGCGATGTGACGGTGACCGGCATGGAGCGCCAGCCAGGTCAGATCCAGGTCAGCCTGGTCCGCACCGCCAGCCCCTCGGACGGCACGCTGACGCTGATCTTCGCGGACAATCCGCTGACCCTGCGGCAATGGACCGTGCTGGACGCGCAGCGCAAGGAGACCCGGGTGACGCTGTACAACGTCGAGCTCGGCGGCAGCTTCGACCCGGCGCTGTTCAACGTCGCCACGCCGCTGCCGAACCAGGGCAATGGTTGATCCGGTGCACGCCGGCGTCCAGCCCGGGATCAGTTTGGGCGTCCCATCGAACGTCCCACTGGGCGTCCCACTGGGCGTCCCACCGGGGATCCCGCGCGCCGCGCTCGTGACGGGTGCCGCGCGGCGGCTTGGCCGGGCCATCGCGCTCGGTCTGGCCGAGGCAGGCTTCGCGGTCGCCGTGCACAGCCACACCAGCTCGGCGGACGCCGAAGCCACCTGCGCGATGATCCGCCGGCAGGGACGCGACGCCGTTCCGCTGCGCGCGGACCTGACGCGCGAGGCCGAGGTGACCGGTCTGCTGCCGGCAGCCGAAGCGGCGCTGGGACCGCTCGGCGTGCTGGTCAACAACGCCAGCGTCTTCGAGCGCGACGAGTGGCACGACGCCACCCGCACCTCCTGGGACCGCCACATCGAGGTCAATCTGCGCGCGCCCTTCGTGCTGATGCAGGATTTCGCCCGCCGCCTGCCGCCCCAGGCCGAGGGCGCGGTGGTCAACCTGCTCGACCAGCGCGTTTGGTCGCTGACCCAGCATTTCGTGTCGTACACGGTCTCCAAGGCCGCGCTGTGGGCGCTGACCCAGACCATGGCGCTGGCGCTGGCGCCGCGCATCCGGGTGAACGCCGTCGGCCCCGGCCCGGCGCTGCCCAACGCACGCCAGACCGAGGCGCAATACGCCAGCCAGTCCGCCTCGGTGCCGCTCGGCCACGGCACAAACCCCGCGGAGGTCGCGCGCGCGGTGATCGCCATCCTGGGCTTGCCGGCGATGACCGGGCAGATGATCGCGCTCGACGGCGGTCAGCACCTGCAATGGGGCGCCGCGCGCCCCGCCCCGCCGGCCGACGATTAGGAGGCTTCCATGGAGACCCCCCGCATCGCCGACGCCGCACGGGGCCTACGCCACGTTTTCCTGCGCGATCTGGTGCTGCCGGCCAGCATCGGCGTGCATCCGCATGAACACGCCGCCGTCCAGCGGGTGCGGATCAACGTCGACCTTGGCGTGGAGGACGACAGCGCCCGCGCCCTGTCGCGCGCGAGTGTCGGCCGCCCCGGGGTCGGCCGCGATGACCTGCGCCGGGTGGTGGACTACGAGGGCGTGGCCGACGCCGTGCGCGCCATCGTCGCCGCCGGGCACGTGATGCTGGTCGAGACCCTGGCCGAGCGGATCGCCGAATCCTGCCTGGCGGATCCTCGGGTGCACCTGGCGCGGGTGCGGGTGGAGAAGCTGGATGTGTTCGCGGACGCGGCCTCCGCCGGCGTGGAGATCGAGCGCCGTCGGGCGGATTTGTCCACCCGCTGACGCCGCACCATCACATTACAGCGAGATGGCGGAATGTGTTAATCGGATGACACTGTCCCCTACGCGATAATCAACAAAATCAATGAGTTGAGTTTTGCGTGAAAAGTTAGTCAATGTTGTGGGAGGCCAGAGAACAAGCGGCTTTCGACACCATCGCCCAGCATTTGCCCACAAACTTATCCACAGACTTTTGGGGATATCGAGCGGCCCCGAACTTTTCTCCCCCTCCCCTTGAGGGCTTGGGCCGCGAAGCGGACCAAGGTTGGGGGAGGGGTCACGCGGTGTGAGCTTCGGCACGACCCTGGCACCAACCCCTCCCCCCTAACCTTGGTCCGCTTCGCGGCCCAAGCCCTCAAGGGGAGGGGGAGAGAGCGTTGGCTTTCAGGCCGGGAGCCTATCCAGATACTGCTGCACAAAATCGCAGCCGACCTCGGCGACATACGCGTCGATCAGCCGCTGGGTCACCGGGCCGGCCCCCATCCAGGCCGAGGCGCCGACGTCCTGCCCGTTGAACCGGCTGACCGGCAGGATGCAGAGGCTGGTCGCGGTCAGGAACATCTCATCCGCGTTGGCCGCGTCGTACAGGTCGATGTCGGCCTCCTCGCACTTGATGCCGAGCCTGGCGGCCAGGTCCATGGTCATCTGCCGGCTGACGCCCGGCAGCACGTAGCGGGCGCGCGGTGTGCGCAGCCCGCCGTCCTGGACGATGAAGATGTTGCTGCCCGCCCCCTCGGCCAGATTGCCGTTCTCATCGAGCAGCATCGGCCAGGCATCGGGCCGCGCCGTCTTGATCGGCTGCCCGGCGACGATCATGTTCAGGTAGTTGTTCATCTTCGCGCGCGGGCTGAGCATGCTGGGCGCGGTCCGGCGCATCGTGGTGGTCATGACCTCCGCGCCGTCGCGATACATCGCGGCGCGCGACGCCAGCGGCAGCGGCGTCACGTCCACCACCAGGTTCGGACCGGTGTGCTCCCAGCCCTCGTCGCCCACCGCATCGACCCCGCGGCTGACGCGCTGACACACCCACCAGTCCCCATGCGGCGAGCGCAGGTGTTCGTTGCGGGCGACGACGTCCTCGGTCACCGCCACCATCTCCTTGGGCGAGATGCCGGGATCGATGCGCACGTAGCGCAGCGATTTGTAGAACCGCTCGATGTGCTCCTGCAGGCGGAACGGCACGCCGTTGAAGGTGCGGGTCATGTCGAAGGCACCGTCGCCGGATTTCCAGCTCTTGTCCCGGTAGGGGATGAGAACCTGCCCCTCCGGCATGATCGTTCCGTTGAACCAGGCAACGCGCGTATTCGCCAGCATCACGACCTCACTGTCCGGACCTAGCCGCAGCTTACGGCCTGGTATTTCGCGGCGAAAGTGCTTTGCTGCGGATGGCCCAACTTACCTAGAGGCAGCGCATCACGCGGCGACCATTGCGCTTGCCGTGACAGTGCTCATCACGCCGCCACCACGGTGTGGGCCTCAATATCCGCGCCCAGCCGCTTGCGAGCCACGCCGAGAATGGCCGCCAGATTGTCCATGGTCGGGTTGCCGTCCTTCGAGAGCATGCGATGCAGGCTCTTGGCCGGCTTCGCGGTCTCGACGGCGAGCGCCTCGAAGCCAAGTGTCGCGTTGACGAGGTCGCGCAGAATGAGGCGCGCCGTATCCGGCTCGCCATTGAGGAACAGCGTCGCCGCCTCGTCGAGCAGTGCCCTGGCGAAGTTTGGGTCACGCTTCACGCGCTCGACGATCGTCTGGTTGAAATCCCGGGTCAGTGCCATGTTCGTCATCTCCTGCCATGCTGCCGTGCGGTCCCGTCTTGCACTAGCCCGACATCGCGCCCTCCTATGGCGGCCGGTGCCCCGGTACGGCATCCTCCGCCGACGCCAGTCAGTCTGATACCATGAGCGAAACGGACCAACCGCCAAGCGCCGCACCATCGGCCACGCCGCCCCCCGCGCCGCCCCCCGCCGCCCCCCCCCCCGCACCACCTCCTGGGGGCGCCGCCGCGATCGAGGCGGCGATGGAAACCATGCCCACCAGCCCCGGCGTCTACCGCATGCTCGATGCCAAGGGCGAGGCGCTCTATGTCGGCAAGGCGCGCAGCCTGAAAAAGCGTGTCGCCGCCTACACCCAGCCCGCCCGCCTGCCGGAACGCCTGCGCCGCATGGTGTCGCTGACCGCGTCCATGGAGGTCATCACCACCCACACCGAGGCCGAGGCGCTGCTGCTCGAGGCCAACCTGATCAAGCGCCTCAAGCCGCACTACAACATCGTTCTGCGCGACGACAAATCCTACCCCTGGCTGATGCTGGCCGAGGACCACCCGTACCCGCAGATCGCCAAGCATCGCGGTGCGCAGCTTCGAAAGGGCAGCTACTGGGGGCCGTTCGCCTCGGCCTGGGCGGTGAACCAGACGGTCACCGCGATGCAGCGCGTGTTCCTGCTGCGCTCCTGCGCCGACACGGTGTTCGCCGTCCGCACCCGCCCCTGCCTGCTATTCCAGATCCGCCGCTGCTCCGCCCCCTGCGTCGGGCGCATCGACCAGGCGGAGTACGGCAAGCTGGTCGCCCAGGCCAAAGCCTTCCTCGCGGGAAAATCCGCCACGGTGCAGCAGGAGCTGGCGACCGAGATGGAAGCCGCCGCCGCCACCCTGGCATTCGAGCGCGCCGCCGCCATCCGCGACCGCATCCGCGGCCTGACGTTCGTGCAGGGCAACGACGTGGTCAACCCGGCCAGCCTACGCGACGCCGACGTGATCGCCGCCTGGAGCGCCGCCGGCCAGACCTGCGTCCAGGTGTTCTTCGTGCGCGGCGGGCGCAACAACGGCAACCGCGCCTTCTTCCCCGCCAACGCCCGCAACGAGGAAACCCCGGAGGTGCTCGCCGCCTTCATCGCCCAGTTCTACGACGACAAGCCGCCGCCGCCGCAGGTGCTGGTCAGCCACCCCCTGCTCGAGCAGGCGCTGATCGCCGAGGCCCTCAGCCTCAAGGCCGGCCGCAAGGTGGAGATCCTGGTGCCGCAGCGCGGCGAGAAGCACGAGGTGGTGCAGCACGCCGCGCTGAACGCGCGCGAGGCGCTGGAGCGCAAGCTGGCGGAATCCGCCGGCCAGGCCAAGCTGCTGGAGGGTGCCGCCGCGCTGTTCCACCTGCCCGCCCCGCCCAACCGCATCGAGGTCTACGACAACAGCCACATCATGGGCACCAACGCCTATGGCGTAATGATCGTCGCCGGCCCGGAAGGCTTCACCAAGGCGGCGTATCGGAAATTCTCCATCCGCGGCCCGCTCACGCCCGGCGACGACTTCGCCATGATGCGCGAGGTGCTGCAGCGCCGCTTCGGCCGCGCGCTGCGCGAGGAGGCGGACGGTCACGGCCCCGACTGGCCCGACCTGGTGCTGATCGACGGCGGCGCGGGGCAGCTCTCGGCGGCGCGCGGCGTGCTGGACGACCTTGGGGTGAACGACGTGCCGCTGGTGGCGATCGCCAAGGGTGTGGACCGCGACGCCGGCCGCGAGTGGTTCCATACCGCCGACGCGCCGGCGTTCCAACTGCCGCCGCGCGATCCGGTGCTGTATTTCCTGCAACGGCTGCGCGATGAGGCGCACCGCTTCGCCATCACCACCCACCGCGCCGGGCGGTCCAAATCGCTGATCCACAGCGAGCTGGACGAGATCGCCGGCATCGGCGCCGCGCGCAAGCGGTCGCTGCTGAATCATTTCGGCTCGGCGCGCGGGGTGAAGATGGCGGGCCTGACCGACCTGGAGGCCGCCCCGGGGATCAGCCACGAGACCGCCCGCCGCGTCTATGCGCACTTCCACCCCGGCGTCCGCATGGAGGGATGAACCACTCCCCTTCTCCTTGAGGGCCTGGGCCGCGAAGGGGACCAAGGGCCGGGGGAGAGGGTAAGAGGTTGTGAGTAAGGGGGCGTGCGTAGGGGGGGGCGCCGCGCCCGGCGCCGTCCATTCGATCATCCCCCCACTCTCCCACTTGCGGGAGACGTCTGTGAAGTGCGGGAGAGCAAGGTGTACGCGGGGCCGGTCAGGCGTTGGAAATCCGCTCCAGCGCCAACCCGAGTGTCCGCGGGCCGAACCCGCCGATCGAGATCACCACCATCAGCATCGCGAACGCAATGAACTCGAACACCGCGGTCGCCCCCCCGAGGTTGATCAGGAACGCCACCGCCAGCCCCGACAGCGCCGCCGACAGCCGGCTCCAGGAATACACGAAGCCGATGGCGCGGGAGCGGATGCGGGTCGGGAACAGCTCCGACTGATAGCTGTGGAAGCTGTACGACATCAGGTTGTTGCACAGCGTCACCGCGACCCCGAGCACGATCACCAGGGTCGGATCGCCGGCACTGGCGAACAGCATGCCGAACCCGCCGATGCCGATGGCCCCCAGGCAGACCTGCCATTTCCGCTCGATCTTGTCGGCGATCAGGGTGCCGAGCAGCGGCCCCACCGGATTGGCGATGGCGATGATGAACGAATATTCCAGGCTGGCGGTGATGCTGATGCCCTTGGCGATCAGCAGCGTCGGCACCCAGGCGGCGAAGCCGTAATAGCCGAAGGTCTGGAAGAAGTTGAATACCGACAGCACGATGGCCCGCTTGTCATAGGGCGGCTGCCAGATCTCGGCGAACGTGCCCTCGCCGGCCTCGCCCGGCTCCGGCGCGCCGACCGGCGGCAGCGGCGCGCCCGACTCCGCGGCGACGCGCGTCTCGATGCCGGCGATGATCCGCTCGGCCTCGCGGATCCGCCCGTGCCGCGCCAGCCAGCGTGGCGATTCCGGCAGCGCCAGGCGGATGAACCAGACGAAGATCGCGCCGGCCGAGCCGATCAGCACCACCCAGCGCCAGCCCTCGAAGCCGAACGGCGCCGTCGGCACCAGCAGCCAGGCGATGCACGCCATTATCGGTACAATCAGGAACTGGAAGCCCTGGTTGTAGGCATAGGCGCGGCCGCGATGGGTCCGCGGCACCAGCTCGGAGACGTAGGTGTCGATGGTGACCAGCTCGATGCCGATGCCGATGCCGGCGATGAAGCGCCACAGATCGACCGCGAAGCCGGAGGACTGGAACGCCATGACCGCGGTGGTGATCGAATACCAGATCAGCGAGAAGGTGAAGACCGTGCGGCGGCCGTAACGGTCGGCGAAATGGCCGAGGAAGATGGCACCGACGAACAGGCCGGCGAACAGCGCGAACACGAAGGTGCCGACGCCGGCGACGCCATAGGGGCCGAGGACGTTGAAGACGCCGAGCGATTCCGGCTTGAAGTAGCCCGCGCGGACCAGGCCCGGCGCGACATAAGCGGTGAGGAACAGGTCATACAGCTCGAACCAGCCGCCCATCGAGATCAGCGTGACCAGCATCCAGATGTGCCGGGTCATCGGCAGCCGGTCGAGGCGCGCGGCCAGCTCCGGCGCGGTGGTCGGGGCCATGGATGGTCTCCTCAGTCTTGTTCTTGGCCCGAGACGACTCCGGCCCTGCGCTTGTATCGGGGGCGAACTTGGGCCGTGCGTCAAGGCTGGGGCTGACCGCGCTGCAGGCGGAACGGTTCCGGATACGGGATTATTGGCGTCAAAGGCGGGGATACGGTCGCCTGCGCCTTGGTGGCTTTGGAAAGCGGATGGTCGCGTAACTATCCGGAGTTGCGGTTTCGATGACTGCCAGCACGTCGGCGATGTTGTCGCGGATGGTTGCCCATTGATTCGTCGTAAGCTCGATCAGTGCGAGCTGCCGACCGGCCAGGTTCTGCTGATACCGGGTGTTCCGGTCACAGGTAATCAGAACGGCGAACCCGGCCTCTTCGGCGGCCCGGATAAGGTCGCCGTTTTGGATGGTGGACCATCCCAGACGGCCGGCCGTGACAACGTCATGGGCGGCGAGAAGGTGGCGCAGCCCGAGCGGCGCGTTCTGATCAAGCAGGATGCGGATGCGTGGCGTGCCGCCTGGCGTAGTCGATGATCCGCCGCGCGCGATCTGCCCCAAGGCCCTCATAGATTTCGGTGGCGATCTCCTCCGGCGTGAAATCCTCGGCGTTGTCGATCACGCCCTGGGCCAGGATGCGCGTGTCCTTGACCACCCATTGCCCGGAAACACGGCCTGGCACGCGCTCTACGTCAGGGCATTGGCTCCAATCGATCATTGCGGCCACTATCGGCGGCGGCATAGCACGGAAGGGGAGCGGGCGCTAAGCCGCCAGCACTCTGCGTTTGCCGGCGGTGTCCGCTGTCCAGGGATCGGCAACCGTCGCGCCGTGTGCCAATCGCGGAAAGCACGTTCGGCAAGCGGGACCGACTCGCGCACCTGTAGCAGCCATCCTCAGTTCAGAAGTCAAGAAGTTAGTTTGGGATACCATTATAAACCATCTATATCGTAACGACCATGCGCTGGATTGTCGCCAGAGTGGAGTTGCCGAAGGGCGGCACGTCGGGTTGAACCCAGTGGAACCGAGAAGGATGACGACTGTGACCAACTTCCTGCATCTGGACCCGTATCCTTTTCCCGGGGCGCGAACGGAACCATATCTCCTTTCGCCCGCCGATCGGATTGAATTTGTCGTCATGCCCGACGGTGACTTGAGTGTTGTGAAAGTGGAAGGCCGGGGAGATCCCTGGTCCGTAACCGCGCAGTCCGCCCAAGCTGTTGGCCTACACCTCTGGCCGGAATGGCGGCACCCTGGCCTCCAAGCCGGTTGAACATCCCAGGCGCTTCTGTGCTCGGATACACAATTCCATAGCCCGTGCCATCGGAGATGGCCGGGTCAAAGCCCGGCCAGTCTTGCCTCATGCCCCCCGTTAGGCACCTCTGCACTAAGGCGACGCCCAACAACGAACGAATCGACTGCGGTTTGTGGGTAGCGGTGAATCTCGTCCGTATCGCGGCCCTGCTTCGGACAAAGCAAGCAAGTAATCCATTAAAACACGGAGTTTCACAGAGTATCCACAGAGTTTCACAGAGAGTAAGCATATGCGCTGCGCGCAAGGCGTTTTGACCGGTACACCTGTCGTCAGCGCGAAGCGCCAAAAGAATCTACTCTGTGAAACTCTGTGGACACTCTGTGAAACTCCGTGTTTTAATGGATTACTTGCTTGCTGTCCGCTTGATTGCTTTGCCGCGGTCCGCACAGGCCCCGGACATGCTCACCTCACCGGCATCAGATCGTGACCTCCGGACTGGAATTGTCTGCGGCGAGGTCGTCACTTCGAAGCGGCAATTGTTGGGCGTCGCCTAAGGTTTTGACGGGTTGTCCAAACGGTCATCCTGGCCACCCAACATGTGACCATGTGGTTTCGGGAGGATTATGCTCCCTCGGATTGACCGCTTCGGGTGGAAAGCGGTCCTTCCGCAGCGCCCCAAACGGTTGGGCCGCCTTTCCACATTGGGTGCCCTTCGACCAGCAAAAAGCGCGAACGAACATCTTCGCCAATCGTAGGACGGAGGACGCCTGCAGCGAATATTGCGTCAGTAAGGGGCCCGCGGGCCACCTCTGTGAGCGTGTCCGCGCCTGTCACTGGAAAACGGTGAAAACGAGGAGAGGGCATCGCCGCCCTCTCCTCCTGGCGTTATTTGTGAGAATGACCGTGTGCGGTCGTGGTGAGTTTGTGTGCAGCCTCGCTATGTTCTAGAGCCGCGCTCGCGTGCTGCTTGGCTTCTTCGTGTTCGCCAACAGCGTGGTGATGCGCGGCCTGATGATGATGATGCGCAGCCGCGTGGTGGTGAGCCGCCGCCAGGTGATGATGCTCGGCAGCCGGATGCTTAGGTGACTGTGCCATTTCCGGTGTCCTTCCTGGACGATGAGTTGTCGCGTAGCCAGTAGCGAGTTGTCGCGTAGCCGACGGGGAACATGGGGAGTAGGCTCGGAATCTACTCAGATCACCCCGGGGCGATATCGGAGTTCGCGGTCGCACTGCTTATTCACAGTGCCCTACCCATAGCCGACATCCGCCTGCGCAATTCAAAATGTCGGTCCACGGAACGGTCTCGGGCCAATCAATCGGCGAGCCGGCGCAGAGTGCAGAGATCGGGTGCATGGGCCTGTCCCGGTCGTCGCGGTGCCGAACCCTCCGGTCGGCCAAGGGTCGGCTTTGGGTCGAAAGCGGCTGGGGAGCTCCGGGCCTCGTTCACGGTGAAAGACGGAAGGCGGGCCCGCTCGACGACCCGTCAAAGCCTCTGTCCAGGGGTACTAGTCCAGCGAGGCGACCGCGAGTGCGAAGTGCGCCACCTCTTCTTCGGTGTTGTAGTCGTGCACGGACGCGCGCCCGACATCGGGCAACCGGCGCGCCCGGGCATCGAGCGGCGTGGAACCCGGTCCTGACCAATGGCAATTCATGTGTCGCTGAGGCAGCGCGGCGACGAGATCCCGCGCCGGTTTGGCCTCGACCGTGAACGTGACGATGCCGCAGCGCCGGCGCCGGCGGTCGCAGACGGTGACACCCGGGATTTCCGCGAGCTGTCGTCGCAGCTCGGCGGCCAACCTCTCGGTGCGCCCTCCTGTTGGCAATGCGGCGAAGCTGAGGTGCCGGCGGTCCTCGCATGCATTCACGGTGGCACGCGGCAGTCCGCCCGTTCAAACGTCGCGCCTGATGGCGGTCCTTGCGCCGGGACCTTCTTGGCCCCAGCCGCACGGTTCAGGGCCCTGGGGGGCGGCCCGCCGGTTGCCGGTGGGCGCGTGGTTTTCCTCGGGATTTAGCTGGCGCTGAGGGTGGTTTTGGTGTAATTATAACTGACTAACATTTAGTTCAGGATCGCAGATGCGCCCAATCGCAGCCCCCGCCACCCTACGCTTCCCCGATGCGGTTGTCGCAGCCCCGGGGCAAGGCCCCATGCAACACCTGCTACCGGGCTGCGACCTGACGGTGGTACCGGACGCTCCGGGGAGGTTCACGGCGCGGCCGAGGCGGCCGCTGCGGGGGCATGCGGCGGAGCGGGAGGGCGCGCGGGCGGAGCGGGAGGCACTGGCGCCGTTGAAGGTGGGGATTGCCGGCGCGTGGCTGATCAAGCAGGTGGTGATGGTGGGCATCGGGTGGCACAAGTCGCGAATCGTGGACAAGCCCCCATGCTGAGCCTGCCACCGGGCACTCGTCCTGGTGGTTGCCAGGTAGGGTTGGTGGCGGGACAGCAAGCCGGAGATGCCGGCCAGGGACCTATCCCCGGGCGGGTGGCGCAATTCGCGAATTTCGACAAAGACCCTATGGAACCCGGCACGGTGGGCTTGGTGGCAGGCCAGAACGCCGGGGGTGCCGACCAGGGATTTGCACCCGGGCGGGTAGCGCAATTCGCGAATCTCGACAAAGACCCTATGGAACGCCGCGCGGTGGGCTTGGCGGCAGCACGGGAGGCCGGAGTGCCAGCCAGGGACCTGCCCCCGGGGCGAGTGGCGCAACTCGCGAATCTCGACAAAGACCCTATGGAACACCGCGCGGTGGGCTCGGCGGCAGGCCAGGACGCCGAGGGTGCCGACCAGGGACCTGCCCCCGGGGCGAGTGGTGCAATTCGCGAATCTCGACAAAGACCCTATGGAACCCCGCACGGTGGGCTTGGTGGCAGGACGGGACGCCGGGGGTGCCGACCAGGGACCTGCACCCCGGCGGGTGGCGCAATTCACGAATCTCGACAAAGACCCTATGGAACCCCGCGCGGTGGGCTTGGCGGCAGCACGGGAGGCCGGAGTGCCAGCCGGGGACCTGCCCCCGGGGCGAGTGGCGCAACTCGCGAATCTCGGACACGACCGCATGCTGAGCCTGTCGAAGCCACGACGGCGCCGCCCCCTCCTGCCGCCAGTGCTCCTGCCCTTACCCCCCGTCCGGCCGGTCGTGTTCCAGATGCAACCCCTGTGCCCTTCGCGACTTGCGCATCACCCCGGAGCGCCTCGCCGATCGCCCCCCCGGCGGCGCCTTGTTGATCCGCCCCCGACGCGCCATTTATCGCCGCTATGCAGAACATCATGATGACCGCCGCCGCCGACCCGATCGGGTGGCACGGCACCACCATCCTGTGCGTCAGGCGGGATGGACACGTGGCCATGGCCGGGGACGGCCAGGTCAGCCTTGGACAGACCGTAGTGAAGGGCAACGCCCGCAAGGTTCGCCGGATCGGCACCGGCGGCGCGGTGCTGTCCGGTTTCGCCGGCGCCACGGCGGACGCCTTCACCCTGCTCGAGCGGTTGGAGGCCAAGCTCGAGCGCTTCCCGGGACAACTGGAACGCGCCTGCGTCGAGCTGGCGAAGGACTGGCGCACCGACCGCTACCTGCGCCGGCTGGAGGCGATGATGGCGGTGGCCGACAAGGATCGCACGTTTACCCTCACCGGCAACGGCGACGTGCTGGAGCCGGAGGACGGCGTGGTCGGGATCGGCTCCGGCGGCAACTACGCGCTGTCGGCGGCGCGCGCGCTGATGACCGTCGACGGGCTCTCGGCTGAGGAAATCGCCCGGCGGGCAATGAAGATCGCCGCGGACATCTGCGTCTACACCAACACCAATGTCATCGTAGAGATGCTATAATGGACGCTCCAACCTATTCACCTCGGGAAATCGTTTCCGAGCTCGACCGCTTCATCGTGGGCCAGCAGGACGCCAAGCGCGCGGTGGCGATCGCGATGCGCAACCGCTGGCGCCGGCAGCAACTGCCGGAGGCGATGCGCGAGGAGGTGGTGCCGAAGAACATCCTCATGATTGGCCCGACCGGCTGCGGCAAGACCGAGATTGCCCGCCGGCTGGCGAAACTGGCTCAGGCGCCGTTCCTGAAGGTGGAGGCCACCAAGTTCACCGAGGTCGGTTATGTCGGGCGCGACGTCGAAAGCATCGCACGCGACCTGGTCGAGGTCAGCCTGAATATGCTGCGTGAGGCCTCCCGCAAGGAGGTGCAGGCGAAAGCCGAGCTGGCCGCGGAGGAGCGGCTGATCGTCGCGCTGGCCGGCGAGACCTCGGCGGCCGACACGCGCAGCAAGTTTCGCCGCATGCTGCGCTCGGGTGACCTGGATGAGCGGGAGATCGAGATCGCCATCAGCGAGCCGCAGGGCACGCCGATCGGCCAGCTCGACATCCCCGGCATGCCGCCCGGCCAGGTGATCAACCTGAACGACATGATGAAGAACATGTTCGGCGGGCGGCCGGCGCAGAAGCGGACCATGACGGTGGGCGCGGCCCGCACGGCGCTGGAGCAGGAGGAGGCGGATCGGCTGCTGGACAACGACCGGCTGGCGAAGGACGCGGTGTCGCACGCCGAGAACCACGGGATCGTGTTCATCGACGAGATCGACAAGGTCTGCGCCCGCACGATGGAAGGTGGCTTTCGTGGCGGCGACGTGAGCCGCGAGGGAGTGCAGCGCGACCTGCTGCCGCTGATCGAGGGCACCACGGTCAGCACGAAATACGGTCCGATCAAGACCGACCACGTGCTGTTCATCGCCTCGGGCGCGTTCCACCTGGCAAAGCCGGCGGACCTGCTGCCGGAGTTGCAGGGACGGCTGCCAATCCGGGTCGAGCTGGCCCCGCTGTCGCGCGATGACCTGCGGCGCATCCTGACCGAACCGGAGCATTCGTTGCTGAAGCAGTATGGCGCATTGATGGGGACGGAGAAGGTGGAGCTGGTGTTCGCCGACAGCGCGATCGATGCGCTGGCGGATCTGGCCGCGGACATCAACGACCGGGTGGAGAATATCGGCGCGCGCCGTCTGCACACGGTGCTGGAGAAGCTGCTGGAGGATATCAGCTTCACCGCCACCGACCGCGCCGGCGACACCATCACGGTGGACGCGGCCTACGTGAACGAACGCGTCGCCCCGCTGGCGCAGAAGGGAGACCTAAGTCGGTTCATTCTGTAGCCGTTTCGAGAGGCTGCGTTGCACCTGCTTCGGCGGGCTGTCGCCGCACGGCCCGCGGCCATCCGAGTCCCATCGGATTGCGCAACGGGCCAGTGCGCGTTGACGCAGACTGGAATCGCCGGCCGCCCCTGTCATGGCCGCCCCTGTCATTGCGAGGAGCGCAGCGACGAAGCAAGCCCCATCCAGGTGGGCACCTCGCGCGGGATTGCTTCGTCGCTGCGCTCCTCGCAATGACAGGGGGCGTTTCCGGTCAGCGTGAGAATGCTCCAGGCTCAGCTTCCCCAGGTCGCGAACATGCCGACCGCGGCGACGGCCATCGCCGCGGTGGCGAGCCAGCCCAAGGTTGCCAGCAAGGGCCTCAGCGTGAACTGGCCCATCACCCGCTTGCGCGAGGCCATCAGCATGATCATGACCATGATCGGCACCGCCGCCACGCCGTTGATCACCGCGCTCCAGAACAGCGCCTTGATCGGGTCGAGCGGACTGAAGTTGAGCAGCGCGCCGATCAATGTCGCGGCCGCAATCGTGGCGTAGAATGCCGGCGCGCGTCCGGGACGCTGGGCCAGCCCGACCGGCCACTGCAGCGCCTCGCCCACCGCATAGGCCGCGCTGCCCGCAAGCACCGGCAATGCCAACAGCCCGGTGCCGATGATCCCCAGCGCGAAAACGGTGAAGGCGAAGCGGCCGGCGATCGGACGCAGTGCCTCGGCCGCCTGGGACGAGGTCTGGATGTCGGTCGCGCCGTGCGCATGCAGCGTCGCCGCCGTCGTCAGCATGATGAACAGCGCGATGATGTTCGAGAAGCCCATGCCGACGATGGTGTCGAGCTGCATGCGCGCCATCTGTCGCGGCGCCTGGCGTGGCGCCTCGATCAGCGGCTTGGCCGCGGGATCCTCCTGCTCGTCTTCGACCTCCTCGCCGGCCTGCCAGAAAAACAGGTAGGGGCTGATCGTGGTGCCGAACACGGCGACGATCACAGTCAGATAGTCGCCCGAGACTTTGATATCCGGCAGCACGAGGTCCCGCGCGACGGTCAGCCACGGCACGCCGACCACGAACACAGTGGCCACATAGGCGAACAGCGACAGGGTCAGCCATCGCAGCAGGTTGGCGTAGCGCGAGTAGCGCACGAACACCTCCAGCAGCGTGCTGAGAATGGCGAACGAGATGATGTAGACCGGCATTGGGCCGGCGACCAGCAGATGCACCGCCGCCGCCATGGCACCGAGATCGGCGCCGAGATTGATCGTGTTCGCGGCCACCAGCAGTCCGACCAGGCAGTAGAGCAGCCACATGGGATAAAACCGGCGCATGTTGCCGGCGAGGCCGTGACCGGTGACCCGGCCGACGTGCGCGCTGATGAGCTGGATGGCAGACATCAGCGGATAGGTGAGGAGCAGCGTCCACCCCATGGCGTAGCCGAACTGGGCGCCGGCCTGGGAATAGGTGGCGATACCGCTCGGGTCGTCGTCCGAGGCACCCGTGATCAGGCCGGGGCCCATGATGTCGCGCAGCTTCGGCCATTCCGGCTGTTTGATCTCGTCGCGTCGTGGCGTCATGGACATATCCCTCGGGGCATCGCTTGGGTTCCTGGCGCGGATCATTCGGATTCCGGACTAAACCACGGGCAGGCGGTTTGGTTCCAACCTGGGGAAAAGTCGTTTCTGAACACGGATATTCAAGCCGACTTGATTACGCGCAGGCGAATTTCGATGCCGAAGAGGAAAGTTCCGATATACGCGGCCCGCGCACGGCCAGCGCCGCGCCCAGTGGATGCCGGTTTTCTCGCGACGGCGCTGCGACGGCCCAGGTCCGCCACTGGCTTACCCTGGCCGCCGCAGACCGCGCCGCTACACCGTCTCCAGCGCTTTCGCCCGCTGCTTTTCGACGGCCGCCCGGGCCTGCTCGCGCCGCTCATCGAACTTCGGCAGGTTCTTACGTGTGTCGTGCGGCGCCGGGTTGTCCGTCTCGCCGGGGTTCTTCTGCGCGCCGCCCCAGCCGCCTTGGCTGATATCGAAGATGATGCCGTTCGGGTCGGTGTATTTCACTTCATAGCCGCTGGTGTCAGTGGGATCGCCCATCAGCCATGTCGCGCCCGCCGCGCTGACGTCCTTGCCGGCCGAGGGCACATCGTCCACCCAGAAGCCGACATGGTGCAGCCCGACATAGTCGGTGCCCTTGCCCTGCGCCGCCTCTTCGTCCTTGAACTTGAGCAGTGCGAGGTTGATCACGCCGTCGGTGAGGAATACGCCCTCGGCCAGGCGGCTGTCGGTCTCGCCGACCTGGGTCATGCCGAACGACGCCTTGTAGAACGCGGCGGTGGCCCATGGATCGGGCACGCTGAGTGCCAGATGCCGGATGCGTCCCTTGGTCATTGCGTCTTCCTCGTTGCTGTTTGGTAGGTGGGCTATTTGGTACGGTCGGCTGTTTGGTACGGTGGGCTATTCGGCGCGGAGGTGTCAGGCCGCCAGCTTCTCCTCCGCGGCCGCGGCGGCAAACGCCGCCAGCGTCTGCTCGATGTCCGCCGCGTTGTGCGCCAGCGAGACGTAGAACTTGGTGTCGCCCTTCAGCACGCCGCCGCCGCGCAGCCGCTGGTTCGTGCGTCGTTGCAGATCGGCATTGGCGCGCAACGTGGCGCGGTAATCGCGCGGCGAGCTCGAGGCATAGGCCACATCGAACAGCGGCGGCTCGCCCACCACCTGGGCCGGCAAGCCGGAGTCAGCGATGATCTTCGTGATGCCCGCCATCAGCGTGCGGCCGGTGGCGAACACTTTCTCGTAGGTGCCGGGCTGCTTCAGCACCGCGAGCGTGGCGAGGCCGGCGGCGGCCGCGACGGGGTTGCCCGACAGCGTGCCGATCTGCGGCATGAAGCCCTCGTCGCCGACTTTGGCACGGTCGAAATGCGCCATGATGTCGGCGCGACCGGTGACCGCCGCCAAGGGGAAGCCGCCGCCGATGATTTTTCCTAGCGTGCAGACATCCGGTATCACACCGTAATATTCCTGCGCGCCGCCCCAGGCGAAACGGAACCCGGTTACCACCTCGTCAAAGATCAGCGGGATGCCGCACTCGGCGGTGACGTCGCGCACCGCCTGCAGGAAGCCGGGGACCGGAGCGATCACGCGTTGGAACGGTTCCATGATGACGCCGGCCAGCTCGTCGCGATGGGCGCGGATCAGCTCACAGGCCGTCGCCGCGTCGTTGAACGGGGCGATCATCACCTCGGCTTGCACGCTGCGCGGGATGCCGGCGGAGTCCGGCGAGGCCTGCGGGAAGTTGCCCGGCCGCTTCGGCGCGAAGCTCATCAGCGCGTAGTCGCTCATGCCGTGGAAGCCACCCTCGAACTTTAGGATCTTGTCGCGCTTGCGGTAGGCGCGGACCAGGCGCAGCGCGTAGGCGTCGGCCTCGGTACCGGAGGAGGTAAAACGCACCTGCTCGGCGCAGGGCACTGCCTCGACCAGCTCGGCGGCCAGGCGGATGCCGTATTCGTTGTTGGCGAAGAAGGTGAAGCCGCGCTGTATTTGTTCGGTGACGGCGGCGAGCACGTCGGGATGGCCGTGGCCGATGAACATCGGGCCGGAGCCCAGCAGGAAGTCCACGTACTCGTTGCCGCTGACATCCCAGACCCGGCCGCCGCGCCCCTCGCGGATGACGATGTCGCCCGCCAGGTTGCCGAAACTGCCGCCGGGCAGCACCCGGCGCGCGAGGTCGATCAGTGCGCGCTCGGCTTCGCTTTTGTTTGGGTCGGTCATTCTGGGTCTCCGATCGGGGTCGTTGGTGGGGGAAGCAGAACACCCGCGAGCCGGTGAGGGCAAGGGTGGTGCGACGACAGGGTGGCGTGGCGGGTGGCCTGCCTGGCGACGCCCCAGCGCAATGACTGGTTCGGGGTTGTGCCTTCGGGTCACGCCGCCTTCAGCATGAAATCGACGTGGACTGCCTGGTACGGGAAAATCGTCCTTCCAGCCTCGGTCTTGTCGAGCACGCCGGCGAGGGTCAAAGCCTGGACATCGCCATGGACCGCCTTGACATCGCGCCCAACCAGCCGCGCGATCTCTCGGATCGAAAGGGGACCCTGCCCGCACATCGCCTTGAGGATCTCCCACCGCTTGGCGGTCAACACCTGCCAAAGCAGCTCAGGGGTCGCGAAGTTGATGCGCGCGGCCCGCTCAGCCTTTCCGGTCTTCCAGGTCTTGCGGAATCTCTCAAGCGAGTCGTCCAGGCTGCGAACGCCGAGGATAACTGTCTTCATTGCAGATACTCCCTGACGGCTTCACGGACGTCGCGGATCAACGTATCCAGGTCGACAAAGTGATATTGCTCTTCGCGCCGCCCGATGTGACGATGATCCCCTTTGCCGGATTCATTGTCATAGCGGATCACGCACACCCCTTGGTGGACCAACGCCAGCCGATACTTGTAACGATGGTCGCTACCAGGGAGCCTCCGAGGCAACTGCCAAATCACCAGTTCCACGAATGCGACGCCGAGATCAGTTCGCTCCTTGAGCAGCAGCGTAGCATTCATGTTGGAGTTTATGCCAACACGCGGTGGCGCTGTCAAGTAGGACACCGATTACCATGATCCGATTTACCCCGCCCGCACCGCCGGAAACACCTCCTCCGCCAGCATCTGCATCTGTTCCAGCGCCAGGCTCGCTGGCATACCGGTCCAATGCACGCCGACCACCATGTGGTTGACGCCAAACCGCCGCCGCAGATCCAGGATCTGCTCGGTGACCTCCACCGGCGAGCCGAACAGGAAACGATCCCGCACCAGCTCGTCGAACGCAAGGTCGAAATGATCCTCCGCCGGCATCACCTTGTCCTGGCCCCAGTCGCGATAGGCCTGGTACTTCGCCTCCAGCGACGGTCGCGCCAGGCGCATCGCCTCTTCCCGCGTGCGCGCCACGAACACCTCGCGCAGCATCGGAAACTCCGCGGGGAACGGCTTGCCGCACGTGTCCAGCTCGCGCTTGTAGATGTCCATCTGCCGCGACAGGGTCTCGATCTTGTTGTGCGGATTGACGAACCAGCAATCCGCCATGCGCGCGGCGCGGCGGATGCCGATGTCGGCGTTGGCGCCGATCCACACCGGCGGCATTGGTTTCTGTACAGGCTTGATCGTGCAGTTCGCGCCGTCGAGCTCGAAATGCGAGCCCTGCATCGTCACGAAATCCTCGGTCCACAGGCGCTTCACCGCCGCCAGGCATTCCTCGAAGCGCGGGCCGGCGTGCTTCAGCGTGGTGCCGAACGCCTTGAACTCCACCTCGCGGTAGCCGATGCCGCAGCCGAACACCACTTTTCCCCCGCTCATCACGTCCAGCGTGGCGATCTGCTCGGCGACCTCGAGCGGCTTGTGCAATGGCAGCAGCACGACGCCCGGGATCAGCCGCAGCGACGGCGCCACCACCGCGACCTGGGCGAGGAACGGAATCTGCTGCAACCCCAGCAACGGATGCGAGCTGTAGTGGCTGCCTCTCGTCACGCTGGCGAAGCCGAGCTGCTCGGCGCGCCGCGCCATTTCCAGGTCCTCGCGTGCCCGCGCCTGGATGTCGTCGCCGGCCGGGTGCTGGCCGCGGATTAGCAGTCCGAACTGCATTTCGTACTCCCCCGTGTTTTGCTCATCGATGCTTTTCCGGGTCAATACTGCGCTGCATCATTGCTCCGCCGTATCACTGCTTCGCCTCACCAGCGCTTAGCGTGGATCAGTGCTGCGCGTCGGTGTAGGGCGCACGCAACTCGCCGGATTTCAGTGCCGGCGGCCACAGGATCACCTCGACCTTCGGATCCCGAAACTGCTCCAGGTCGTGGCTCTGCACGCCCTGGAACTGCACCGCCAGCACGCGGGGCTCGGTCCATTCGCCGTTCGGTCCGAACGTGATGTCGCCGACGAGCGTGTGGAATGTGTGGGTCCGCAGGTAGTCGGCGAGCTTGGCCTGGTCCAGGCTGCCGACGCCTTCCACCGCGGCGCCCAGCACCTGCAAGTCGGCATAGGCGAACGGCGGCAGGTAGTAGCCCAACGCATCCACGCCGGAGTTCGCCGCGCGGGCCTGATATTTCTTCAGGAAATCCAGCGCCTCCGGCGTCGCGTAGCGGCCGACCGGCAGCCAGAAATCATAATCGACGATGCCGTTGATCAGCGGGCCGAGCTGCGTCTTGATCGAGGTCGCCTGCAACCCGACCATGCCACCACCGAACATGCCGGCCTTCAGCCCGACCTCGTTGGTTGCACGGATCATTCCGACCGTGTCGGGCGGATACGACGCGACGTAGACGATGTCCGGGTTGGTCGCCTGGATGGCACGCACGATCGGCGTGTAATCGGCGGTGGAGGGCGGATAGGTGTGGTCATAGACGATCTTGTAGCCGGCCCGCTGCGCCTGCGTCCGCGCGCCGTCCAACGCGTTCTTCGGGAACTCGGCGTCGGCGCCGACCAGCGCGATGCTCTGCGGCTTCGGGTTCATCGCCTCGGCCGCCGCAAAGAAGCCCTGCGAGAACGCCTCCTTCGGGTGCGGCCCGCCGGCCGGGATGATCGAGAAGTAGCGGTCGTAATGGAACTCGCTGTTCACATCGAGGCCGAACAGGCCAAGGAAAGTCAGGTGGCGCTGCATCACCACCGGCAATGCGGGCGCCACCACGTTGGTGCCGTTGCCGCCGATCAGGATGTCGACCTTGTCCACGTCCAGCAGCTTGGTGACGATGCCGGGCACCAGCGCCGGGTTGCTCTGGTCGTCGTAGGTGATCAGCTTCACCGGGCGGCCGAGCAACCCGCCCTTGGCGTTGGTGTCCTCGGCCCAGATCTGCATTGCCAGCAGGGCCGCCTTGCCGTTCGGCGCCAGGCCGCCGGTCGCCTCGGTGTCGAAGCCGATGGTCAGCGGCTCGGCGGCACGCGCCGCGGAGGTGGCGGCGCCGGTGGCCAGCAGGGCGCACAACAGATGGCGGATCACGGATGTGGTATACGGCGTGGCGGTTTCCATGGCGGCTTCCCCTGGGCGGCGCTTGATTTGCCGCCATCCTAGGGCCGCGATCCGGCGCCGCGCCAGGGCATCGGCACGCGGCCGGGTGACCCTCGACAGCTGGCGCCCAACACGCCACATCTGATGCCCTGAGGAGCCCCCGGATGTCCGCCACCACCCTTGCCCGCCCGGCCCCGCAGCCGGTGCTGTTCATCCCGGCCAAGCAGCCGCCCCGGCCGTTCACGCGCCGGTTCAGGGTGGTGTCGGACTACGAGCCCAGCGGCGACCAGCCCACTGCGATCGCCGAACTGGTGGCGGGCGTGCAGGCCAACGAACGCGACCAGGTGCTGCTCGGCGTGACCGGGTCCGGCAAGACGTTCACCATGGCCAAGGTGATCGAGGTGGTGCAGAAGCCCACGCTGATCCTGGCGCCAAACAAGACCCTGGCGGCGCAGCTCTACGGGGAGATGAAGGGATTCTTCCCCGACAACGCCGTCGAATACTTCGTCAGTTACTACGACTACTACCAGCCGGAGGCCTATGTCCCGCGCACCGATACCTACATAGAAAAAGACGCGCAGATCAACGAGCAGATCGACCGCATGCGCCACGCTGCCACCCAGGCGCTGCTGGAACGCAACGACGTCATCATCGTCGCTTCGGTCTCCTGCATCTACGGTATCGGCTCGGTCGAGAGCTACGCGCGCATGGTGGTGAAGCTGGAGGTCGGCGGCCAGATCGACCGCGACAAGCTGGCGAAGGCGTTGGTCGAGCTGCAATACCGTCGCAACGACGCGGCATTTCAGCGCGGCACGTTCCGGCTACGTGGCGAAGTGGTCGATATTTTCCCCAGCCATTATGAGGACCGCGCCTGGCGCGTCAGCCTGTTCGGCGACGAGATCGAGTCGATTCAGGAATTCGATCCGCTGACCGGCGACAAGACCGCCGCGCTCGATACGATCACGGTCTACGCCAACAGCCACTACATCACGCCGCGGCCGACGCTGACCCAGGCGATCGTCGACATCAAGAAGGAGCTGAAAGTCCGGCTGGACGAGCTCACCACCGAGGGCAAGTTGCTGGAAGTGGAACGGCTGAACCAGCGCACCACGTTCGATATCGAAATGATGGAGACGACGGGAAGCTGCAAGGGGATCGAGAACTACTCACGCTATCTGACCGGGCGCAATCCGGGCGAGCCCCCCCCGACGCTGTTCGAGTACCTGCCGGAGAACGCGCTGCTGATCGTCGATGAAAGCCATGTGACGGTGCCGCAGCTTGGCGGGATGTATCGCGGCGACTTCGCCCGCAAGTCGATCCTGGCGGAGTACGGCTTCCGGTTGCCGTCCTGTATCGACAACCGTCCGCTCAAGTTCGAGGAGTGGGAAACCTACCGCCCGCAGACCACGTTCGTCTCCGCCACCCCCGGCCCGTGGGAGATGGAGCGCACCGCCGGCGCGTTCACCGAGCAGGTGATCCGCCCCACCGGCCTGATCGATCCGGTGGTAGAGGTACGTCCGGTCGAACGCCAGGTGGACGATCTGCTGGCGGAATGTCGCACCGTGGCGGCGAACGGCGCGCGGGTGCTGGTGACCACGCTGACCAAGCGCATGTCGGAGGACCTGACCGAATATTTGACCGAGCACGGGGTGAAAGTGCGATACCTGCACTCCGACATCGACACGCTGGAGCGGATCGAGATCATCCGCGACCTGCGCCTCGGCGTGGTCGACGTGCTGGTCGGCATCAACCTGCTGCGCGAGGGGCTGGACATCCCGGAATGCGCCCTGGTGGCGATTCTGGACGCCGACAAAGAAGGTTTCCTGCGCAGCCAGACCAGCCTGATCCAGACCATCGGCCGCGCCGCGCGCAACATCGACGGGCGGGTGATCCTGTACGCCGACACGATGACCAGGTCATTGCGGGCGGCGATCGAGGAGACCGATCGCCGGCGCAACAAGCAGCGGTCGTGGAACGAGGCGCACGGCATCACGCCGCAATCGATCAAGAAGCACATTGCCCAGGTGCTGGAGAGCGTGTTCGAGCAGGACTACGTCACCGTCGCGCCGATCGCCGATGCCAGCACGTCGGAGTTTGTCGGCAAGGATCTGAAGGCGACCATTGCCGAGTTGGAGAAGCGCATGCGCGCCGCCGCGGCGGACCTGGAGTTCGAGGAAGCCGCCCGGATGCGCGACGAGATCAAGCGGCTGGAGGCGCTGGACCTTGGGCTGGAACCACCTCCGGCCGCGAGTGCCACGCTGCGGCCGCGGCGGGACCGCACGCCGGAGCCGATGGGACCGGGCGGGGGTGGATATGATCCGAGCAAGCGACGCGGGGGCCGCGGGGGAATGCGGCGACGGGGGCCGTGAAGGGCAGATACGGGCTAGCTGGATTAGACCTGATAGAAGGTGCATCCACCTGGCTCTGATGCCACGAATTGACCACTCGGCATCCCCCAGAAACGCTTGCGACGAACCAGGAGAAGCGTACACATGACCTGGTCCATAGTCACCCACGATCCCTCCAGCGGCGCGTTCGCGGTCGCGGTCGCCACGCGCGCCTTTGCCGTCGGTGCCTCCTGCCCGTTCGTGCGCGCCGGAGTCGGTGCGGTCTCCACCCAATCGATGACCAACCGTTACCTTGGCCCGGCGATCCTGGACGGGATGGCGCGCGGGCTGCATCCCGCCGCCGCAATCGAGGGCGCGCTCGCCGGCGATGCCGGCAGCGGCCTGCGCCAGGTCCATGCGGTGGACCGGCACGGCCGCACCGCCGCCTGGACCGGGCAAAACTGCGTGGAATGGTGCGGCAGCGTCGCCGGCGAGGGCGTCAGCGGCGCCGGCAACATGCTCGCCTGCGAGGCGGTGATCGCGGAAACCTTGGTCGCCTTCCAGGCCCCGGGCATCAAGGCAGGAGCGACCACGGAGGGAACGACCAATGCGACGGCGACCGAGCCGGGCACGACCAACGCCGGGGCGGCGATCCCGCTGCCCGCGCGCCTGATTCTGGCGATGCTGGCGGGGCAAGCCGCCGGCGGCGACCGGCGCGGGCGACAGTCGGCGGCGATGCGGCTGATCAGCACTGAGGATTTCCCCGATCTGGACCTGCGGGTGGATGATCATCCTGACCCGCTGGCCGAGCTTGACCGGCTGCGGCGTCTGTGGCGGGAGCAGGCCGAGCCTCGCCTGGCGCTGGCGCCGCGCCGCGCCAACCCGTCCGGCTTCACCGATCTGGACGCGATCGAGGCCGGCTGGCGCGCCCGCGGCATCGACCTGCGGTTCCGTAAGTGACAGCGGCCACCGGACCCTGATACACATCTGCGCGAGCGCCGCGGCGCCAGGGAGTGTGAACGTCAAGAATGACCAGGACACGCTGGCCCGCGGCTTGCTTGAGTCGCGCTCAAACAACGGTCAAGGGAGACCAACACAATGATCACCCGTCGGGCAGCAGCCCAACTCTTCGCAACCACCGCCGTGACCGCCGCGCTCGGGGCAGCCGGCGCCGCACCCGCCCGAGCGGCCGACAAGGTCGTCAAGATCGGTGTCGATCTGTCACTGACCGGTGCGGACGCCCAGGGCGCGACCCGCCAGAAGGACGCCATCCAGATGGCGTTCGACGCCGCCAACCAGGGCAGTGCCGTGCCGGGCTACCAGTTCGAGGTGCTCTGGCTTGACGACGGCACCGCCACCGCCGGCCAGTACGATCCGGCCCAGGCGGCGACCAATGCGCGCAAGATGGTGTCCGACCCGGCCGTGGTCGGCGCGCTCGGCCCGGAAATGAGCGGCGCCGGCAAGGCGATGACGCCGATCCTCAGCCAGGGCGGGCTGGCCACGATCACGCAGTCCTCCACCAACCCCGACATCACCAACCCGAAATTCGCCGCGCAGTACCGTCCGGCCGGCAAGCCGATCTACTTCCGCACCGTCACCACCGACGCCTACCAGGGGCCGAACATGGCGAACTTCTACGCCGAGACGCTGAAGGTGAAGTCGGTCTACATCCTGGACGACAGCGGCGCCTTCGGCGTCGGCGTGGCCGATACCTTCGAGGCGGAGGTCAAGAAGAAGGGGGTCAATGTGGTCGGCCGCGACCGGCTCGACCCGAAGGCCGCCGACTACACCGCGATCCTGACGAAGATCAAGTCGCTCAATCCGGATGCGATCTATTTCGGTGGGGTGACGCAGGCCGGCGTGAAGCTGGCGAAGCAGGCCTATGACATCGTGCCCAAGATGATCAAGGGCGGCCCCGACGGCGTCACCAGCTCCGACTTCCTCAGCGGCGGCGGCTTCCCTGCGGTCGAGGGCTGGTACACCTCCATCGCCGCGCCACACCTGACCGACGACACCAAGGCCGAGACCTTCGTCAACTCGTTCAAGGGCCAGTTCGGCATCGCGCCGGATGACTACTGCATCACCTCCTATGATGCGTCGCTGGTCATGATCGACGCGGTCAAGCGGGTTGCCGCCAGCGGCAAGCCGGTGACGCGCGAGGCGGTGCAGGCGGCGCTGATGACCAGCAAGGTGCCGACCATCCAGGGCACGGTGTCGTTCGACGCCAACGGCGACCTGGCCGACCGCACCGTCAGCGTGTTCCAGATCACCAAGGACGCGAGCAAGCCGCTCGACGATGTGGCGGCGCAATACAAGTACATCGGCGTGGCACCTCAGGCCTGATCGATCCGATGACATTCACCGATCTCCTGCTGCAGCAGACCATCAACGGGCTGAGCCTGGGCGCGATGTATGCGTTGCTCGCGCTTGGCTTTACCTTGATCTACGGCATCCTGGAGCTGATCAACTTCGCGCACTTCAACATCTTCATGGTCGGCAGTTTCATCGCCATGTGGACGTTGCAGATGTTCGGGCTTTCCGGTCAGGACGTGATCCTGACCGGATTGCCGCTCGCCGGCGTGCTGCTGGTGACCTTCGCGGTCACCATGCTGAGCTCCGGCGGGCTCGGCGTGGTGATCGAGCGGCTGTGCCTGCGCCCCTTGCGCAACGTCAAGGGCCCGGCCGCGATGATCACCACGATCGGTGTATCCTACATCCTGTTCAATGCCATCCTGCTGACCGTCGGCGCGGATACGAAGAACTACCCAAATCCGCTGCCGACGATCCGCTACCATATCGAGGGCGCGGTGCTTGATTTCCGCGTCCTGCTGATCTGGGGCATCGCGCTGCTGCTGATGGGCGCGCTGTACTTCTTCGTGCAGAACTCGCGCCTGGGCAAGGCGATGCGC
>PLXO01000317.1 GCA_003151425.1 Acetobacteraceae bacterium
GCTGGGAGAACATGACCAAGCCGGAACGTCGGGAATTCTTCGGGTACACCTACAACGGCCAGGTGGCGCCGCTGTCGATGTTGACGCCGGAATCCCAGGCGGCCGCGGCGGCCGGCGAGGAATGAGCGCGGCGGCCGCGGCGGAGTGAGCGCGGCGCGCGGGCTGGCGCCGCAACGGGGGCGGAATGCGCGCGGTTGGGAAAGATCACGCTCGGTGCCGAGGCAGGCTCCCGGCCCGCGGTGGGGACGCTTCCATGCGACAGCCTGGCGGGTGGCTACGACCCGGTGGTGGCGCGGGCCAGGAGGATCCGGATGGTCAGGGTCCGCGCCGCCGGCACGGCTGGCGGTTGTGGCGGGGCACCGAATGCGCGTTTCGCGCAAAGACCCGATGAAGCGGGGGACGGGCCGGCGCGACCGGGATGGTCGGGGTCGGCACCGGAGGGCACGGCTGGCGGTCGTGGCAGGGCGCGGAATGCGATTTTTGCGCAAGGACCCTATGAAGCGGGGGACGGGCCGGCGCGACCGGGATGGTCGGGGTCGGCACCGGAGGGCACGGCTGGCGGTCGTGGCGACGCGCGGAATGCGATTTTTGCGCAAAGACCCTATGAAGCGGGGGATGGGCCGGCAGGACCGGGATGGTCGGGGTCGACACCGGCCGGCGCGGCTCGCGGTCGTGGCAGGGCGCGGAATGCGATTTTCGTGCAAAGACCCTATGAACCGGGGCACGGACCGGTAGGGCCGGGATGGTCGGGGTCGGCACCGGACGGCGAGGCTGGCGATTGCGGCAGGGCGCGGAATGCGATTTTTGCGCAAAGACCCTATGAAGCGGGGGACGGGCCGGCGCGGCCGGGATGGTCGGGTCGGCACCGGAGGGCGAGGCTGGCGGTCGTGGCGGGGCGCGGAATGCGATTTTCGCGCCAGGATGCCATGAAACGTGGAGCGGGCCGGCAGAACCGGGATGGTCGGGGTCCGGACCGGGTGGCGCGGTTGGCGGTCGCGGCGGGGCGCGGAATGCGATTTTCGCGCAAAGACCTCATGCAACGCCTGCCACCGGGCTACGACTCGGTGGTGGGCCGGTCGGAGATGCGGGCGGCCCACCCTCACCCGGGCCGCTGCGCACCCGCCTCGGTCCGCTGCGCAGCCCAGGCCCGCAGCGCAGCGCGGGCGGGATGATAGGGGGCGCGGTTGGCGGCGACCCCCCACCCCAGCCCTCCCCCTCAAGGGGGGAGGGAGTAGAAGATGCTGTGTGATCTTTCGCCTTTCCACCGATTTGCGGTAGGTAGCGCCGTGCGCGACACATCCCCTCCGACGGAACCGGCATGACCAAGACCCGCCGCCTGTTCGGCACCGACGGCATCCGCGGCAAGGCCAACACCGACCCGATGACGGCCGGAACGGCGCTGCGCCTCGGCCAGGTGGCCGGGCTGCTGTTCAGCCGCGGCAACCACCGGCACCGGGTGGTGATCGGCAAGGACACCCGCCTGTCCGGCTACATGATCGAGCCGGCGCTGACCGCCGGCTTCGTGGGCGCCGGCATGGACGTGACGCTGGTCGGCCCGCTACCGACGCCGGCGATCGCGATGCTGACGCGCTCGCTGCGGGCCGATCTCGGCGTGATGATCTCCGCCTCGCACAACCCGTACGAGGACAATGGCATCAAGCTGTTCGGCCCCGACGGCGCCAAGCTGTCCGACGCGATGGAGCTCGAGATCGAAGGGCTGATGGACGCCGGCTTCGACGATCGGCTGGCTGACCCCGCCGACCTCGGCCGCGCCTCGCGCCTCGACGACGCCGCGGGTCGCTATATCGAGGCGGCGAAGGCCACCTTTCCGCGCGGCAGGCGGCTGAAGGACCTGCGGATCGTCATCGACTGCGCCAACGGCGCTGCCTACCGCGTGGCACCCACCGTGCTGTGGGAGCTCGGCGCGACGGTGATCCCGGTGGGCGTGTCGCCGGACGGGTTCAACATCAACAAGGGTTGTGGCTCCACGGTGCCTGAGTTCCTGTGCGGCCAGGTGGTGGAACACGGGGCGGACCTCGGCATCGCGCTGGACGGCGACGCCGATCGCGTGCTGATCTCCGACGAGCATGGCGAGCTGGTCGACGGCGATCAGATCCTGGCGCTGATCGGTGGGTCCTGGGCGGCCAGCGGGCAGCTTCGCGGCGGCGGTGTCGTCGCCACGGTGATGTCCAACCTCGGGCTGGAGCGGTTTCTTGCCGGGCGTGGGCTGGCGCTGCACCGCACCAGCGTCGGCGACCGCTATGTGGCCGAGAAGATGCGCGAGACCGCGATCAATGTCGGGGGCGAGCAGTCGGGCCATCTGATCCTGTCCGACTTCGCCACCACGGGCGACGGGCTGGTGGCAGCGCTGCAGGTTCTGGCCGTGGTCGTCGAGCAGGGGCGCCCGGCCAGCGAGGTCTGTCGCGTGTTCGCGCCGTTGCCGCAGTTGTTGCGCAATGTCCGGTTTGCCGGCGCCTCGCCGCTGCGCGATGCGCGGATCCAGCGGGCGATCCGGGCGGCCGAGGGACGGCTGAATGGCGCGGGGCGTTTGCTCATTCGGCAAAGCGGGACCGAGAAGATGATCCGCGTCATGGCCGAGGCCGAGGACGAGGCCCTGGTCGTGCTTGTGGTGGACGAGCTGTGCGCCACGATCGCGGCGCAGACCCGGGCGGGCAGCGGATCGGGTGGCGGCCCGAGCAGCGGCCCGGGCAGCGGATAGTGGCGGCGCGGTGGTCGATAGAGGGGAGGGGGAAGGGAAGAAGCAAGGACTCCCTCCCCCCCTTTGTGGGTGAGGGTTGGGGTGAGGGGTTTGATCCAGGGGAGCGGTGCCGCGTCCGAGCCTGCGGCAACCCCTCTCCCCAACCCTCCCCCACAAGGGGGGAGGGAGTCTGGCCCCTCTTCTCTCTCCTGTTGCTATCGGCCGAACAGCCGGGCGCGGATCAGCGCCCAGATCAGCCGAAGCAAGCCGAGCGGGCGGGCTTCGGTGGGCGCCTTGCCTTGGATCAGTGCCTCGAGATTGGCGGTGAAGCTCGCCAGCATTCGCCGCGCGAGCGCCTGCACCAGCTCGGTCCGGGCGAACTGCGCGAGCGAGCCGGTGAGGCGCCACGACAAGGTCACCTCCAGCTCGGTGCCGGGCAGCTCGGTGCTGGGCCGCTGGGGGCCGGGCCGCTGGGGGCCGGACACGTCGGTGCCGGGGCCGGCCGGGCGAACGCGATAGTGTGCCTCGCCCTGGACCGACGAGCTGGTGCCCGAGTCTCGCCCTCGGCCGCTGAGGTGCCCCGATCGCGTGGCCTCGTCGCGGGTCACGCTGCCCTCGCCGGCGAACCCTGCACGGATCGGCCCGAGCGCCACGCGCAACCGGCCGGTGATGAGGTCCCCGTCGATTGCGGTGATCTCCGCTCCGGGCAGGCACGAGGCGACGCCGCGCAGATCGGCCAGCGCGGCCCAGACAGCGTCGGGCGATGCGGTGAGGCTGATTCGTTCCGTCAGCGTCGGGCGGCCGTCGCTGGCAGTAGCCGCCTGTGGTGGGCTCGGTTGCACGGCGACCCGCAGGCCTGGAGCGGTCGCAGTGCTCGGTGGCGTCGTTTGTTGGGGAACCGGAGCGGACACCACGTTGGGGCGCCCGGGCGCGGTCGGGGCTGCCACCGGCTGGCGTCCGACGCAGACCGCGCGGATCGCCGCGACGATGCCCACATAGCCGGTGCAGCGACAGAGATTGCCGGACAGTTCCTCGCGGATGCGCCCCTCCGGCACGTCGCCCAACCGCGCAACGATATCGCGCGCCGTCACCAGCATTCCCGGCGTGCAGAAGCCGCACTGCAGCCCGTGATGGGCGGAGAACGCCGTGCGCAGCGCGTCCATCAGTGGATCGTCGTCGAAGCCCTCGATCGTGGTGACGGTGCCGGCGTCGCAGTCGAGCGCGTAGGCGATGCAAGAGCGCTGCGGCTTGCCGTCGAGCAGGATGGTACAGGCGCCGCACACGCCCTGTTCGCAGCCGAGATGGGTGCCGGTCAGATGCAGGTGCTCGCGCAGGAAGTCGGCGAGATGGGTCCGCGGCTCGACCAGCGCCTGGACGGCGCGGCCGTTGACGGTCAGGGAGACCGGGGTCAGCGAGGGCGGTGTCGGCGAGACCGTTGTTCGCGCGACGGGTGTCTGCGCGACGGGTGTCAGCGAGACCTGCGTCATGCGGCCCCCGCTGGCGTCGCGAGCTGTGCCAGGGCGCGGCGCACCGCGACCGCATGCACCTGCGACGGTGCCGCACCACGCAGGCCGGCCAGCTCGTCGGCGACCAGTTCCGCCGCCGCGGTCGCTCCCGCCTCGGCCAGCCGGGCGGCGGTGCGGGGCAGCTCGATCGGTGCGCCGCCGGTGGCGCCGCAGACGACGCGTGCGAGGCCGGTCGGTTCGTCCAACACCGCCGCGCCGATCGCGCGGGCGAACTCGCCGGTCTTGCGGCAGACCTTATGGTAACCCCAGCGCGCGGCGGCCGACAGGCGCGGCAGGTCGATGGCGGTAATCAGTTCGGCGGGCCCGAGCGCGGTGGCGAACGGGCCTTGCAGGAATGCCGTCGCCAAGCAGCTCCGCGCGCCGTTGGCGCCCTGCACGATTATCGTTGCGTTGAGCACAGCCATCGTCGTCAGCCAATCCGCTGCCGGATCGGCATGCGCCAGGCTGCCGCCGACGGTGCCGCGGTTGCGCACCGCGCGGTAGGCGATGCCGCGCGCGACGTGGGGCAGCAGGCCGTTCGTCGGGTCTTCGATCGTTCCGTCCTCGATCTCGGCATGGGTCCAGCAGGCACCGAAGCGCAGATGGCGCGAGTCCGCCGCCAGCATGCGCAGGTCGGCGGTGCGTTTGATGTCGATCAGCCGCGCCGGGCGTGCCAGGCGCAGGTTCAACATCGGGCCGAGCGACTGGCCGCCGGCCAGCAGGCGGGCGTCGGGCTCCGCTGCCAGCAGTTCGATGGCGTGCGCGACGGCGGCGGCGCGGGTGTAAGTAAAAGCGGCGGGTTTCATGTTGACGAGGGACCGCCATGACGATGGGGGAACAAGCGACAGGTAGGCAGGGCCTTCACGCCGCAGCGCGTCCCGCGGCGGCGATCGCGGCCAGCACCCGGTCGGGGTTCGCCGGGATGTCGCGCAGCGTGGCGCCGAGCGGGACCAGTGCGTCGTTGATCGCATTGACGATGGCTCCGGCCGGAGCGATCGCGCCGCCCTCGCCGACGCCCTTTATACCGTGCGCGGAATGAGGCGACAGCGTCTCGGTGTGGTGCACGCGGAAGCTGGGCAGCTCCGTCGGCCCCGGCAGCAGGTAGTCCATCAAGGTCGAGGCCAGGGGCTGCGCGTCGTCGTTGTACGGACATTCCTCGAACAGCGCGGTACCGACGCCCTGTGCGGCGCCGCCGCAGGCCTGACCCTCGACGATCATCGGGTTCACCATGCGCCCGCAATCCTCGACGATGACGTAGTCGAGGATCTCGACCTGGCCCGTTTCGGCATCCACCGCGACGCGTGCGGCGTGGGTGGCGTAGGAAAACAGGCCGGTGTCGACGGCGGGCTTGTAGCCCTCGGTGACCTCCAGGCCGCCGGTGTCGACATGATCTGGCAATTGTTCCGGGCGTGCATACCAGGCGTGTGCGACGTCGGCATAGGTCAGGCTGGCGGCACCGGCGTGGATGCGGCCATCGCGGAAGGTCACGTCCGCTGGTCGCACCTGCAACAAATGCGCGGCGATCGCCTTGATGCGCTCGGCCACCACCGCGGCTGCGCGGGACACCGCGCCGCCCGACATGACGATGCCGCGCGAGGCGTAGGCGCCGGTGGAGAACGGCGTGGTCGCGGTATCGCCCAGCGTCACCCGGATGGTGTCGAACGGCACCCCGGTCATTTCGTTGGCGATCTGCGCCAGCGTGGTTTCCAGGCCTTGCCCGATGCCTGGGATGCCGGCCTTCACCTCCAACGCGCCGTCCGGGGTCAGCTTGACGAAGGCCTGGTCGAAGCCGGGCACCAGCGGCAGGCCCCAGGCGGCGAACACTTTCGTGCCGTGGGCGGTCTGTTCCGTATACGTCGCGAAGCCGATGCCGAGATAGCGGCCTTGCGCATCACGCGCCGGACCGACGCGGTGTGCGTCGAGGCCAATCAAGTCCTTGGCGGTCAACAGAGAGGCAGGGTAGTCGCCGCTGTCGTACTGTTTGCCGGTGATGTTGGTGTACGGCATCGCGGCGGCGGGCACGAGATTTTCGGCGCGCACTTCCCAGGCTTCACGCCCGACCGCGCGGGCGATGGCGTCGATGGTCAGTTCGATCGCGAAGCAGACGCCGGGGCGGGCGACGCCGCGATAGGGCGCGAACGGCGGCTTGTTGGTGGCAACCGAGTAGGTCTTGCACCGATACGCCGCCAGATCGTACGGGCCGGGCAGATTGCCGCCGGCCTGCGCCGCTTCCAGACATGCCGTGAACGGCCAGACCGAGTAGGCGCCGGTGTCGACCAGGATCTCCGCGTCCAACCCCAGCAGGCGCCCGCGACGGTCGGCGTAGGCGGTCACTTTGTAGTTGTGCTGGCGGGCGTTGGCGCCGGCAACGAGGTGTTCGCGCCGGTCCTCGATCCAGCGGAACGGTGTCTTGCGGGTCAGCGCCAGCCAGGCGACCGCGACGTCCTCAGGCTGCAACAGGCACTTGTAGCCGAAGCCGCCACCGATGTCGGGCGGCGCCACGCGGATCGCCGCCTGCGGAACGTTCAGCATCTCGGCCAGCCCGGCGCGGATCAGATGCGGCACCTGGGTCGAGGCGTGCACGACAAGCTGCGAGGCGCGATAGTCCCACCAAGCGAGCAGCCCGCGCCCCTCCATCGGGTGCATCACCTGGCGCGCGCAGCTCAAGGTGAGATCAACGCGCACCGGTGCGGTGGCGGCGACCGCGTCGATGCCGCTGTCGAACGAGGTCTCCAGGAACAGGTTGTCGCCCCAATGTTCGTGGAGGCGCGCGGCACCAGGGGCGCGGCCGGCGGCGCTGCTGGCGATTGCGGGGAGCTCGGCGTAATCGACCTCGACCAGCTCGGTCAGGTCCTCGGCGGCGGCGCGCGTGGCAGCGACGCACATTGCGACTGGTTCGCCAACGAAACGCACACGGTCGGCGACGAGGGGATGAAATTCCGACAGCTTATAGCCCGGCATCGCCGAGCGGGTGACGATCGGTGCGACGCCCACCAGGTCGTCTCGGAAGAGCACGCTCGTTTCGTATCCGGTCGGTTTGCTGCGGGTCAGAATGCGCGCATGTGCGACGGGGCTGCGCAGGAAGGCAACGTCCTGCAAGCCGGCCATGTGGATGTCGCTGACGAAGCAGCCGCGTCCGCGCAGGTGACGTGCGTCTTCCTTGCGAGGGGCGCGCGCGCCGATGCCGAAGCCGTCGGGTGTCATGGCTGGTCCGCGGCCAGGCCAAGACGCCGTTGCTTGCGCCATGATCGAAGGACACGACAGCACCGCTGTCTCACAGTCATGCCCGGGCATGACGGAGGGAGAGCGCGCAGCTATTCCCGCTACCATTGTGTGTCAGCGCCTATGGGCTCGGCATCAGACAGGGTCGGCATCAGACGGGGATGCACAGCGCGTTCGGCACCAGCAGATTGTCGTAGATGCAGCGCCGCTCGCGCAGTTTCAGTCCGGTGGCGGTACGGTGAAAGACATCGTGATAGACACCGACCTGATGCAGGGTGGCGTCCGGGCGGTCGAACAGGACTTGCAGCACGACGTAGTTGGCTTGAGCGCGGATGTCGCCGTTGGCGTCTTCGGCGTTTACGACGAGGTTGCCGATGATGTGGCGCAGGTAGCGGGGGGCGAACATCGCGGTCTTGTCCAATGCGACGGCGCGGTCGCGGATCATGCCGCTTCCCTCGCAGTAGATCAGCCCGACCGGCAGGTTGCGATCGGCGTTTTCGCGCGAGGTGACCAGGTAGAACGCGTCCTCGGTGAACATCTCGGTCCACTCAGTCAGACGTTGCGCATCCAGCGCGGCGGCGTAGCGCGCGTTGAACTGGTCGATCTCGTGGTGCAGCAGCAGCGCGGCGATGCGGCTGTCGGTCGTTTGGGTCGGGGCGTCGAGCATGGCTTACAGATCCATCACTTCGCGCCAATAGCGGTACATCCCGCGAATCGCGGCTTCCGAGATCAGCGTGTCGGACGTTCCGTAGGCGGTTTGTGGATCGAGTTCCACAACGTGCTCGCCGTCGGGCACGCGCTGCATGCCGTCCTGCACGAACTTGATTGCCTCGTTGTCCTCCAGGCCGAGGAAGCCGGCGGGACCCATGAGGTTGCCTTGGCGCAGGCGGTGGCGGGTCATTGCGTCGTCGTCGCCTTCGAAGCCGAACATGGTCCATTTCATGATGAACTCGTGCGGACCGGTTGGCACGATCTGCCGGATGCCGAGCGTGTTCATCTCGCGCTGCACGATCAGGTTGGGCCAGATCGTTGCCATTGTGACGGACCACGGGCTGTCGAACTCGTCGATGAAATCCATGAAGCGCGGTTCGGCGAGCGTCATGCCTTCCTTGTAGGCGCGCATCTCGCCGCGCACGTCGGCGGCGACCTTGGCGTCGGACTTGGCGGACGCCATCACGCCGTGCCGCCCGGTCGCGTCGGTGAGCATCAGCGACTTGTTGCCGGCGACCAGAAGGCCGAACGTGACCAGGAAGGTGTGCAGCAGCGTCGCGTGATACGGGTCCTTCAGATTCTCGTGATACAGCTTCCAGTTTCCCGGCAGCGAGTGCCGGTAATGGCCGAGGATGGTGAGGCGGCGGCCGTCGAACGTGGCGTTGAACTCGCGCAGGATCTCGGGGCCGAGATAGCCGGCGAGCGATTCCATGTCCGCGGCGTAGGAGGCGAACACCACGCCACGATGCGTGGTGACGTGCAGCCGCGTCAGCCCGTGCGAGGACATGTCGAAGTCGGTGGGCATGCCGCCCTTGCCGCCGACGCCGCGGCGGAACGGCACGGCGCGCAGGGTGCCGTTCAGTTCGTAGGTCCATTGGTGATAGGGGCAGACGAATTCGCGGGTGTTGCCGGCGAGCTCGCGGCAGAACTCCGCGGCGCGGTGGGCGCAACGGTTCTCCACCACGTGGATCGCGCCGTCCTGGCCGCGTGCGACCACCACGGGCGTGGGACCGACATTGGAGCGGATGAAGTCGCCCGGATTGGGGAGCTCGGCTTCCAGTGCGACGTAGTTCCAGGTGCGGCCGTGGAAGATGCGCTCGACCTCGCGCTGGTAGACGGCGTCGTCGGTGTAGACCCAGTCGGGCACGCGCTTCAGGCCCTCGGCGGGCCAGAGGTAGCGCGGGTCGCCCAGCGGCGTCGGGCCGTCGTTCATGCGGGTCTCCTCGGCGCCCGTGGTTTCGCGTTGCGCACCTGGGGCGCGGGCAAGTATTAGCCGTTGGTCACGGCGGTTCAAGGAGGGGGTTGCGATGGCACAGGAGCCTTTGGCGACGAAAGGGAATTTCCTGCATATCTACGATTTCCGGGTGCAGGCCGGGCAGGAGGCGGAGTTTATCCGGCTGTTCGAGGAATTCGACTACTCGGATGGCAACCCGATGCACAAGTCGGCGGCTCAGGTGAAGGATGGGGTGCTGTGCCGTGATACGGAGGATCCTCAGCGGTTTTTCCTGATCGCCGAGTGGGCGGATATCGAGGAGCACGCACGCATCCGGCGCATTCTGGCGAACGAGATCAAGCCGGAGTTTATTCGGCTGATCGAGGGTGGGAAGTTCGTGCCGAAATATGTCGAGGTGGTGTCGTCCACGCCGGATGAGATTTTGAACAAGGCGGCGGAGTGAGGTGTATGCCCGGAGGCTGGATGCGCAGGACGATCGGGGGCGCATTGTTTGCGATGGTGGTCATGGACTGCCCCTGCTTGGGGGCAGAAACCCTGCGACTAGCGGTGGGCATGACGTACATCGAGGCTCGCAGGGAATTGTCGGCGTCAGGATGGACGCCAACCAACTATGCAACGGCCGAATACGAAACTGATGGGGCAAAAGACCTCGACAACGTATTGCGCTCTGAATTCTTGAAGCGCGGCGCTCCAGAAGTCGGTTCGTGCTTCCCGACTGGTATGGCACAGTGCTTCGGGATCTGGCGCAAGGGCGACAGGCTCCTCGTGGTCGAATCCACTTACGAGGGTTACGATCCCAAGATCGGTCCGGACGTCTACTTCTACTATCAGGTGCGCTTGCACGGTTTGTCCACGAAGGGAGGGACGCCGACGAGGGACGACTGGGATCCGCGCAGCGCCGACATGGTGCCCGGGTCGTACCCGAGAGGGCATCATTGGTGACGCGCCCGGTATGCTATCGTTTCGGTGTGCAGTTTGAGAATTTCGACGTGCAGACACTGTGGAGGCGGTCAGCAGTTGTTCCAAAATCCTATAATTGATGAACTCAGAGGCTGACCCGGAATGTTTCCGCAATGGAAAACCGTGTATTTTCAATCTTCTATATGTTTTGTTCCCGCGTTTCTCTTTGCGGTAAGACAACGATCATAAATCGGGGTTGC
>PLXO01000186.1 GCA_003151425.1 Acetobacteraceae bacterium
CGCCGGGGATGCGGCGGCCGGGGCGGGCTGGCCCGGCGGCGTATCGCCAAGCAACGCATCGATATCGTCGAGATCAGCCGGCATGATCGCCTTCTGCGCGGCGAAGACCTGCATCGGCGCGTCCGCATTGTCCGCCTGCGACGGGCCTTCCCATGATTCGGACGGCGTGATGCCCTGGAACAGGTCGTCATCCTCCGGGTCGATGCGATGTGCCGGCACCTTCTCGTCCGCCAGATCGAACGGATCGTTGGCGCGCAGGACCTGCGGCTGCGGCGCCGCGATCGGGTGCACAAACGCAGCGTGGGACCCTGCGCCATCGAACGGGGCGTCGCCGAACTGGGCACCGAACACGTCGTCGAGCGGATCCGGGGTCAGATCCCCCGCACCGGCGAGCGGATCGGCACGCGCCACGCCGCCGGGCGCCAACGGCGCATGGCCGGCGAACGGCCCCTGGGCAGCGAACGGCGCAGCGGTCTCGCTGACGCGGAACACGTATTCGCCGATCCGGAAATCGTCGCCATCCGTCAGCTCGATCTGCCCCTCGCGCGGCATGCGCTCGGTCGCGCCGTTGACGAACACGCCGTTGGTGCTGAGATCGGTCAGCATGTAGTGGCCGCCCGCCCCGGCGATGACGCAATGCGTCTTGGAAAGCTGCCGGTCCGGGTCGGCCAGCACCCAGTCATTGCCTGGGGAGCGCCCGATGGATAAGGTCCCCTGGCTCAATGAGCGGGTCTCGCGACCGGTCCCACCGGGCCCAGAGTCGAGGACGAGCGTCAGCGGCATGGCGACCTGCCGCTGCCCGGGAGCGCGGCGAGGCGCGGGGGATTGTGGTACTTCGAGGAGGCTTGCATGGCAGACATCACGCTCGCTGAGTTCAACGGTCGGGTCTGGTTGGTCGGCGGCGAGGTACATATCGACGACCTGCTCGCCAACACACTGACGCCCGATGTTAGCATCGAACTGGTGCGGTGCGAGTCCCAATCCGACGTGCACGACCTGTGGGTGCAGAACTGCGGCGAGCCAACCAGCAGCGGCATGCCGTGGATGATCCATCCCAACATCGCCGCGCGCATCCGCCGTACCTCGCCCGACTACGCGGTGTATTTCGCGCAGTGGTCGGTGATGCTGGACCCCGACGCGCTGGCGGTGATCCGCGAGGCCGCCAACTGGAGCGTCCAGAACCCGGAGGTGCCGGTGATTCTGGCCGAGTACCTCGATCCGGCTGGCCCGCAGGCGATGGTCGACCTGTCGCGCCTGCGGGCCCAACTGATCGAGGACAAGCTGGCCGAGCACGGCATCGAGCGCAGCCAGGTTTCCCGTGTGCGGCGGCTCGTCGACGACGTTCCCGGCATGGCGCAGGAGAGCCAGCGGGTGGATATCGTCATCGTGCGTCTGGTCTGACCCAAGCGACGGCTCGCGGCGCTATTTCCCTGCTGCACTATTGCCCCGCGTCTATTTCCCCGCGTCTATTTCCCCGCGTCTATTTCAACGACGCCAGCAGCGCGTCCAGGTCCGGCTCGGTCGCGTCCTCGGCGACCGGCTCGGCCGGCGCGTTGAGACTGGCGAGCAGTGCGTCGAGGTCGCTCATGGCCGCGTCTTCGGCGGGTGCCGCTTCCTCTGCGGGCGCGGTCGCCTCGGCCGGTGCCGGCTCGTCGGCCTCCGCCGCGGGCTCGTCGGCCTCCGGCGATGGCGCGTCGGCTGGAGACGCACGAGACGACGCCGCCGGCGCCTGGACTTCGACCGGCGCCCAGAAGCCCGCCAGCGGCGTGCCGGCGAGCGAGGCAAACCCGCCAAGCCGGATCTCCGGCCGGCCGCGGATCGAGAGCAGTGGCATCACCTTATAGCTGGCCACCTGGACCGCCTGGCGCTCGGAATACATCCGCTCGGTGCAGGGCAGCGCGATCTGCTCGCCGTCGGGATCGATGTACACGTAGTACGGCATGTCGCGCACGCCCATCACCGAGCCGAGCTGCATCTTGTTGCCCTGCTGACCCCAGGATTCCGCCAGCAGCAGCGCCGGCAGCAGGGCCGGATGGCCCCAGAGCATGGTGGACAGGCCGCCCTGGCGGGTGAACTCCTCGAAGCCGAAGGCGTCGATCGGGTCGGTCTTCTTGCCGTACGGCATGCGCAGCATGAAGCGCGGCGCGGCCAAGCCGAGATAGACCGCGGCCGGCAGCTCCTGCAGCGCGGTCCAGGCGTTCTGGATCAGCGGATGCTGCTCGTGGATCGGGGTCAGCAGCGGATCGGGCCCGACGCCGGCGACGAACGGCGCGCCGGTCGCCGCCGCGACCTGCGCCACCCGGGCCAGCAGGTCGGCGTGCGGCGGGGTGACCTCGAAGCCATAGAGGCCGATGACCGCCGACAGCGGACCTTGGTGGGCGTCGAGCGCCGGCTGCTCGGCCAGCATGCCGTAGAGCCCGGTCTTGTCCAGCGCGTCGGTCGCGGCAAGGTCGGCCGCGAGCTCCTCGGCGGAGACGTCGTAGAGCACGATCTCCATCTTGGCGCCGGTCTCGATCTTGCGCACCAGGAACTCCACGCCGCGCCAGGTCGCCTCGGCGGACTGGAAATCGGGGTGATGCAGCACCCGGCGCATCGCCGCCGACAGCGCCTCGTCGACCCGCTTGATGAGCTGGTCCTGGCGCGCGTCGCGCGCCGGCACGATGAACGGGCCGATCAGGCGGCGCACCAGGTCCTCGGTCGAGGCCTCCGCCGCCTCCGCCGTGCTTGGACGGCCGGTCAGGCGGGCGAAATCCGACAGCTTGCGATCGGTCGCGATGTCGGTGCCGCGGGCGCTGCGCGGCGGCGGCGGCAGCAGTTCCTCGCCGCTCCAGGACAGCACCTCCTTGGCGGCGCGGTCGAACCCGGCCTTGCTGCCGAGGTTGCGCCGCAGGGTCATGAGCTGGGTGAACAGTTCGAGATTCTCGACCAGTTGGTCGGGATGGAAATCGTCGATGCTGGCGAGCTTGACCTCGATGGTGCCGCCGTCCTCGTCCAGGGCGAGGTTGAGGGTCAGGCCCATCCGCTCGATGATCGTGTCGAGCGAGTCGACGTCGACCTTGATCGGCTTGCGCTTGGCGAGCGCCGCGCCGGTTTCCAGCGTGCCGGCATTGGCCCGGCCGGAGAAGTCGCCGAGCAGGGCGAGACGGAACTTGCTGCCGGGCGTCACCGAGCGCGGCTTCTTGTCCAGGCGCCCAAAGCTGACTTCGTATTGCATCAGGTCTTCCCCCCAGCGTGCGCGTCGTGATGATCGGCAGGATAGCATCGTGGCGGCGATCGCCAATCGTTTTTCCGATGGGCGATTCTTTGGCCCGGGGTTTGTTGACCGGCCGTTGCCGGACCGGGTCCAGCAGGATCCACCAAGCCCGCGACGTGCGCGGAGCGACACGGAGAAGCATCATCACGCGTCGCCGGGCGCGTCATCCCACCGGAAAACGTCCGCGACAGACCCCAGCCGGAACGGTGTTCCCTTATCGTTCCCACCCCGTGCGGGATGGCGATTATGCACTTCGCAAACGCGTCTGGCTTATTGGGACTTAAATCCTCTAGCGACCCAAACCGTTCCCACGCCTAACAGCAACAGAGCAATCGGCGGAGCGAAGGTGACCAACACTGGCGAACGCAGACTGGCCCACCAAGGCGAATAGTCTGGGCTGCCTTTAGGGCGCGCGACGGCGCAGCCGCTCGGGAGGTCTGAGCACGGAACCAGGATCGTCTTCCCGGCATGGTCAGGGTCGGGAACCGGCAGAACCCAATCGTCAGGCCCATCTGGCATGGTGCGTTGATGTGTGATCCGATCGGTTGAGATCACGCGCCACGGATCGCCGTACCATCGTGAGAAACTGATGCCTCCGGCGATGAGTATCCAAGCTGCTGCGAGTAGCGCCCACGCGCGGAAGCACCCTCGACCCCAGTTCACTTGTCTGGCTTCGTTGGGCTGTCTTTCGGCTTGTGCCGCGCGATCACCGCCAGCTTGGCCTTGAACTTAGCTTCGTCTTCATCGCAGCCGAGCGCGCGGGCGGTTTCGATGAACCGCTCGGATTGGGGCTTGCTGTCGGTGGGGCGTGGTTTGCGGGCTGGCATGGGCGGAGCATAGAGGACGGCGCCAGAGCGGGGAAGGCCGCGAAATCCCGGCGGTCCGAAGGCGCTTTCGTGTAAAAGCGTCGCCTATGGACCTCCCGTCCACCACCAAGCCAGTCTGGGACAGGTGCATCTACTGCACCAAACCGGCCGAATCAGGCCGAATCCTCGGCGACGAGCATATCATACCCGTTGCTCTCGGTGGGCGTTGGATATTGAGGCAGGCAAGTTGCCGCTGCTGCGAACGCATCACTAGCCCGGGGCGTGACCATGCGCGGCGGACCGGGACGACCATCACGGATTCGCGGCAAGGGGAACTGCCCCTGTTGCTGACGGATCACGAAAGGGTCTATGGATAGGGCGACGGGCGGGGTTGCAGCCCCGCTCCCGTCCGGTGTTACGACCGCGCCCGGCCGTGCTTGGCAACATACACGGAACGGGAGCGGCTGTCTTGGGTTTTCTCCACGATCATTTAGCTGGTGAGCACGCCATGCTCATCGTCAGATCGGCACCCTTCGCAGCGAGAAGGGCATTGGTGCGGATAGCTTTCTCTGCGCTCTCACAAGCCTCCTGGCTGTCAAAGCGAATGCTGTCGACGTGTTCTAGGCGCGGCGGCCCGCTCGTCGCCAAGAACAGCATTAGCAGGATGTATGGCATGACTGTCTCCCCACTCACTGACGGCCGTCCTCGCCCTTCAGTTCTTCAGCGAAGGCATTCACGTACCCGGTCATTTTCTCGACGGATTCGCGAGTTTCTTCAGAGTGAAGCGCGATGGTGGCGGCGTCGTAGCCAAACGCCTGAGCAATTGCGGCTTCTATATTTTGGGATGAGTCCGTCAGCCAATCCACCAATGACTGCCGACTACGTTCGATGGGCATTCGGCCGAAGGTCACTGGGAAAAGCACAGCATTCCTCAACGTCAACCTCTCAATCAGGAGAAGGCGGGTGCTAAGTTTGAAGATTTCCAATTCGGCTTCGGTCACGACATTCGCTCCCTGGTTGGTGTGGTAACCCCAGGTTAGCGAACGGCGGGGCCGGGTGCGAATCCGGCCCCGCAGCAATCTCAAGCCTTCGAGATTACGTGATCCATCAGTTCACGAAGCCGATCGTATTTGCCTTCGATGTTCCGGTGCTCATAAATCCAAAGGGACGTGAGCACGGAAAGTATGCCGAAGGTGTCGGGGCTTCCGGTCCAGCCAAGATACGGAACTGCCCAACGGCCCAGAGCAAATGCGCCAGCAAGAACGGTGATGCAGAACAGCCAGCCAAGGACCAAAACGACGGATTCAACGGCAACCTCCTGGACGTACTTCCGGAAACCAGACATCTTCTACTCTCCAAAATCTCTCCTTTCATGCGATACCGCATCCATGCCAACACGCAAGCCTGAGGTCCCACCCGCCGCCGACGATCCCGCCGAGTCCAAGCGGTTCATCGACATGGCGCGCGAGGTCGAGGTGGACGAAAGCCCGGGAGCATTCGACCGAGCGTTCGAGAAGGTGGTGAAGCCGCCCAAGGCAAAAGGCGACGCGCCTCAGTCGCCCAAGAAAAGCTGATTGTAGACGCGGGCCTGCACCACGCGCACGTCTACCTCAATAATCAGCCTCACCTCATGCTCGGAGGAATCGGGGCGCGTCAGAAGGCGCCCCGTCTCCACACTGAGACCCGCAATCAGCGAGTCGTCTTCAAACAGGCAGTACACGGTCGGATCGCTGGCCGGCTCACCTACCACTTGGTCCAGATTGGGCACCGATAGCGCATCGAATAGGGTTTTTAGTCGGTTATCCATGTCACCGCCCTGATAGACGCGCCCTGGCGCCTCCTTCCGCAGAAACGTGACCCGAAGGCCGCCCCGAAGGGAGAGGCTGTTGCGGATCAAGGGGATGAACTTCCAGGCGCCGCGTCCGATCGGCTCGCATAGGTCCATGTTGTCCGTGCCGCCGCTGGTATGCGGCGCCAGATAGCTCTCCAGCGTATGGTGGGTGTCTATCTGCATGTAGCCGTGGCGGGGGATCAAGCGCCGCCGCAACACTTGATTGAGAACCGGGTCAACCCGCCATAGCTCCTGCAATTGCGGGCTGATCTGCTGGCGCATCTCCCATTTTTTCTTCGGTTTGCCGTTGGACCGCAGCTCCCCGTCATACGTCAGGGTGAATTTCATCACGCTAGGACCGGGCAGTCCCTCCCCAATCTGGAGTCGCGCGCTCATCGCGCGCCCCCATTATCTACCCCTAGTGGCTGGGTATGGGAAGTGCAACATTTCCGGGCGGGATCGCCGGAGAACGTCCGCTTTACTGGGACGCGCTGGCCCGATAGAATCCAACAACGCGATCTGCTGCCGGCGGAGCCTTATGGCGCGCGTCAAGGTCCGACTCGTGCTGAACCGGGAGCGACCCGGCGCGCCGTTGGCGAAGCTTGATCGAATTGCCGAGCAGACGGAGAAGTTCCTTCGCTCGCTGGCGAACGATTCCAAGGTAAATACGCAACCAGGCCAGTGGCTTGCGATCAACTTCAAGGACGGCTCGGTCGAATACGACGCCGAGTTTCAAGGCGATGTCGACGCCGGTGATGCCCAAGTGTTCGCGAGGAATCTGGAGTTCCTCGCCGACTATGACAGACACTGCCTGCCTACCGGCGAAATACCAGCAGATGGAATTGGGGGATGGCGAAGGCTTGTACTAAGGATCAGGCAGCGCAGATCGACTGCTTCAATGCCCTCGCCCGCGAGGTCGACTGCGACGAGGACGAAGGGGCCTTCGAGACGGCGCTGAAGAAGCTGGCGGAATCGGCGCCACTCCCGAAGCACGAGCCGAAGAAGCGGAAGCCGAAGGGGTGAGCCTGATTTTCGTTTGGCTCACGGCCAGCTTCGCCGGGGCTGTCGTCTTGATCGTGCTGATTTTCTGGATTGCAGGACGGTATTTTAGAGACGATTAGCCGCTTAGTGCGCTCGGCGGACGCCAGCGCATATTTTCCTATTCATCCTGGGTTTGGTAAGTGACATACTGCCTCCAGCCTGCCCGCATGGGCGATCCGCCGCGCTTCCTTCTCGATCTCCCGCGTGCCGCGCTTTCTGGCTGGTGGCTGCGCGTCGCGTGTTGCGGTCGCTCGGCCTGCTTGCCGTTGCCCATGCTGGCCGAGCAGCGCGCGCGCTACCCTGGGCGAGGTGCTGGTACCGCCCGCACCTCGGGATCAATGTTAGCTGGCGTTAAGCGATTGGTTAGTGTATATGACTACCACCGTCAATCCATTTCAGCCCGGAGTCCGCTTCTCATGACCATCCCATCCAACGGAATCACCGCCGACGTCATCCGCGATCTGATGCCGCCGTATCACCTCAGCGCCGACCTGCTGGCGGCCACGTTCATCACCCTGCCCCCGCCGCCCGCCGATGCGGCGCAGGCCCAGAGGGCGAGCCGGCAGGGCCGGGAGGGTCAGGGGCCTGGCCGGATGGCACAGCCGGCCGTTGTGGCGGGACGCGGAATGCGAT
>PLXO01000063.1 GCA_003151425.1 Acetobacteraceae bacterium
GCGCAGGCGACCAGCGCTTCCAGCAGCATGTCGCCCGAGCACGCCTCGAGCCCGCTGCCGCCGGTCGCCGGGTGGAGGCCCGCCTCGACGAGCGCGCGCCCGGTCTCGACCTTGCAGGCAATTGCGCCCTCCGCGAGATCGCCCGCGGCCTTCAGGGTGACGAGCGCCGCCTCCGGACGCTCGCGGTATGCCGCCTTCAATGGCGCCTGCAACTCGCGCAATGCCGTCGCGTCCATGTCATCACCCCGCCTGTGCAATTCCTCTTCCTCTCCGTCATGGCCGGGCTTGTCCCGGCCACCCATGTGGGTCCCCGGGACAAGCCCGGGGATGACGAATTGTGGGGATCATGAATTTGATCAAATCTGTTCTAAGCTGCCTTGCCGCGAGAGAGAAGAGGGAAGCCCAATGGGACCGCTTGAGGGGGTGAGGATTATCGAATTGGCCGGGATCGGCCCGGCGCCGTTTTGCGCGATGCTGCTGTCGGACATGGGGGCCGAGGTGATCCGGGTCGACCGCGGCGCCAATGTCGGGCACGACGACAGCCGGGTCGGCGGCCCCGTCGGCGAGGAGCACCGGTTTAACCTCCTCGCCCGCGGGCGCCGCAACATCGCGGTCGATCTCAAAAATCCGGCCGGGGTCGCGGCGGTGCTGCGCCTCATCGACCGGGCCGACGCCCTCATCGAGGGGTTTCGCCCCGGGGTCATGGAGCGGCTCGGCCTCGGCCCCTCGCTCTGCCTCGCGCGCAACCCCAAGCTGGTCTTCGGGCGGATGACCGGCTGGGGCCAGGACGGCCCGATCGCCCACACCGCCGGGCACGACATCAACTACATCGCATTGTCGGGCGTGCTCTATTCGATCGGCGAGGCGGGGGGCCCGCCGGTGCCGCCTCTCAACCTGGTCGGCGATTTCGGCGGCGGCGCGCTCTATCTGGCGATGGGCGTCCTGGCCGGCATCGTCAGCGCACGGACGACCGGCCGGGGCCAGGTCGTCGACTGCTCGATGGTCGAGGGCTCGGCCTCCTTGATGACGATGATGTATGCCGCGCTGGCCTCGGGCGCGTGGACCGAAAAGCGCGGCCACAACCGCACCGACGGCGGGGCGCATTACTACCAGGTCTACGAGACCCGGGACGGCGAGCATGTCGCGGTCGGCTCGATCGAGCCGCAATTCTATGCCCTCCTCTTGAAGCACACCGGGCTTGCCGGCGCGAGCCTCCCGGAGCAGACCGACCGCGCCGCCTGGCCCGCCATGCAAGAGCGCCTCGCTTCCATCTTCAAAATGAAGACGCGCGCCGAATGGACCCAGATCATGGAGCAGACCGATATCTGCTTCGCCCCGGTGCTGCGCATGTCGGAGGCGCTCGACCATCCGCACAACCGCCACCGCGAAAGCTTTGTCGAGATCGACGGCATCCCCCAGCCGGCCCCGGCGCCGCGCTTCCTCGCCACCCCGACCCATGTGCAGCGCCCGCCGGCGCGGATCGGCGAGCACACCGACGCGGTGCTCAAGGATTGGGGCTTTTCCGCTGACGAGATCGCGCAATTGCATCGCGGCGGCGCGGTCAGGTCGGCGAATTGAGGCGCGCGATGAAGCGGCGCGAATTCATCGCAGGAGTCGGCGGCGCGGCGCTCACCTGGCCGCTGGCGGCTCGGGCGCAGCAGAAGGCGATGCCGGTGATCGGCTACCTCAGCAGCTACTCGCCGTTGAACCCGAATGTGGCCGCGTTCCGCCAAGGACTGAGTGAAATGGGCTACGTCGAGGGACAAAATCTGACGATCGAATACCGCTGGGCGGAGAATCGCTATGAGCGCCTGCCCGCCCTGGCCGCCGACCTCGTCGGCCGCAAGGTCGACGTGATCGCTGCAAGCGGTGGCGATCTTGCGTCACGCGCAGCGAAAAGTGCGACCTCGACGATCCCGATAGTCTCCGTCATCGGCGGCGACCCGGTCGCGGCCGGCCTGGTCGCCAGTCTCGCCCGGCCGGGCGGCAACCTCACAGGTGTCAGCTTCCTCGATGTCGAGCTGAACCCAAAGCGACTGGAGCTACTTTCCGAGCTGGTTCCCCAGGCCAGGGTGATCATCCTGCTGGTGAACCCGAACAATTCGAATGCCGACCGCATCATGCGAGAGGCGCAGGACGCGGCACGCGCGAAGGGGGTGCAGCTCCCTATCCTGAAGGCCGGCAGCGAAAGCGAGATCGACGCCGCCTTCGCGACCCTCGTCCAACTGCAAGCCGGCGCGCTCGTCGTCGCTGGCGACCCATTCTTCAACAGCCGGCGCGAGCAGCTCGTGGCGCTGGCGTCACGCCATGCCGTTCCGACGATCTATGCGTGGCGCGAGTTCCCAGACGCCGGCGGGCTGATCAGCTATGGAGCGAGCTTCACTTCTGTCTATCGCCAACTCGGCATTTACGCCGGAAAGATCCTCAAGGGCGCAAAGCCGTCCGATCTGCCGGTCGAGCAACCGACTCGTTTCGAGTTGGTGATCAACCTCAAGACCGCCAAGGCGCTCGCCCTCACGGTCCCGCAATCGCTGCTCGCCCGTGCCGACGAGGTAATTGAGTGAGTTCGTCAATAAGCTGACCGGAGAGGGGTTCAGCTATGCCCGATACCAACACCGCCGCTGCCGCTGGCTTCCAAAATGCCGAAGCCTACGAAAAAGTTATGGGGCGGTGGAGCCGCCGTCTTGCACCGCTGCTGATCCGGTTCGGTGGCCTCTCTGATGGCGACCGCGTGCTTGATGTCGGTTGCGGGACCGGCAGCCTGACATTCACGGTGCCGGAAATCGCCAACGTCGCCGCCGTCACGGGCATCGATTTGACCGAACCCTTTGTGGAATTCGCGCGTGCCCGCAACTCAGATCCTCGGATCAGTTTCCAGTCAGCCGACGCCCGCGTCCTACCGTTCGAGGACAACTCCTTCGACCGGGCCTTCTCGATGCTCGTGCTGCAATTCATCCCGGATGCGGCCCGCGCCGTGGCCGAGATGCGTCGTGTCGTTCGGCCCGGCGGCACCGTGACCGCCGCCGTGTGGGATAGCTATGGCGGCCGACCTCACATCCGCATGATTTGGGATATTGCCGCCGTGCTCGATCCCGCCATCGATCGGCATCATTTGTTCCGCCCATTGACCGCACCGGATGAAATGGCGACGCTTTGGCGTGAGCTTGGTTTCCTGGATGTCGAGCAGACCAGTCTTCTGATCCGCATGGAGTTCTCCTGCTTCGATGACTACTGGTCGCCGTTCACCAAGGGTGAAGGACCGCCGGGCCAGTTGGTCGCCAGCCTGTCTGCTTCGGCCCGTGCGACGCTGACGGAGCAGTTGCGGCGTGCCTATCTCGCCGACCGCCCGGATGGGCCGCGTTCATTCGTGTGCGTTGCATGGGCTTGCCGAGGGACTGTGGCGGCGTAATCCATGCTGTGGAAGCGATGACGAGCCAGCGTCGAACGCGTCGTTTCGCCTGCGCATTTACCGTCGCCCTGCTCGCCCTCTGCGTTGCCCTGACCCCACAATCCGCCCTCGCTTGGGGTGACGAGGGCCACCGGATCATCGCCCGGGTCGCTGATCGGTTTCTCGATCCTGCCGTCCGGGAAAAGATCGCCGCCATGCTCGCCGCCGACCCCGACAATCTGACCGCCCGCGACATCGCCAGCGAGGCCACCTGGGCTGACCGGTATCGGGACTCCGACCGCAACGGCAACCGCCAGCATTACGAGCAAACCCGACAATAGCATTTCGTCAATGTCGAACTCGCCGCCCCGAACCTCGACACAGCTTGCTTCGGGCACCCACCCCTACCGGCCGGCACAGTTTGCCCGGCGCGGGCCTCCGTGGTCGACAAGATCGAGCAATTTACCGGCGAACTCTCTGACCCCCGCACCGATCCCGAAGAACGGCTGGTCGCCCTGAAATTCGTGCTGCATCTGGTCGGCGACCTCCACCAGCCCCTCCATGCTGCCGACGATCACGACGCCGGTGGAAATCGGAAACGCGTGGTCGCTGCTGGATTCCGGCCCGACAACCTCCATCATTTCTGGGATACCGAATGGGTCCAGCGCCTCGGCACCGATCCACGGCAGGTTGCCGACGCGTTGACCGGGGCGATTTCTGACCAGCAGCGGCAGGCATGGTCTCGGGGAACGCTATCGGATTGGGTGATGGAGTCGTTCGCCGTCGCCTGCAAGGACGCCTACGGGCTGCTACCGGAGCCGAGCACGAAAGGAGTCTATGTGCTCGATGCCGGATATGCCGAGGCGGCGATCCGGGATGTCCCGGTTGCAGCTATGCCGGGCTGGCGTCAGGCTTGCCGTGGTGCTCAACAGGACGCTCTGGCGCGCGCCATGAACGAGAACTTGCCGTTTTTTGTTCATCGACATCGACGGGGTGGTGCTTCACCGCCGCCGCTCAGGAATGTTCGACGGTTTCGAGCTTGTCGCCGGATGCCGCCAGGGTTGGCCGGATGGGTCACGCCGGGCATTTCTTATGGCTGGTGCACCGCTCGATGATCCCCGGTGGGGAGTGCTCAATCTGATCGAACCGGCGGTGTGGAGGGTCAACAAGACCGAGGCAATCAGTCCGGTGTCCGATTTCTGGTGGGTGGAGGATAATCCCTCGGAGCATGATCGGAGTTGGCTGCGCACCCATGACCGTCAAGGATCGGCTTATCGAGATCAGCAGCGACCGCGAACCCGATGCGCTAAATCGCGCCAAGTCGCTTCTTCAATCTGGCTCACCTGAAAGGCTAGCATGAAGGTCCGAACCCACGCGTTCTCCGGGCTGGTGGTCGCCCTCACGCTGACATCGCCATCGGCCGGGGGCCGCGACTGCCGGATTGCTGCTGAACGCCGCGAGGCTGCTGTCACCCAGGTCATCGACGCCCTTCGCGCCTACGAGAAATGCGTCGTATCGAGCCAAAACCGGAATGACTGCGCGGGCCAGATGGACGAGTTGGACAGCGCCCATGATGAATTCGCCGACGCGGCTTCCGAATACCCCAGCGGATGCGAGAGACCCTAATGCGCTGGTCATGTCAAATCGCCCGCCCGGCCTGTTCACGTCGCGTGGGCGATCATCATCGACACATCCAAATCGGCCAAGACTCTCGACGGCGGTAGTGCCACGGTCATCGTCGTGCCGCGCCCTTTCTCGCTATCGACGTGAAGCGAGCCGCCATGCAGTTCGGCCAGCGTCCGCGCCAGCGGCAGCCCGAGGCCGGTGCCGTTATGTCGGCGGGAGAGGCTGCTATCGACCTGACCAAACGGCTGAAGGGCGACTTCGATTTCTGCTGCGGTCATTCCCAGTCCGGTATCGCGCACCTTGAACGCAACGCCGCCATCCTCGGCGCGGTCGATCGCGAGAGTGACCGAACCGCCGGGATCGGTGAACTTGATGGCGTTCGACAGCAGGTTGAGTAAAATTTGCTTCAGGCGGGCTGGGTCCACGACGAGCAGGGGCATCCGGTCTTCGATATCCAGCGACAAGCGCAGACCGGCGGCATTCGCTTGCTCTCGTATAAGAGCAATGCAGGCATCTGCGATGCGGTTTACATTGACGTCTTCGTCTTCGTTGAGTGTCAGTGTTCCGGCATCGACCTGCGCTAAATTGAGGACATCGTTTACAATGCGAAGCAAAAGCTCGCCACCCTCGTGAATATGCTCGACGTATCCGGCTTGCTTCGGATTCAGCCGTCCAGGGACGCCCGCCGTGAGGATCTCCGAGAAGCCGATGATCGCGTTGAGCGGCGTGCGCAGCTCATGTGTCATGGTGGCGAGGAATTCCGATTTCACCCGGCTCGCCGCCTCGGCCTGCTCCTTCGCCTCGCGCAGCTCCTCCTGGGCCTGCATCCGGGCGGTGACATCGCGGCCGGTGCCGCGATACCCGATGAACCTGCCGGCGTCATCGTAGACCGGGTTGCCGCTGATGCTGACGTGAAGCTCCCGCCCGTCCCTGCCGAGGCGATGGTAGCGGAAATCGCGGAACGGACGCCTGGCTGCCAGGTCCGCGTTGTGCGCCGCCCAGGCCGCATCGGCCGGATCGGCGCCGGCCCGTTCCCAGTGGGTCTGCCCGATATACGACTGGTCCTCCGGGCGCCGGACCGGCGAGTCGACCGAGATCCAACTGAAGCGCAGATCGGCGTCCTGCTCCCAGAACCAGTCGGACCCGGTCTCGGCGAAGTCGCGAATCCGCCGCTCGCCGGCGCGCAGCGCCTCCGCGGCGCGCTGCAGGCGACGGAACTGCGCGGCGATCACGCCGAACAGCGCAACGACGCCGATGCTGGCCGCCAACGCGGCCGCCGCGGTGACGATGGCCTGGTGGCGCCACCCCGCGAGCGCCGCGGATTCGGCGATCGTAAAATCGACCACCATGCCATAACCGCTCACCGGGCTTGCCGAGACGATCAGCGGCCCCGGCCCCAGATACCCGGGCGATGAATAGGTTCCCCCACCGGCCGCCACCACGCCATACCAGGCGGACTCCGGCGGCAGGCGCTGGCCCACCGCCGTGTCGCCGTTGGGATAGCGCGCCAGTACCAGGCCGTCGCGCCGCAACAGCGTGATCGATTCCCCGCTCTGCGTCAGCACCGCCTGGTAGCGCCCGGTCAGCTCCGCGATGTCCAGCGCGCCGACGACCACGCCAAGGAATTCGCCGTGCGGCCCGTCGATCCGGCGCGCCATGAACAGAGTGAGCGCATCGGTGACGCGACTGCGCTCGACCGCGCCCAGGTAAGGTGCCGGGTCGTCATGCGTGGCGAAATACTGGAAAAAATCGCGATCATGGGCATCGAGGGTGGGCGGCGGCCACGCGCGGGAGGAGTTCACCATCCGGCCGGTCGCATCGATCAGGGCGATCGCGCTGGCCTGCGACAGATCGCGCACGCGCGCGCGCAACAGGCTGAAGGTCGCCTCGCCGGCCAGATCGTGGCGGAACTGCTCCGGCAAGGCGATACCCAACTCGGCGATGCGGGACTGCACGTCGCGCAGCACCAGATCCACCACGCTGGCGTAGCGCGAGGTGTCCTCCGCCAGCACCCGCGAGAGCTGCGTCAGGGTGTGGCGCTGGTCGTCGATCGCCGTCTGATGCTGCGCGCGGATATCCAGGCTCGCGACACCGACCATGCCGACGATGAGCGCGCCAGCGATGACCCATAGCCGACTGGTGGAGCGCAAGAACCCCGTTGGCGCGGACCGGGCTGTATCGCGATCCTCCAGCCTGCTTCCCCTCTGCGGCAGTGTTCCGCCTGGGCGGCCATCTTGGGTTGGCGACGCACGGCGCCGATTGGTCGTCCCCGACTGGTGTCCCGACTGGCGCCCCGACTGGCGCCCTGTCGAGTTTCGCGAGCCGGCGCGTCTTTTACGACACAGCTCGCTGCTATAGACGGATTATCTGATGGCGCCGAAGGGAATCACATGAGCGTGCCTGCCGAGTCCCTGCGCGCCGCGGCGCTGCCGATGCCGCACGGCTTCTTCACCCGTCGTGGCGGCGTCTCCACTGGCCCCTTCGCCAGCCTCAATTGCAGCCTGTCCGGCCGCGACGTTCACGACAACGTGCTGGAGAACCGCGCCCGCGCGGCGCGCGCGGTTGGTGCCGATCCGTCCCGCCTGGTCGGGCTACACCAGGTGCACGGCACGGAGGTGACCCATGTGACCGAGCCATGGATCCCGGGCCACGGACCACGCGCCGACGCGATGGTGACCGACCGCTACGGCATCGCACTCGGCATCGTGACCGGAGACTGCGCCCCGGTGCTGTTCGCCGATGCCGACGCCGGGATCGTTGGCGCGGCCCACGCCGGCTGGCGCGGCGCCGTTGCCGGGGTGCTCGAGGCAACGCTCGCCGCCATGACCGCGCTCGGCGCCACGCCCGGGCGGATCACCGCCGCCATCGGCCCCTGCATCGGCCAGGCCTCCTACGAGGTCGGTGCCGACCTGCGCGCCGCCGTTCTCGACCGCGCCGCCGAGGATGCGCGGTTCTTCGCGCCCGGCCGGCGCGCGCTGCATTGGCAGTTCGATCTGTCCGGCTACTGCGCCGCACGGCTCGCCGCCGCGTGCGTGGGCGCGGTCGAAGTGCTGGCATGCGACACGCTCGCCGACGAGGCACGCTTCTTCAGCCACCGCCGCCGCACGCTGGCCGGGGGAGGGTTGATCGGGCACCAGATCTCGGTCATCGCCCTGGCATGAGGCTGGTTTCCCGTCGCTTGTTGGACCGGCTTCTCCGGCTGGCTTGGCTTTTCCGGCTGACCCGCTTCGGGCTGATCCGATTCGGGCTGGCCCGACTCCGGCTGACCCGGCTTCCCTGGCTGGCGCCCGCGCTGCTGGCGGCATGCGGTCAGTTGCCGCAGCCGTTCCTGGGCAACCCCGGCGCCACGGCGCGGATCCTCGCGCAGCCGCCGACGCCGCGGCTCGCGGTCCCCGTCCCGCCCCAGGCGCTGCTGCCCGACCAGGCCGCCGAGACTTTCGCGAAGGCGCTGGCCAACGCGCTGCAGAACCAGGAGGTGCCGGCGGTCGAGGGGCCGGATCAGCCGGGCGATTGGCGCCTCGAGGTGACGGCCGGCCTGCACGGCGCGACGGTGGCGCCGATCTATACGGTGATCGATCCCAAGGGGCGGGACCAGGGCAAGTCCGAGGGCAAGCCTCTGGCCAGCGCCGACTGGGCCGCCGCGGCGCCTGCGACGTTGTCGCGCGCGGCGACCGAGGCCGCCCCGGGCATCGCCGATCTGCTCAGCGGTATCCAGGCGGCGATGCAGCACGCCGATCCGAACAGCCTGTACAACCGGCCGGCCCGGGTGCAGGTGGCCGAGGTCACCGGCGCGCCCGGCGACGGCAACCTCGCACTGACCCGGCAGATGCGGACGATGCTCTCCCAGTTCGGCCCGGTCGTGCAGGAGACCGCCACCGGGGCGGATTTCATCGTGCGCGGCATGGTCAAGGTGGTGCCGATCGCCGGCGGCCAGGAGCGGGTGGAGATCCAGTGGAGCGTCGCCAAGCCGAGCGGTGACGAGCGCGGCCGCGTGGTGCAGCTCAACGAGGTTCCCGCCGGCTCGCTGAACGGCTACTGGGGCGACGTCGCGTCTGCGGTGGCGCAGGAGGCGGCCGGCGGCGTGCGCGACGTGATTCTGCGCCAGAGCGGTCGCGTCCCGGGGGAGCCGGGAGCCGCGCAAGCTTCGGGGCCGGCGGCGGGCCAAGCGGCGCCCTCGGCAAGCCCGGCAGCGGCGCCATCAGCAGCCCCGTCTGCAATCCCGTCTGCAATCCCGGCAGCAGCCAGGCCAGCGGTCCCTGTAGTGCTGCCATCAGCAGGTCCGGCAGCGACCCCGGCAGCGGGCCCGGCAGCGCCGCGCGGATCACCCCCGCCAGGCTGACCGGTGTCGCAGTGACCGGCGAACCCCACTGGTCACGGTTCTGCCATGTTGCTACAAGGCGCGGCGCCGCTGGGGCTGGAAGGCGCCACGCCGCTGGGGCCGGAAGGCGCCGCACCGCTGGGGGCCGCATCGGATGAAAATCGTCGCCTGCAACAGCAACCGGCCGCTGGCCGAAGCCGTCGCCTCGACGCTTAATCTGCCCCTCACCCGCGCCGCCGTCCGCCGTTTCGCCGACATGGAGGTGTTCGTCGAGATCCACGAGAACGTCCGCGGCGAGGACGTGTTCGTGGTGCAATCGACCTCCTATCCGGCGAATGACAACCTGATGGAGCTGCTGATCACGCTGGACGCGCTGCGCCGGGCCTCGGCGCGGCGGGTGACCGCGGTGATCCCGTATTACGGCTATGCGCGGCAGGATCGGAAAACCGCGCCGCGCACGCCGATCTCCGCCAAGCTGGTTGCCAACCTGATCACCGAGGCCGGTGCCAACCGTGTGCTGACCATGGACCTGCACGCGGCGCAGATTCAGGGGTTTTTCGACATTCCGGTGGACAATCTTTACGCCGAGCCGCTGTTCACCCGCGACATCCGCGAGCGGTTCGAGGGGCGCGACATCATCATCGTCTCGCCCGATGTCGGCGGCGTGCTGCGGGCGCGCGCGATCGCGACCCGGCTGAACCGCGACCTGGCGATCATCGACAAGCGCCGCGAGCGCGCCGGGCAGTCCGAGGTGATGAACGTGATCGGCGAGGTGCAGGGTCGCGACTGCATCCTGGTCGATGATTTGGTGGATTCCGGCGGCACGCTGTGCAACGCGGCCGAGGCGCTGCTGGGCGCAGGGGCGCGGTCGGCGAGTGTCTACACGACACATGGGGTGCTGTCGGGTGGCGCGGTGGCGCGCATCGCGTCGTCGCCGATCGAGACGATGACGATCACCGATTCGATCCTGGCGACCGAGGCGGTGCGACTGGCGCACAACATCCGCCAGATCAGCGTGGCACCGCTGATGGCGGAGGCGATGCGGCGGATCAGCGAGGAAAGTTCTGTGAGCTCGCTGTTCGATTGAGGGTAGCGCTGGGTTAAACGCACCGACGGAGGCGTTCGATATTCGGCCAGAAGGATTCACCACAGAGGCACAGAGACACAGAGACGGAATGAAAGTGGTTTGTGCGAAGCGTGTTGACCTCGTTCTCTGTGTCTCTGTGCCTCTGTGGTGAATCCTTCTTGCGGTGCTGTGCTTCTACCAGGCACTTGCGTGTCACAGCCAGACTTGAAGGCCCGCGACCCCCGACTTGAATGCTCCGCCCGGACCGGTAGCATCCTGCAACGCCCACCACACGGGCGGGGGGAAAAACTGTGCGTCAGATGACACTCGTCGCGTTCCTGCAAGCGCAGAACTGCACGAACTTCGTCGGCTCCTGGCGCCATCCGGAGGCGGCGCCCGACTTCACCTCGGCCGAGTACTACCGCCGCATCGCGCGCACCCTGGAAGCCGGAAAATTCCATGTCGGCTTCTTCGACGATCGCCTGGCGATGCCGGACCGTTTCGGCAGCGACCACACCCACACCGTCGCCAACGGCATCCGCTGCGTGAAGATGGATCCGGTGACCATCCTGACCGTGATGGGCATGGCGACGGAACGGCTCGGCCTCGGCTCCACCTATTCCACGTCCTATTACGAACCGTTCCATGTCGCGCGCGTGTTCGCCACGCTCGACCTGATGACCGGCGGGCGCGCGGCGTGGAATGTCGTTACGTCGTTGAACGACGGCGAGGCGCTGAACATGGGCCAGGCGGCGCACCCCGCGCACGACCTGCGCTACGACCGCGCCGATGAGTTCATGGAAGTGGTGATGGGCCACTGGGACACGTGGGAGGATGACGCGATCATCCTCGACAAGGCGGCGGGCCGCTTCGCCGATCCAGCCAAGGTGCGCCGGCTGGACCATGTGGGAAAGTTCTTCAATTCGCGCGGGCCGTTCACCGTTCCGCGGTCGGCGCAGGGCCATCCGGTGATCATCCAGGCCGGCCAGAGCGGGCGCGGCCGGCGCTTTGCAGCGCGCTGGGCGGAGTTGGTGTTCGTGGCCTACCACACGCTGGCGCAGGGCAAGGCGGACTACGCCGTGTTCAAGGACGAGATCGCCCGCCATGGCCGCGATCCCGACAGTGTGAAAGTCGCCACCGGCATGTACCACGTGGTCGCCGAAACCCGCGCCGAGGCCGAGGACAAGGTGGCGCTCATCGACAGCCTGCCGAAGATGGCCGACCAGCTCTCGTTGTTGTCGGAGCTGGTGAATTACGATTTTGCGAAGAAGGGTCTTGATGACAGCTTCAGCAACGAGGAACTGGCGGAGCTGGCCGGCGGCAAGGCAGTGGTCGATCGGGTCACCAAGGTCAGCGGCAAGGCCAATCCGACGGTGCGCGATTTCATCGAGGTGACGGGACGCGGAACGTTCCACGACCATGTGCGCTTCATCGGCACCCCAAAGGATGTGGCGGACGGAATGGAGCAATGGCTGACGGAGCGGGCGTGCGACGGGTTTGTCGTCGCCGCCTCGCACGTGCCCGGCGCCTATGAGGATTTCGTCCGTCTGGTGGTGCCGGAACTGCAACGGCGCGGCATCTACCACAAGGACTACGCCGGTCCGACGCTGCGCGAGACGCTCAGCCTGCCGCGCCCGGCGGTCGGCGCCTGGCGCAGTGTCGCGGCCGAGTGAAGCTGCTAGAATATTTTCACGCTGACCGCAAACGCCACCTGTCATTGCGAGGAGCGCAGCGACGAAGCAATCTCCCGCCCCAACGCAGGAGCTTGCTTCGTCGCTGCGCTCCTCGCAATGATAGGTGGAGCGGCGATTCCAGCCAGCGTGAATGTACTCTAGACTGCGGTATCCGTCAGGAGGGACAACAATGAAACTCTACTACGCACCCGGCGCCTGCTCGCTCGGCATTCACGTGCTGCTGGAGGAGATCGGCAAGCCGTATGAAGGGGTGGTCGTCAATCTTCGCCAGGGCGAGCAGTTCCAGTCCGGGTTCACCGCGGTCAATCCGAAGTCGAAGGTGCCGACACTGGAGCGCGACGACGGCTCGGTGCTGACCGAATTCCCGGCCATTGCCTACTGGCTGGCGCGCACCAATCCCGCCGCGCATCTGCTGCCCGAGGACGTGGACGCCCAGACCCGCGCGCTGGAGGCGCTGGATTACGCCGTTTCCACCGTGCACATGCAGGGCGCGTCGCGATTGTTCCGGCCGTCAAACTACACGCCGAACGCGGCGGATGAGGACGCGGTGAAGGCGCGCGGCAAGGAGATCTTCGAGAAGGGGCTGGCGCTGCTGGACAAGGCGCTGGACGGCAAGGAGTACGTCGCCGGCGCGTTCTCGATCGCCGACGCGGCGGTGTTCTATGTGGAATACTGGGCGGCCAGTCCGCTGAAGATGACACTGCCGTCTAACTGCGCCGCGCATTACCAGCGCATGATGGCGCGCCCGGCGGTACAGCGGACTTTGAAGGCGGAAGGGCTGGCGGCCTGACGGTGGAGCGCGATCGAGGTCCGGGTCCAGGCCTCGATCGCGGCCTCGATCGAAGTCTTGCGCCAAGCCCCGATCGAGCTCCCGTTCCGGGTCCCGATCGAGCTCCCGTTCCGGATGCGGATCTAGGTCCCGATCCGGGTGCCGTTCCGGGTCCCGATCCCCTGGCCGCGCTCACCCGCGTTGCCTTCTGGTTCCTGCGCCACGGTGAGACCGACTGGAACGCGCAGGGCATCTCGCAGGGCAACGTGGACATTCCGCTGAACGCCGTCGGCCTCGCGCAGGCAAGATCGGCGGCGGCGCTGCTGCGCAACCGGGGGATTGCCACCATCGTCGCCTCGTCGCTGTCGCGCGCACGTGTCACGGCGGAGATCGTCGGCGAGACGCTGGCGCTGCCGGTGCGGATCGATGCCGGATTGCGCGAGGTGGCGTTCGGCGTGCAGGAGGGCCAGCAAATGACCAACTGGTTCGCCGACTGGATCGCGGGCCGCCTTACGCCGGAGGGGGCCGAGACCTTCGCCGCACTGCGCACCCGCGCGGTCGCGGCGGTCGATCACGCGCTGGCACTGCCGCCGGTTGTGCTGGTGGTGGCGCATGGCGCGATGTTTCGCTCGTTGCGCTCGGCGATGGAATTGGAGATCAATGTGCGCACGCAGAATGCGATGCCGCTGTTCTGCGAGCCGACCGCGTCCGGGTGGAAGCTGACACCGGCGGTTTGAAGGCAGGTTTCTAAGCGATAATTGGTTCATTTCCGCATGAGCCAACGTCATGCCGACCATCCTTCGCGTCGATTGCTTCATGGTGTACTTTTACAGCCCCGGGCCGGGTGAGCCGCCGCATGTGCATGTGGACCGCAGCGGCTCAACGGCGAAGGTCTAGCCCGGACCTATCGCAATTGCCAGCAATGCTGGGTTTCGCGCACGGGAACTGGCGGACGTGCTACGCTTGGCTCGCGCCCACCAGCAGCGGCTTCCGGAGGCTTGGCATGGTTTCTTTGACGCAGGCGGAGACGGCTGACATCCGCGTCCGGGACGTGTCGGTAACCGAGGATGAACTGTCCGTTGGCCTTATGGATGGCCGCACGATCACGGTGCCGCTGGCCTGGTACCCGCGCCTCGCTGATGCGACGCCGGCGCAGCGGGCGCATTGGGAGATATCAGGCGCTGGCTATGGCATCCATTGGCCGGATGTGGACGAGGATCTAAGCACTGAAGGCTTGCTGCGTGGCCTCCCGGCACCACCTGGCTCAGCGACGTGGCGTTCTCCGTCTGCTGCGTGAGCGGCGGCCGGCAGTCTGTCGGATTGAGATCGGCGGCTTCGGTATCATAGCTCTGCGGCCGGGTCGGCATTGCGGAGGACGTCGACACCGAATGGTGCGATTGAGGTGCCTCGCTGGGTTTCGAACCGAACATTTCCTGTGGCGGAAGGCGGCGTCGAGATCGAGGGATACCGCCCGCCCTGATGGGGTCACTCACGCCCGGTTGCGGGTCTACCTGCCCGGCCCAGGCTTGCACGATACCGCCAATGATACTACATGGGACCCATGGAGACGGCCGGACATGGCCAGAGGCGACAAGACACTCGCGGCGATGCGGACCAATCCGCGCGACTGGCGGATCGCCAGCTTGGAGGCCGTCGCGGCGGCGGCTGGGGTAAATGTCCGCAAATCGGGTGGCAGCCACGTGGTGTTCGAACACACTGACCTGATCGAGGCACTGTCGGTTCCGGCTCGGCGCCCGATCAAGCCGATCTATGTCCAGCGGTTCGTGCGGTTCATTGACGCGGTGCGAGGTGCCCATGAGCGAGACTGAATATCGTTTCACCATCCGCCCCCTGACGGTGGAGGAAGGCGGCGGTTACATGATCGAATTTCCCGACTTGCCCGGCTGCATGTCGGATGGGGAGACGATCGAGGAAGCCCTCGCCAATGGCGCCGAAGCCAAGCGGGATTGGATCGCGGCGATGCGGGAGGCCGGCCGGAAGGTGCCTTTGCCGACGGTGGACGCCACCGAGGCCTATAGCGGCAAATGGGTGTTGCGCACACCGAGGTCGTTGCATCGCGGTCTGGCCGAGCGGGCGCGGCAGGAGGGGGTCAGCCTCAATGCCCTCGCCGTCGCCATGCTGGCGCAGGGGCTTGGGCAACGCATGCCACGGGACGGATGAGGGATGTGGCGGGTGTGGCGGGTTGCCGCGCCGGCGCGCCCTGGAAGACCCTGCCCCGCACTGAGCCACCGGTCACCTATGCGACGTGCCAGCGGAGACGCATGGACACGGACGCCCAAACGAGAGGCGCAAATGCACCTGGTAGGAAGTCCGACAAGTAAATGCCAAAACGTTGCTTGACGTGGTGTTCGTGACCAACCTGAATCGGATAGCAATCCTTGTTGCTTCGATCGGCCTGTCGAGTTGCGGGGAATGGAACTCATACGTGCTTGTGAAGCCCGAGACAGGCGATGAAACAGCTTGCGCTGTGCCATGGGGACCATCGCTACCGGCCGAAGATAATCAGCGGCTACATCAGTGCATCGCAGCATGCGAAGCACATGGATACCGCCTGAAATCGCCGGCAACCGTACCCCCACCAGTTCCATTGGTGACGGACGCCAAGCCTCCATCGATCCCCCTCGGATGTCAGTCCTGATAGTGGCCTGGATCAGAACAGCGACATCTGCGCCTCAGCCATCACCGGCGCCCGGTCCGCCGGCACCGCGAATTTCGTGCAGTCCAGCCCCTCGCGCGCCTCGTCCAGCCCCCACTGCTTCGTCGCCCGGGTGAACCGGCGCAGCAACAGATCGGCATAAACGCCCTGCCCGCTGAACCGATGATGGAAGCGCGAATCGTTCAGCGCGCCGCCTCGCGTCTCGCGCACCAGGCTCAGCACGTGCTTCGCGCGGTCGGGGAAATGCGTAGCCAGCCAGTCCTCGAATATCTGGCGCAGTTCGTGCGGCAGGCGCAGCAGCACATAGGCGGCGTGGCGGGCGCCGGCGCGCGACGATGCCTCGATGATCTTCTCCATCTCCGCATCGTTCAGCCCGGGGATCATCGGCGCTACCATCACCCCGGCCGGCACGCCGGCGCGCGTCAGCTCGGCGATTGCCTGCAATCGCCGCGCCGGCGCCGCCGCGCGCGGCTCCATCTTGCGCGCCAGCGACGCATCCAGCGTGGTGACGGACAGGTAGACGCGCACCAGCCGCCGTTTCGCCATCGACGTGAGGATATCCAGATCGCGCAGCACGCCGGCCGACTTCGTCACGATGCCGACCGGATGGTTATAGCGGTCCAGCACCTGCAGGATCGCGCGCGTCAGCTTCAGCGTGCGCTCGACCGGCTGGTAGGGGTCGGTGTTGGACCCCAGCGCCATGGTGCGCGCGACATAGCTCGGCTTGCGCAGCTCCTTCTCCAGCAGCTCCGCCACCTCGGGCTTGAACAGCAGCTTGGTCTCGAAATCGAGGCCGGGCGAGTAGCCCAGATAGGCGTGGCTCGGCCGCGCGTAGCAGTAGACGCAGCCGTGCTCGCAGCCGCGATACGGGTTCACCGCACGGTCAAATCCGATATCCGGAGAACTGTTCCAGGCGATCGCCGAGCGCGTGGAGTCGCGGATCAGGGTGGTGGCGAGCGGCGGCATGTCGGCGAACTCGGCCCCCAGCGTGTCCCAGCCGTCATCGAACGCGCTGATCACCTGGGTGTCGTAGCGCACCGCCGGGTTCAGCGTGGCGCCACGGCCGTGCCGCGCCAGCGAGGGCACCCGCGCCTGCGGCGGCGGTTCGGCGTCGCCCGCCACGGCCAACGCTGCGAGGGCTTCCGCGTCGTGCGGCAGATCGGCAGGATCGGCTTGATGGCGCATCGTCAGGCCCCCGGATTGTGTTCCTGGTTCGTTCGAACGGGAGACTGGCAAATGGCCGCGCAACGGTCAAGAACAATATGAGAACACGAGCGCATCTTCGGAGGCACCTTGCTGTCGGTCATCATCCCCGCGCTGAATGCCGCCGCCGACCTGCCGGCGACCCTTGCGGCGTTGGGCGGCACGCCGGGCGAGGTGCTGGTGGTCGATGGCGGCAGTGGCGACGGCACACAGGCGGTCGCGGCGGCGTCCGGAGCGCGGGTGCTGGCGGCACCGCCCGGGCGAGGCGGCCAGCTCGCCTCCGGCGTGGCGGCGGCGACCCAGCCTTGGCTGCTGTTGCTGCACGCGGACACACGGCTCGGCCCGGACTGGGCGGCTGCCGCGACGGCGCATATGCGGGCGGCTCCCGATCGGGCCGCCTATTTCCGCTTCGCGCTGGACAGCGACGATCGGCGTGCGCGTCGGTTGGAACGGCTGGTCGCCTGGCGCTGCCGCGCGCTGGCGCTGCCCTACGGCGACCAGGGTCTGCTGCTGCATCGTGACCTGCTGCGCGCGGTCGGCGGTGTCCGGCCGCTGCCTCTGATGGAGGATGTGGACCTGATCCGCCGCCTCGGCCGGCATCGGCTGGTCGGGCTGGAGGCGGCAGCGGTGACCTCGGTGGCAAAGTGGCGGCGCGACGGCTGGTATCGCCGCTCGGCGCGCAACCTGGCGTGCCTGTCGCTGTATTTTGCCGGTGTGCCACCACGGCTGATCGCGCGGCTCTACTGATGTGCGGCTCCCTCTGATGAGCGGCCTCGTCGGATGCGCGGCTGATGCGCGACCCCGCCTGATGCGCGACCCCACCTGATGCGCGACACGGTGTTCGTCTTCGCCCGCGCGCCCCGGCTGGGTGCAGTGAAGCGGCGGCTAGCGCGGGAGATCGGGGCGCGCGCGGCGCTCGATTTCCACCGCGCGACGATGATCGCGCTGCTGCGCGGGCTGGGGGCGGAGCGGCGGTTTCGCACCGTGCTGGCGACCACCCCGGATCGCGCGCGGGTTCCCCTGCCGATAGCTGTGGCCCGGATCGGCCAGGGAGGCGGCGGCCTGGGCGCGCGTATGCAGCGTGCCGCGCGGCGCGTGAAGCGCGGGCGGGTGGTCATCATCGGCTGCGACATCCCGGACGCGCGCGCCGCCGACGTGCTGGCTGCCTTCCGCGCGCTGGGCCGCGCCGATGCGGTGTTCGGCCCGGCCGAGGACGGCGGCTACTGGCTGGTCGGCCTGTCACCGCGCCGCCCGGCGCGGCCGTTCGCAGCGGTGCGCTGGTCCTCCACGCACGCGCTGGCCGACACGCTGGCGAATTTCCGCGGTCGGCGCGTCGCCTTCCTGCGGACGCTGCGCGATGTGGACACGGCGGCCGATTTGCGTAGCGTGCGCCAATGCCGGAGCTGACAGGTTTTCGGCGTGTCGCGGCTGATGTGCGGCCGGCCGATCTATGCCGCGCTGACACGGAGCTTTTTGGCGGCGCAGCATCGCAGTCAGAGATCCTTGCCTGTTTGACCTGCAACCGTCGTGCGATGCCGTGCTTCAGTCGTGGTTTCGACCGGGCAGCGGCAACGCCTGCGGCCGCTTCAGGCCTTGGCCATCTGCGCGATGACCGCAGGTTCGGGATACGCTTCCACCAGCCAGCGCTCCGGGAACCAGCCCATCGGCCGCATCAGCGAGCCGGCGAGAGATGCTGCCTCATTCCACGGAACCTGTTGCACCGGCGCTTCCGGCGTGTCCTTGAAGCCGATGCGATCGACCCGCGGCAGCAAGACCCGCGCGCCGTTGCCCCACACCGCAATCGTATAGGGTCCGGCGACTGCGTCATCGACCTGGAACACTGAGGCGACGAACACGCTGTCCCCTGTCGTCTGGTGCAGCTCATCGAGAAGCCGCTTCTGCTCGGCATAGCGCCCGGTGAGATCGCGCCGCTGCAACGCCACCAGCAAGCGTTGTTCCGGACGCGACGGGTCCAGCGGCATCGTCTCCCAGCCTTGCGGGCCCAGCCGCAGCAACACTGAGCTCAACGGGCGCGGCAGGCTGAATATCTCCGTTGCGAGCGCGCCCAGACGCTCCAACGCCGCCGGCTTGGCACCGTCTGCAACCAGCAGCCAGTCGCGATTCGGAACCATGGCGACCGGCGCACCATCCAGCGGCAGGGAACGCGTCAGATCCGCCAGCAGCAGCCGGCTGCTGTCATACGCGTCATGCCAGCTTGAGGCATACAGCCCGTCATCCGGCCGCTCGAACGGACGTGCGGTAAGGGCGCGCAGGTTCTCTTCGGCGGCGGCGAAAGCGGTGGCAAAATCGACAGCCCATGAGTCCAGCGTAGACGCCTTGAGGTGTGACAGGGACTTCGGCCGGTCCAGCGCGAGCCAGACGCCGAGCTCCTCACCGATCCGGATGCCGGGCGGGCCCATCGCGACGGCCTGGCCCTGCTGCTCGCCGTAGAGCTGCATCGCATGCCAGTCCGCCATCGAGCGAACGAGCGGCATCAGGACCGCGCGCGCCTGGCCGAAGGTTGCTGGCAGCGTCTCGGTTGCCTCAACCAGCGAATGCACCAATCCGGCGATCTGCTGACGCTGAACGCTTCGCGTCAAGGTCTGGCAGGTCGCGAAAATGTTGCCGAGGAAGACCACATGGTCGGTCCCGGGTCGCCGTAGTGCGAATTCCTTCGGGTGGTAGGTGTAGCGGGCGCCGGACCCGGACCAAATCGCCGCTTGCACCCAGGCAGCGAAGCGGCGGCGAGGGTCGAGGCCGAAGGCGCTGCCAATGCAGTTGAGAATGCGCGACCGGCTGGGCGTCATGACAATCAGGCTACCGATCGCACAAGGGGCTGGCTTCAGGCATACGCTGTACGACCGCTCCGTCCGCCGGACCAGCCCAGCCCAGCGGATTCCGCGGAACCACTATAGAGAAATTCCTCGATACCGGCATCTCGAAATCATGACCCTTCCGCAACAACAAGCCGGGGTCCGCCACCAATGGTCAGCGAAGCATGTCACGTCAAGCGCAACAATCGCGCTGGCGGAGCGGTAGGGTGCTGCATCGTGGTTGTCTGCCGCGTGATCGCCCGCGGCATTGCCGCGTCCGTACCTCGGGTAGCCGCCTATTCCGCTGCCGGCTTGATATGCTCCTGCAGGCGCGGCATCAGCTCGACCAGATTGCAGGGGCGGTAGCGGTTGTCGAGCTGGAAGGCCAGGATGTCGTCCCACGCGTCCTTCACCGCGCCGGTGCTGCCGGGCAGCGCGAACAGATAGGTGCCGCCGGCCACGCCGCCGAGCGCGCGCGACTGCATCGTCGAGGTGCCGATCTTCTGATAGCTCAGCATGCGAAACAATTCACCGAAGCCCTCGATCCGCTTTTCCAGCACGCGGTCGAACGCTTCCGGCGTGACGTCGCGCCCGGTGACGCCGGTACCGCCCGAGGTGATCACCACGTCGATGTTGGGGTCGACGATGCACAGGCGCAGATGGCGTTCGATTGCCGCGGCGTCGTCCTTTTCGATCGCCCGCGTGGCGATGTGGTGGCCGGCCTTGCGGATGCGCTCGACCAGCGCGTCGCCTGATGTGTCGTTCGCCAAGGTGCGTGTGTCCGATACCGTCAGCACGGCGATGTTGACCGCGATGAACCGGCGCTGTTCGTCGATGCCTGCCATGTTGGGGCCTCCCGAGCGCCGCTGGATGTTCAGTGGATGCGCGGCGGTGCGAGGGCCAGTGTGCCCGGCCGCGTGGCGTCCGTGAAGCGGGGAAACTCCCCCGCCACCAGAGCATCGAGGCCGGTTGGGGGACGCCCGAGGCGGGCTGCGTAGATCCAGGAATAGGTCAGCGCGCGCCGCACGAAGGTGCGTGTCTCCGAGTTGGGAATTGCCTCGATGAACAAGAGGGGGTCGTTATTGTCCCGGATCGTCCCGTTCAACTGCGCGAATTTGCCGGGGCCGATGTTGTAGCTTGCCAGTATGCGAATCAAATCGCCGTCGACACCATCCTGGGTCGCCAGATAGGCGACGTAGCGCTGTCCCAAGGCAAGGTTGAATGCCGGATCGTGCAGCATTTCGCCCTCGAGCGACGAATTTCCGGTCATGAAACGAGCTGTCATCGGCATGATCTGCATCAGTCCACGTGCGCCGGCAGGCGACACGGCACGGCTGTCGAAATCGGACTCCAGTCGCGTGAGTGCGTATACCAATGCTGGATCAATACGGAATCCGCCGGTTGGATGCAGCGGTGGCAGCGGCAGGCCGAGATCATTGTTCGCATGGCCAACATCGGTCTCCGTCAGCGCCGCGAGCTGGGCCGCGAGGTCGACCAGGCCGGCGCCGGATGCCACCAGGCGCAACGCACGGCCGAGAGTCGGGTCGGTCTTCGTCGTTGGCCACAGCGCGCGCAACTCGGCTTCGGCACGGCTCGGTTCTCCGACCTGAAGCAGGGCAAACGCGCGCAGGCCCGGCGCCGTCGCGGCGACCGCGTCGACATCTGCCTGCGACAGCGTGTCCCGATCCGCGCCGATACCCGCGTGCATCCGCAGCGCGCGTTGCGCGATCAGCCCATGGAATGTGAGGGGATACGTTGCGGCCTGGCGCAGCCAATAGGTGGCGAGGACCGGGTCGCCGATCTGCCTGGCTGCGCGCGCCGCCCAGAAGGCCCCGGCAGCACGTTGCGCGATACTGGCGATCGGCGCGTTCGCTGCGGCTACGAAATAAGTGGCGGCGAGATCAGGCTGGTGGCGCCGCCAGGCGGAGAGCCCGGCGACCAGGCCGGCAAGCGCCACCTGTCGACCCGCCGGCGCGTCGCGCAGCGTGCTCGCGGCCAGATCCAGCGCACCTGCATCGTGATTCTGGGTGAACAGCACCCGCGCCACCTCGGCGCGCAATAGCGCGCGATAGGCCGGATCAAGCCCTTTGCTTCTATCGATCAATCGCAGTGCGGCGGTGTCGTTCCCGGCGTTCGCATGCGCGAGGACCTGATGATCGAGCGCCGCATTTCGCTTGATCGGGACATCGTCGGTGTCGTCATCGTCGTCATGCCGGACAGCAGCCGACGTAGGTGCGTTCGCCGGCGGCTGCGAGTCCAGTGCCAGTGAATCCGCTGCCAGCGAAGCCGGCGCCAACGTGTGGGAGATCGGCGCGGGCGGTGGTGCGATGCCTTTCGGCAATCGCCGCAGCAACAGAGCATGGATGGAAGGTGCATCCGGTTGACTGCCGTAACGATCAAGCCAGTCGGTCAGCTCCGCCGGCGAGGATCGATGAAACGCGCCAAGATACCGATCGGCGAGAATGCTGCCAAGCAGCAACGTATTTTCGAGTTCGCCGGTTTCACGCGATGCCAAGGCGAGATCGCCGCGTGTCTGCGCACGAAAAATGCGGCGCACCAGCACGGCGTCACTCGGGCTGAGCGGACGCGGCAATGCGACACCGTCAGAAGCTCCGGGGAGCGTCATGAGCGGCACCGCCATTGCGGTTTCATCGCCATCCCCAGGACCCGTCGGCTGCGCGTGTGCAGCCTGGACCATGGTCCCTGCCAGGAACGCAGCCCCGGCAATGAGAGCCCGGGCGGCGGGAAGGCGGGAGAGTGTTAGACCGATCCCTTGCATCGCGGCGGGGGGTACACGGGTCAGGTGTTCAACGCAACCGGAATCGGCGTCGGATATTCACGCAATTTTTACGCATCGCCTAGAATCAACGCGATACAGCTGCTTTCTCCGTCAAATCTGCGTGAGATTTATGTGCAAACTGTGGCGAAGCAGTCGCAGATCGGCCCAGGCGTTCCGTCTCTGGGTGGGAACACGTAATAAAATTGCCGGGCTCGGCATTGTCAATGTTGCAATTGGCGCCGCGCTACCCGGAATGGTTGCATCCTGCCAAATTGGCGACGCGCGCCGACGCATCGGCGTCGCACCAAGCAACGCGCGCGCCGGCAATGGTCCAAGCGCCACAATTCGTCGCGGCGCGATGATCGCAATCGTTCGATGCAAAAACGGCAAATATGTGGCGATCTCCGCGGGACTTGGCGGCCGGTCGCCAGGTGGACGCCACGGAATCAACGGCGCCAGAGAGAAGGCGCCACGCTCCACTCCGACGCTGCGCAGCATACGTTCCAGATATGCACCAACCTGGCCGGATAATTGGCTACCGGAACGATCTGAATCCGCGTTAGGTGCCTCGCCCACGAACAGCAGGCCGGACGCGGGATCGCCTTCGACGAACAGCAGATTCGTTGCGGTGTCGCGCAGTGCGCTGCCATCGAAATCGGCGATCGCGGCGCGCAGCTCATCCAGCGTCTTCGCCGCGGCGGCAGCGCGCGCCGCGCGTTCCAACGGTGTCTCGCGTCCTGCAACCGGCGCGACTGGCGCAGATCGTGCGGGTGATGCGGATGAGACGGATGGCGGTCGCACCGGCGGCGGCCGCAACCGGTCAACCGGTTCGGCCTCCAGCGCCTCATTGGCGCCCCATTCGATCTGCAGTCGCAGCGCGGTCAATGCGTCCATCATTCGGGCGTCCATCACCCGGGTACGCTGCCCGTCGGCGAGGTTTTGCGCAACAGCCACGCGGTGCCTGGTCCGAATGTCTCACACCGTTGCGGGATGATCGCGAAGGTCATGGTCGTGGCCTAAAGGAGTCGCGCCCCAACGGACGCTCGACGGCATTCACACATTGTCAGCTCGGGCGGTATGGGCAATCTGGTGATGCGATCCGAGCGTTCGCTCGATTGAAAGAAAGCAAGTAAGCTCAAGAAGCAAGCAAACCAAGGATTCACCACGGAGAAGGCCGAGGACCACGGAGGGTAACGGAGAACGGATTCGATGCGCCTCGCGCGATGCCCGAGCAGCCACCTGCACGAAGCATCCAAAATTCCTGCTCCTCCGTGGCTCTCGACCTTCTCCGAGTTAGGATCTTACGTGCTGACTTGCTTGCTGCCGATGCGGCCGCACTCCGGACCGACCAATTGATGAACCATCCGAGGCAGAAGACCTGTGGATCCCAACGAGTGGATCAAGGGTACGCTGAGCGCTGCCGCCGGCGCCGGGTGCATTGGCAAGACACGAAAAGCCACTCCGTCGGTGGGACCTTCGGGACCACGGGAGACCTTGCGGCGTGGCAAAGAGCGAGCCAGCACCCGAGCCCAGCACCCACGACCCCGCACCCGCGACAGCGTGAGAAATGCGGGCTAGGCTGCACGCAACGGCACGGGGAGACCAGGCATGACCGCAGACCTACCGCCGCGCGAGACGATGGAGTTCGACGTGGTGATCGTGGGCGCCGGTCCGGCCGGGCTAGCAGCGGCGATCCGCCTGAAGCAGTTGGCACCCGACGCCGCGGTGTGCGTGGTGGAAAAAGGCGGCGAAGTCGGTGCACACATCCTGTCCGGCGCGGTGCTGGAGCCGCGCGCACTGAACGAGCTGATCCCGGATTGGCAGGACAGGAACGCGCCGCTCACCACGCCGGCCAAGGACGACCGGTTCCTGTTCCTGACGGAAACCCGCGCGTTCCGCCTGCCGACACCGCCGCAGATGAACAATCACGGCAATTATATCGTTTCGCTTGGCGATGTGTGTCGTTGGCTGGCGACACAGGCCGAGGAACTCGGCGTCGAAATCTACCCGGGGTTTGCCGCAGCCGAGCTGCTGGAGGAAACCGGCCGCATCGCCGGCATCGCCACCGGCGACGTGGGGATCGGCAAGGACGGGACGCCGACCAGCAATTTCGCCCGCGGCATGGAGTTGCGCGCCACCTACACGCTGTTCGCCGAGGGCTGCCGCGGGTCGCTCAGCCAGCTTCTCATGGCGCGATTCAATCTGCGCGACGGACACGATCCGCAGACCTACGCGATCGGCGTCAAGGAGTTGTGGGAAATTCCGGCAGCGAACCATCATCCCGGTCTGATCGAGCACACGATCGGCTGGCCGCTCGACAGCGGAACCTATGGCGGATCGTTCCTGTACCATTTCGGCGACAACCTGGTTTCCTACGGCTTCGTCATCGGCCTCGACTACCGCAATCCCTGGCTGTCACCGTTCGAGGAGATGCAGCGCTTCAAGACGCACAAGGAGGTGCGCAAACATTTCGAGGGCGGACGGCGCATCTCCTACGGCGCGCGCGCGTTGAACGAGGGCGGGCTGCAGTCGATTCCACGCCTGACATTCCCCGGCGGCGCGTTGATCGGCGACGCCGCGGGCTTCCTCAACGTGCCAAAGATAAAAGGCACCCACACCGCAATGAAGTCCGGCATGCTCGCCGCCGAAGCGATCGCCGAGGCCATGGCGGGCGGGCGGCCCGCAGAACCCACCGGCTACGAGCAAAAACTACGGGCAAGCTGGGTGTGGGAGGAACTGGCCGCAGTACGCAACGTCCGGCCGGCCTTCGCCAAGCTCGGTCTGTGGGGCGGCCTGCTCTACGCCGGCATCGATACGTACGTGCTGCGCGGCAAGGCACCCTGGACCATCCACAACACCCACCCGGACAACGCCGCCCTGCTCGATGCCCAGGCCGCGCCACGCATCACCTACCCAAAGCCGGACGGCGTGCTGAGCTTCGACCGCCTGTCCTCGGTGTTCATCAGCAACACCAACCACGAGGAGAACCAGCCCGCGCACCTTACACTCCGCGACACGTCGGTGCCGATCGCGGTGAACCTGGCCCGCTACGGCGCGCCCGAAGTGCGCTATTGCCCCGCCGGCGTGTATGAGATCATCGGCGCAGAAGAAGGCGCGCCGCGGCTGCAAATCAACGCGCAGAACTGCGTGCACTGCAAAACCTGCGACATCAAGGATCCAACCCAGAATATCGTCTGGGTCACCCCCGAAGGCGGCGGCGGCCCGAACTATCCCGGCGGGATGTGACCTCCGGGCCATCTCTTGGAGGAAGCAAGGCCAGGGGCTCCGCCCCTGGACCCCGCCAGGGGGCTTTGCCCCCTGGACCCCCACCAAAGTCGGAGCCTTTGGGATCCATCCATTTTGGCTGGGGCACGGGAGGGGGGACTTGGTCGGGCTGGCCTGCGCGGACCAGTCACC
>PLXO01000215.1 GCA_003151425.1 Acetobacteraceae bacterium
GTCGTGCTGCACGAGCGGCGACGCTCCTGACGCGCCGTGGCGAGCGATCCGCCGCCCGACGCGCCGCCCGAGGTCACTGATATGGCCTCGGGTGAAACGCGACCGAGCATCCAGGGCGCGTCGGCGCTCGAGCGGCTGCGGCCGCGTGGCCGGGCCGTGGCACTGTGGGCCGTGTTCTACCCGGATTGGTATGCGCAGACCTATCCGGACCCAGTCAGGGCGGCCGCGCCAAGCTTCCGAGAAATCCTGCTTCGGTATCTCGACCATGGCCAGGCGGCTGGTCATTCCCCGAACCCACTGTTCGACGAGTCGTGGTACCGGACCGCCTATCCGCACGTCGCCGCGGCCATCGCCAGTGGCCAGGTGCAGTCGGGCTTCGACCAGTATTGTCGCGCCGGCTTTCGCGACCATTCCCCGCATTGGTTGTTCGACGAGCAGTACTATCGACGTTGCTACCCCGGTCTGACCGACGAGACGCTCGCGGCGCGCGGCGCGGCCAATGGCTACGCGCATTACCTGCGGATCGGCGACCGCGAGGGACGCTCGGGCAGTCCGTTCCTCGATCCAACAATCTACCGCGCAAATGCCAGCGCGGAAGCGGTGGCGATGATCGACGCCGAGGGTGCGTTCCTTGCGTTTCTGCGTCAGTTCGGCGCCGATCCCGTGGAACGTCGCACGACGCGCTATTTCGATCCGGACTGGTATCGGGCCGCGTATCCCGAGGTGGCGGAATCGATCGCCGCGGGACGCTGGCACGGCGCCCTGCATCATTACCTGGCCAACACCACACCGACCGCGTTCGATCCGCTGCCGGTATTTTCCGAGCGTGACTATCTCGCCCGCTATCCCGATATCGCCGAGGCGATCGAGGCGGGGAAATGGCGAAACGGCTACACGCATTTCCTGGCCAACGGAAGCGCGGAGCTTCGCACGCCGAGCGCGTCGCTCGATCTTCGCTGGTATGTGGAAAACAATGCGTCGGTGCGCGACGATATCGCGGCTGGTCGTGCGCCGGACGCCTTCGCGCATTACCTCGCGATCGGCCATGGCGCCGGCCTGCCGTCCGCACCGCCGCCCGAGGTGGCGACAACCGCGTCCCCCATCGAGCCCAAGGATCCGTTCGCGGCGCTGTTCCTCGCCCAGGCGCGCGCACTGCTGCCGACAATTGCCCGAGCCGGGCTGGATTTCACCTGCGTCGGCGCACCTTCAGTGGCCGTGATCATGCTGCTGCGCGACGCGTTTGCCGTCACTCTGCAGTTGCTCGCCGCACTGCGTGACCGCCATCGCGGCGATATCGAACTGATCCTGGTGGATTGCGCCTCGAACGACGAGGGGCGACACATTCTTCGTTACGTGCGCGGTGCGCGGCTGGTTCGCTTCGACACGCCGATTCAACCCGCTGTCGCGCGCAACGCCGCGCTGCGCGCCGTCACCGCCCCCGCCGTGCTGCTGCTCGGCAACCGCACCGAAGTGGCACATGGCGCCACCGACGCCGCCCTGCGTCGAATGAACGGCTATGAGCGGATCGGCGCCGTGGGCGGCAAAGTGCTCGGGCAGGATGGCAGCCTGCGCGAGGCCGGCGGGATCATCTGGCGCGATGGCACACTGCAGACCTATCTGTGCGGCGGTTCGCCGCTGGCACCGGAACCGAACTTCGTCCGCGACGTGGACTTCTGTTCGATCGCGTTCCTGTTGATCCGCAGCACGCTGCTGCAGGCGTTGGACGGCTTCGACGAGACGTTCTTGCGCCCCGACTACGCCGCGGCCGATCTTTGCGTCCGGGTGGTCGGCGCAGGTTATCGCGTGGTCTACGATCCGAGCGTGTCGACGCATCGGCTCGACGGGCCGGCGACGGGCACCCTGGCGAAGGGTACCCTGGCGATTGGTACCGGCGAATCGAGCGAGGCAGAGGCTTTCGTTCGGAAGCACATCGATCATCTGCGCGCGCGCCAGCTTGCTGATCCAAAGGTTGAAGTGTTCGCACGCGACGTGGGCAAGCGGCACAAACGCGTGCTGTACATCGAGGATCTGGTGCCGCTGCGCAGGATCGGTTCCGGCTTCGTGCGATCCAATGACCTGATTCGCGTGATGGCTTCGATGGGGGTGTTCGTCACGGTCTACCCGGTCAACCCGAGCGACTTCGATCCCGCCGCGATCTATGCCGACCTGCCGGATACGGTCGAGGTGATGCATGAGCGATCGCTGGCCGATTTCGACGCGTTCCTTGCCGAACGGGAGGACTACTATGATTTCGTCTGGGTCGCCCGCACACACAACCTGGACCGGATCCTGCCGTGGCTCACGCGCGGCGCGGCCGGTGCGGAGCGGCCCCCGCGCGTGGTGCTGGACACCGAGGCGATTGCGGCGCTGCGCGAGGCGGGGCAGCGATGCCTGTCGCCGCCGAAGGAGTCGTTCAATCTCGACGTGGCCGTCCGCCAGGAGTTCGCCAACGCGCATATTTGCCAGAACGTCACGGCGGTGAACGAGCAGGAGGCAGCGATATTGCACACGCTGGGATTCTCGGATGCCGTTGTCGTGGGCCATATTCGCGATCTTGCGCCGACACCGCGGGACTTCGCTGAGCGATCCGGATTGCTGTTCGTCGGCGCCATTCATGAGGTGAACAGTCCGAACTACGACGGGCTGTGCTGGTTCGTTGACGAAGTGCTGCCGCTGGTCGAACAGGAGCTCGGCTGGGAAACGCGGCTCCATATCGTCGGCTACACTGGCGCGGGCGTCTCGCTCGACCGGCTCGGGAACCATCCGCGCGTCACGCTGCGTGGCGCGGTGGCGGAGACGGAACCGCTCTACAACGCGCACCGCGTTTTCATCGCACCGACGCGCTATGCTGCCGGAACCCCGTACAAGGTCTACGAGGCGGCGTCGTTCGGCGTTCCGGTCGTCGCCACGGAGTTGTTGCGCCAGCAGATGGGCTGGGAGGACGGCAAGGAGCTGCTGGCCGCCGACAGCGCCCACCCGGCGCAGTTCGCGCGCCATGTCGTGACGTTGTATCGCGACCCGGCGCTATGGCAGGCGCTGCGCGACAACGCGCTGGCTCGGCTGGCGGCGGAGAATGGCCGCGAGCACTATGTGCAGGCGCTGACGACGATTCTTGGGTTGTAGCCGCCCAGCAATTCTCAGTTCGGCCGGGCTGTGCAGCTTCTCCCCCTCCCCTTGAGGGCTTGGGCCGCTTCGCGGCGCAAGCCCTCAAGGGGAGGGGGAGAGTAGGCTTCAGGCGTTGGTGATGCCGCCGTCGATCGTGATCGTCTGACCGGTGATGTAAGACGAATCCTTCGAGCACAGAAAGCGAATCACCGAGGCGACCTCGGACGGCTGCCCGAAGCGGCCGAGTGGGATTTCCTGCCGATAGGCGTCGCCCCGCTCAGCGACGATCGGTTCGGACATGCGGGTGACGATCAAACCGGGAGCGATCGCATTCACCAAAATGTCGGGCGCGTATTTGCGCGACAGCGCGCGGGTCAGACCGACGATCCCGCCCTTCGCCGCGGCGTAGGCGGCGCGGTCCGCGCTGCCGCGACGATAGGCAACCGAACTGGCGAAGACGAGGCGCGATGGTTCGCGTGGGTCGGCGCGGGTGCGGAAGGCGACCGCCATGTCATAGGCATTGGTCAGGTTGGCGGCGATCGCGCGATCCCAGACGCCGTGCTGATCGGAGAGCAGCGGGTCGCGCTCGAACACACCCGCCAGGTGCACCAACGCGTAGACCGGTTTGGCACCCTCCATCACCTCGACGCAGGCGGCGGGCGTTGCCAGATCCGAAACGAGAGTGAACACGCGAGTGTCGCCCAACGCCTCGCGCGCCGCGGCCAGTCGTTCGGTATCGATATCGACCAGCAGCACGTGCGCGCCATGGTCAAGAAACGTTCGTGCGGTCTCCACCCCGATCCCACCGGCACCGCCGGTGATAACGACGCGCTTGCCGGTGAACTCCACCATCTCAGGCCACCAGCGCCGGATAGTCGAGCGAGGCCATCACCTGGACGCGGCGCATGTAGCGCGGTTCGTCGGCCGTGTAGTCGGCGACGGCGTTGTGTACCGTGCCGATATTGTCCCACATCAGCACGTCACCCTCGGTCCAGTGGTGCGCGTAAAGGTACTCGGCACGTTCCTGGTGGCGGAACAGGAAGTCGAGGATCTCGCCGCTTTCGTTCGGGTCCACACCGTCGATGAACATGGTGTAGCCGGGGTTGGCATACAGCACGAGGCGATCGGTGATCGGGTGGCGGCGGAACAGCGGTTGCGACACCGGCGGCTTCTTGGCCCTTTGCTCCGGCGTCAGCGGCAAGCGCCGCGACCCGGGGCGCTGGCGCATCTCCTCCCAGAACTTGGCGAAATCATGCGTTGCGGTGCGGCCTTCCAGCCGGTGCTTCAGCGAGTCCGGCAGGTCGTCATAGGCGGCGTGCATGTTGCGGAACTGCGTTTCCCCGAGCGGCTTGCCGTTGCGGCGCGGCACGCGCTGGCAGTGCAGGACGTTGGCCAGCGCGACGTCGTGGCTGTACGACATGTCGGTGTGCCAGCCTTGTCCCGCGTCGTTCAGGCCGAGCGGTTTACCGTTCTCTTGCATGTTCGATAGGATCATTACTTCCGGAAACCCCGGCGCGTAGAACAGATTGGCGACGTTGATCTCCAGATCGCCGAAGCGGCGGCCGAAGGCGGCGAAGGCGGGAACGTCGAAGGTCTGGCGCGAGAAGCACAGCACGCCGTGCGCCCCGAGCGCGCGCAGGATGGTGCGGAAATTCCCGTCCGGCAGGGGTTCGCCGAGGTCGATGCCCTCGATGCGCGCACCGAGTGTTTGGCCAGTGGGGATGATTTCCATGGGACGTCTCCGAGGCTACTTGCCGGTATCAAACGACGGATCGGGCGACGGGGGAAGGGCGAGGTACCGGCGTGGATACTTCTCCCCCTCCCTCCTCTTTCAAATCCGCCGCACCACGTAGCTGCGTTCCAGTGCCGTGACGATCGTGTCGGCATGCGCGGAATCGCGCGCTTCCACCATCACCTCCAGCTCGGCCGCCTGCACCGATGCCGCCGCGAACAACCGCTGGTGCGAGACCTCGATGATGTTGCCGCCGGTCTCACCGATCTTGCCGGCAATGTCGGCCAGCACGCCGGGGCGGTCGGGAATCTGCAAATGCAGCCGCAGCAACCGGCCATCGCGCAGCAGGTTGCGCAGCAGCACATTCGACAGGATGCGCGCGTCGATATTGCCGCCGGTAATCGCCACCCCGACGCGCTTGCCTTTGAACCGGCTGGGAAACGTCAGCAGGGCCGCGACACCGACCGCTCCGGCGCCTTCGGCAACCGTCTTGGCACCCTCCGCCAGCAGCCCGATCGCTTCTTCCACCGCGCGTTCCGGCACCACCAGAATATCCGTGACCCGCCGCCGCACGATCTCCAGCGGGATCTCGCCGATGTCTCGCACGGCGATGCCCTCGGCGATGGTGGGGCCGCCGACCGACACGGCGCGCCCGGCGATATGCTGCGCCATCGCAGCATAGGTTTCGACCTCGACACCGAAGATCGCGATGCCGGGCCGCAGCGCCGTCGCCGCAACCAGGCAGCCGGCGAGCAGTCCGCCGCCGCCGACCGGAATCACCAACGTATCGAGATCGGACGCATCGGCCAGCAGTTCCAGCGCCAGCGTGCCCTGACCGGCAATCACCGCGGGATCATTATAGGGATGAATGGAGACCAACTGCCTGGTCTCGGCGAGGTGCACCGCGTGCGCGGCGGCCTCCGCCAGGGTTTCGCCGTGCAGCACCACGTCGGCGCCCCATGCGGCGGTGCGCGTGATCTTGGTGGCCGGCGTGAAGCTCGGCATGACAATGGTGGCCGCGATGCCGAGCAGACTGGCGTGCCGCGCGACAGCCTGGGCATGATTGCCGGCCGACATCGCGATCACGCCGCGCGCCCGCTCGGCCTCGGTCAGCAGCGCCAGGCGGTTGGCCGCGCCGCGCTCCTTGAACGCGCCGACGACCTGCAGGTTGTCCAGCTTCAGGACCGTATCGATACCGGTGGCGCGACTGACCGCGTCCGACGGCACCGACGGGGTACGCAGCACGCGACCGGCGATCCGCGCAGCCGCGGCTTCGACATCCGCCAGGGAGATCATCGGCCGATCATTGGGCGGCGCCCCGCACGGTGGTCACATAGGTGCTCCGCACGGTGGTCATATAGGTGCTCCGCACCGGGGGGTCATATAGGTGCTCCGCACCGGGGGTCAGGTAGGTGCTTCGCACCGGGGGTCAGATGAACTTGACCTCGAGAATCTCGTACGACCGGTCGCCGCCCGGCGTGGGCACCGACACCGTGTCGCCGATCGTCTTGCCGATCAGCGCCTTTGCCAGCGGCGAGGACACCGACAGCCGGGCGAGCTTGATGTCCGCCTCATGCATGCCGACGATTTGGTAGGTGGCCTCCCTCTCGGTCTCCTCGTCGACCAGCCGGACATGGGCGCCGAACATGACGTACACGCCGGACAGGCTGGACGGATCGATCAGCTCGACCGCGGAAACGATCTCCTCGAGTTCGGCGATGCGGCCCTCGATGAAGGACTGACGCTCGCGCGCGGCATGGTATTCGGCGTTCTCCGACAGGTCGCCATGGCTGCGTGCCTCGGCGATCTGTCGAATGATCGACGGACGCTCTTCCGACTTGAGCTGCCGTAGCTCGACTTCCAGCCGCTGCAGGCCGGGGGCGGTCATCGGAAACTTCTGCACGTCATGGTCCTTCATTGGTCAGGCAGGCGTGGGTCAGGTGCGCGTTGGTCAGATGGGCGTCGGTCACGGGCGGTGTCGGACTGGGTCGAGCGCGCAAAAATCCCCGCCCCGGCAGAGGCTGGCCCGACCGCGGCGGAACGCTCAGAACGATCCGCGAAAGTAGGACTGCAGGGGCGCGACTTCAAGCGCTCCCGTTCGCAGCGCGGCAATGGCATGGACCGCGGCGCGAGCGCCGGCCATGGTGGTGTAGTGCGGCACGCCATGGGTCAGCGCGCTGCGGCGGATCGCAAAGCTGTCGGCGATCGACTGCGCACCGGAGGCGGTGTTGATCACCAACTGGATCTCGCCGGAGCGGATCGCATCGACGCAGTGCGGCCGTCCCTCCAGCACCTTGTTCACCACCTTGACCGGCAGTCCGGCGTCGCGGATGCGCCCGGCGGTGCCGCGGGTGGCGACGATGGCGAAGCCCATCTCGGTCAGCCGGCGGGCCAGCGCGGCAATGCCCTTCTTGTCGGCGTCGCGGATCGACAGAAACACGGTGCCGGCCTCCGGCAGGATCACGCCGGCGCCGATCTGGGATTTGGCGAAGGCACGTTCGAAGCTGGAGTCAATGCCCATCACCTCGCCGGTGGATTTCATTTCGGGGCCGAGAATGGTGTCCACGTTGGGGAAGCGGGCGAAAGGGAACACCGCCTCCTTCACCGCGACGTGCGCAGCGACCGAGAGGTCGTCCAGGTGGAAGTCGGCCAGGCGGGCGCCGGCCATTACGCGGGCGCCGATCTTCGCCACCGGCACGCCGGTCGCCTTGGCAACGAACGGCACGGTACGCGCGGCGCGCGGGTTCACCTCCAGCACGAAGACCACGTCGTCCTGGATGGCGTACTGCACGTTCATCAGGCCGACGACGCCGAGTGCCTTGGCCATCGCCTCGGTCTCCGCCTTCAGCTCGGTTACCATCGCGGGGGACAACGTGTAGGGCGGCAGTGCACAGGCGGAGTCGCCGGAGTGGATGCCGGCTTCCTCGATGTGTTCCATGACGCCGGCGACGTAGACGCTTTCGGCGTCGGCGATGCAGTCGACATCGACCTCGATCGCGTCGTTCAAGTAACGATCTATCAGCACGGGCGCGCGGGATATGTCGCCGCCGGACACGCGCACCGCTTCGCGCATGTAGCGGTGCAGCCCGGCGCGGTCGTGCACGATCTCCATGGCGCGGCCGCCCAGCACGTAGCTGGGGCGGATCACCACGGGGTAGCCGATGCGCTCGGTGACTGCCTCGGCTTCCTCGGCGGAGCGCGCGATGCCGTTCTCCGGCTGGCGCAGGCCGAGGCGGTGCAGCAGGTGTTGGAAGCGTTCGCGATCCTCGGCGATGTCGATCGCGTCGGCGCTGGTGCCCAGGATGGGGATGCCCGCGCGCGCCAGCGCCTGCGACAGCTTGAGGGGTGTCTGTCCGCCGTATTGCACGATGCAGCCTAGCAGCGTGCCGTTCTGTTGCTCGCGGCGGATGATGGCGATGACGTCTTCGCTGGTGAGCGGCTCGAAATACAGCCGGTCGGAGGTGTCGTAGTCGGTGGAGACGGTTTCCGGATTACAGTTGACCATGATCGTTTCGAAGCCGGCTTCCTTCAGCGCGTAGGCGGCGTGGACGCAGCAATAGTCGAACTCGATGCCCTGGCCGATGCGATTCGGGCCGCCACCCAGGATGATGATTTTCTGCCGGTCGGTCGGGTCGGATTCGCAGACCGGGGTGCCGAAGCCGCCTTCATAGGTGGAGTACATATAGGGCGTGGCGGAGGCGAACTCGGCCGCACACGTATCGATCCGCTTGTAGACCGGAACCACGCCGAGCTTGTGCCGCTGGGCGGCGATTTCGGTTTCGGTGCGGCCGGTCAGCTGGGCGAGGCGATGATCGGAGAAACCGAGCGCCTTCAGCCGGCGCAGCCGTCCGGCATCCTGCGGCAAGCCGGCGGCGGCGACGGCGCGCTCGGCATCGACGATGCGCGACAGTTCGCGGATGAACCACGGGTCGAACTTGCTGGTTTCGTGGATGTCCTCCACCGACAGGCCGGCGCGCAAAGCCTGAGCCGCCATCAGCAGGCGATCTGGGCGCGGTTCGGAGAGCGCGGCACGGAAGGCGTCCGGGCCGCCGTCGCCGGGTGGTTCGACTTCATCGAGGCCGGAGTACCCGGTCTCCATGCTGCGCAGGCCTTTTTGGAGCGCCTCGGCGAAACTGCGGCCGATCGACATGGTCTCGCCGACCGATTTCATGCTGGTGGTGAGCAGCGCCGGGGTGCCGGGGAACTTTTCAAACGTGAAACGGGGGATTTTGACCACGACGTAGTCGATGGTGGGCTCGAAGCTGGCCGGCGTGACGCGGGTGATGTCGTTGGTCAGTTCGTCCAGCGTGTAGCCGACGGCGAGCCTGGCGGCGACCTTGGCGATGGGGAAGCCGGTGGCCTTGGAGGCGAGCGCGGATGACCGCGACACGCGCGGGTTCATTTCGATGATGACCATGCGGCCGTCAGCGGGGTTCACGGCGAACTGCACGTTCGATCCGCCGGTGTCGACGCCGATCGCGCGCAGGCAGGCGATCGAGGCGTCGCGCATCCGCTGAAATTCCTTGTCGGTGAGCGTCAGCGCGGGGGCGACGGTGACGCTGTCGCCGGTGTGGATGCCCATCGGGTCGACGTTCTCGATCGAGCAGACGATGATGCAGTTGTCCGCGCGGTCGCGGACAACCTCCATTTCGAATTCCTTCCAGCCTAGCACTGATTCCTCGATCAGCACTTCCGAGGTAGGGGAGGCGTCGAGGCCACCGGTGACGATCTGTTCGAATTCCTCGCGGTTGTAGGCGATGCCGCCGCCGGTGCCGCCGAGGGTGAAGCTGGGGCGGATGACGGCGGGCAGGCCGACGGCCCCGAGGGCGGCGCGGGCTTCCTCCAGCGAATGGGCGATGGCGCTTTTGGGCGATTCGATGCCGATGGCGGCCATGGCGTCGCGGAATTTCAAGCGGTCCTCGGCGCGTTCGATGACGTCGGCGCGGGCGCCGATCAGTTCGACGTTGTACTTTTCCAGGATGCCGGCCTTGGCAAGCTGCATCGCCGTGTTCAGCGCGGTTTGGCCGCCCATGGTGGGCAGCAGCGCGTCCGGGCGTTCGCGCGCGATGATGCGTTCGACGATCTCGGTGGTGATCGGTTCGATGTAGGTGGCGTCCGCCAGGCCGGGGTCGGTCATGATGGTGGCGGGGTTGGAGTTCACCAGGATGACGCGGTAGCCTTCGGCCTTCAGCGCCTTGCAGGCCTGCGCGCCTGAGTAGTCGAACTCGCAGGCTTGGCCGATGACGATCGGGCCGGCGCCGATGATCAGGATGGATGCGATGTCGGTGCGTTTGGGCATGTGGCGTAACTCGATCCCCGAACGGTACGCTGATTCTCAGGACGTACCGTGATCAAATGAAGTGCTGGAGCCTGGTCGTTGCAGCGAGCGACCGAGAGGTGGTTTTTAGACTCCCCCAAGTGTGCGAGATTCCTGCACACTCTGTTTATCTTCGGCTATTTGCGGCAGCGCCCTGGCGGCGGCGGCGCCTTTCGGCGTCAATTCCAAATGCCAATGACATTGCAGCGCACCTTCCGGCAGGCGAATCGGCTCGTGGATCAACTGATCGCGCAGGCAGACTGCGACCGTGTCGCGGAACGCGCTCTCATCGACCGCGCCGTTGGTCAGTACTGCAAATCGTTCGTACCCGGCTTCAATGTTCGCCTCGTTGATCACGTGCCGGAATGCCATGGTCAGCAGGAGCGCGACAGCGTCCATCTCACGTCCGCCGCTCGATCATTTCCACGAAACGCCCGAACAGATAGTGGCTGTCGCTCGGCCCGGGGCTCGCCTCGGGATGGTATTGCACGCTGAACGCCGGGCGATCGGAGCAAGCCAGGCCCTCGTTCGACCCATCGAACAGGCTGACATGAGTGACCTGCGCCGTCTCCGGCAGCGTCGCCGGGTCGACGGCAAACCCGTGGTTCTGACTGGTGATTTCCACCCGCCCGGTGGTCAGGTCCTTCACCGGCTGGTTCGCGCCGCGATGGCCGCGCGCCATTTTGAAGGTCTTCGCCCCCAGCGCCAGACCCAGCAACTGGTGCCCCAGGCAGATGCCGAACAGTGGCACCCCGGCGTCCATCACGCCGCGAATGGCCGGCACCGCGTACTCCCCGGTCGCCGCCGGATCGCCCGGCCCGTTCGACAGGAACACCCCGTCCGGCACGTGCCGCAGGATGTCCTCGGCCGAGGCGGTCGCCGGCACCACCGTCACCCGGCACCCCGCGGCGGCGAGGCAACGCAGGATGTTGCGCTTCGCCCCGTAATCCACTGCGACGACGTGATGCTTCGGCGCGGTCTGCCGCCCGTAGCCATCCGGCCAGGCCCAGCGCGTCTCGTCCCACTCGTACATCTGGCGGCAGGTGACCTCCTTCGCGAGGTCCATCCCCTCCAGCCCCGGCCACGCGGCGGCCACTTCCCGCAGTGCGTCCAGATCGTACCGTCCATCCGCCGGAAACGCCAGCACCCCACTTGGCGCGCCGCCATCGCGGATCCGCACGGTCAGCGCCCGTGTGTCTACGCCGCCCAAGCCCGCTACCCCCCGCGCGCGCAGCCAGGCGTCCAGGTGCTGCGTCGCGCGCCAGTTGGCCGGCTCGGTGACGTCCTGTTTCACCACCACGCCCCGCGCGGCGATCGAGGTGGCCTCGATGTCCTCGGCGTTGGTGCCGACATTGCCGATATGCGGGAAGGTGAAGGTGATGATCTGCCCGGCATAGGACGGGTCGGTCAGTGTCTCCTGGTAGCCGGTCATGCCGGTGTTGAAGCAGACCTCGCCGACCGGCGCGGGCGTCGCGGTGTGGGCGCCGAAGCCGCTGCCCCAGAACACCGCGCCGTCGGCCAGCACCAGGACCGCCGTGGCGCCAGGGGGGACCACCGCTTGGGGGACGACGCCATGGGGAACTGCTTGAGACATCTCCGCGGTTTCGGGCATTGTGGGCCCTGCTCGCAGGGATGGGGCATCGGACAGGTCGGCCAGGGTCAGGCCGGTGGCGGCGATCACGGCGGGCCAATGGCGGGAGGGAATGGCGCCGGCCTGGCGCCATTTGCGCACCGCCTCGGTTCCCACGCCGGTCAGGTGGGCGGCCGCCTCAGCGCCGCCCAGGCGGTCAATGATGGTGTCCACGGTCGTCGGCATGATGCTTTATCTATGGGAAGAAACTTCCCACAACAACCCCCATCGCTGGGATGGGAAGTTTTTTACCAAAGGAGAAGGCACGCAATGGATGAAATGGAACGCCAGGTGGTTGCGACCGGAGGCTGCCAGTGCGGCGCGGTGCGCTACGCATTATACACGGCGCCGGAGGGCAGCGTCTGCCATTGCCGGATGTGCCAGAAGGCCACGGGCGGACTGTTTGCCGCACTGGCCAAGGTCGACAAGGCCGACCTGGTCTGGACCCGTGGCCAGCCGGCGTCGTTCCACAGTTCCCCGGCGGCCTACCGGGACTTCTGCGCCGCCTGCGGGACACCGTTGACCTTCCGGTTCATCGACGCGGTCCATATGGAGGTGACGATCGGCAGCCTGGACCATCCGGAACTGGCGCCGCCCAAGTTGAATTTCGGGGCGGAGAGCCGGCTGCCCTGGATTGCCGACCTGGTGCCCGGGGCGCTGCCGGACAAGCAGACCTCGGACTCCGGGGCGGCGACGCGCGACGTGCGCAGCCGCCAGCATCCCGATCACGACACCCCTGCCGACTGGCAGCCGCCACCGGCGTAAATGTTGGAGCCCGAATGTGACCAATCGTCCGGATGTTACGGCCCTCGCGGACAAGGCCGGGCCATACGAGCCGATGGCGCTGGTCGACCCGACGCTCCGGAGTGCGGCGGAACGGGTCATCACCATGTACGTCGCGCCCGGGACGTCCGACAGAGTCCGGCCGGAAGATGTGATCCGGGCCGAGGGCGAAACCGACGAAGCCTATGCCGAACGCCAGGCTCTGACGGTGGAGCTGTGGTCGATTCCGGATAGCGCGGTCGACCCGCCCTTATGATGGATACCGGCGCTCGGTTCGCGGCAAGCAAGATCCACCGCGGAGCGCACAGAGGAAGAGAATCCTCGCTTCGCGCCGTGCGCCGCCGCCGCTGCCGTCACTTCCACTGCGCGCTCTGCGTGTTCTGCGGTGGTTCTTGCTGTCGCGCGGATCGGGCACCGACACGGGGTCCTGAGGCAGATGCGCGGGCCGTAGCCATCGGGTAAATCAGGGCCGACCATCCCGCATCGCCCCCCAGCGCGTCCATGCATAGAGTAGGGGGACATTTTTCAAGGAGCCCGCCATGGCCCTGCGCGATCAGTTCACCGACCAACTCAAGACCTCGATGAAGGCCGGCACCGCCGCGCGCACCTCGACGTTGCGCATGATCACGGCGAGGCTGAAGGATCTCGACATCGCCGCCCGCCCCAAGGGCATCGACAAGGTGCCCGAGGATGAGGTGCTGGCGATGCTGCGCGGCATGGTGAAATCGCGCCGCGAATCCGTCGATCTGTATCGACAGGGCCACCGCCAGGACTTGGTGGACAAGGAGGAAGCCGAGATCGTGGTGATCGAAAGCTTCCTGCCCCAGCAGATGGACCAGGCGGGCACGGAAGCCGCGGCCGCCGCGGCGATCGCGGAAACCGGGGCCGCCAGCATTAAGGACATGGGCAAGGTGATGGCCAGCTTGCGTGCGCAACACGGCGCCTCGCTCGACATGGCGAAGGCCGGCGCGCTGGTGAAGGCGCGGCTCAGCCAGCCCGCGGCCGCCGCCGCGGGACCCCCGGACGCTTGATCCGGGGATCCGATGGCGCTGCCCCCGCAATTCTTGGATGAACTGCGCGCTCGCACCCCGCTGCCGGCGGTGATCGGCCGGCGCGTGCGCCTCGCCCGGTCCGGCCGGCAATGGAAGGGCTGCTGTCCGTTCCACGGAGAGAAGACCCCCAGCTTCTATGTCTATGACGACCACTATCACTGCTTCGGCTGCGGCGCGCACGGCGACGCCATCGGTTTCGTCATGCAGAGCCAGGGCGCCGGCTTCATGGAGGCGGTCGAGCAGTTGGCCGCCGAAGCCGGGCTGGAAGTCCCAAAACCCTCGCCCGAGGCGGCGGAGGCGGAGCGCAAGCGCCACGACCTGGTCTCGGTGCTCGACGCGGCGAACATCGCCTATCAGCGCCGCCTGCACCTGCCGGAAGGCCGCGCCGCATTGGACTACCTGCGTGGCCGCGGCCTGACCGACGAGATGATCCGCCATTTCGGCCTCGGCTGGTCGGGCGAGGGCCGCGGCGCGCTGGTCGCCGAGCTGAAACGCGAGGGGATCGAGCCGGACCTGCTGGCCGAGGCCGGGCTGCTGCGCGGCGGGGAGGACGGCGGGCGCGCCGGCGAGTTTTTTTTCCAGCGGGTGATGTTCCCGATCCGCGATCGTCGCGGCCGGGTGATCAGCTTCGGCGGGCGCACCCTGGGCGACGGGCAGCCGAAATACCTGAACGGGCCGGAGACCGCACTGTTCTCCAAGCGGCGCAACCTCTACGCGCTGGATCTCGCCCGCGCTGCCCGCGGCGCCGCCGTCGTGGTGGTCGAGGGCTATATGGACGTCATCGCGCTGCACCAGGCGGGCTTCACCGGCGCCGTCGCCCCGCTTGGCACCGCGCTGACCGAGGAACAGCTCGAGGAACTTTGGCGCCTGACGCCGGCGCCGGTGCTCTGTTTCGACGGCGATGCCGCCGGCGCCCGTGCCGCCGCGCGCAGTGCCGATCTCGCCCTGCCGCTACTGGCGCCGGACCGTACGTTGCGGATCGCCGCGCTGCCGGAGGGCGAGGACCCGGATACGCTGGTGCGCCGTCAGGGCAGCGCGGGCTTCCAGGCCGTGCTCGACGCCGCGCGCCCGCTGGCCGAGGCGCTCTACGACCTGCTGCGCGAGGCCGGAGGCGAGCGGACACCCGAGCAGCGGGCCGCGTTCCGCACAAGGCTGGAGGGCTCGGCGCGGCGCATTCCGGATCGCGCGCTGTCCGACGAATACCGCGCGACCCTGCTCGAACGTTTCCGGGCCGGACGCCCCGGGCAATGGCGCCCAGGGCAGCAACGATACGGGCAGCAACGGTTTGGCCAGCAAGGATTTGGCTCCCAAGGATTTGGCTACCAGGGGCTGGGCCAGCAGCGCCCGGGCCAGCAACAATCACCCGCCACGCGCACCGCGCCGCGTCCGGTTCCCAACGCCAATCGAACCGTTGCCGAACGCATGCGCGTGCTGACCGCGATTCTGCTGCGCCACCCAAACCTGCTGCACGACGTGGAGCATGCGTACGCGGAGCTGAACTTGCTGCCGCCGCTCGACCGGCTGCGCCACGCGTTGCTGGAGTGGGCGCATGACGGGGCACATGACGGGGCGCATGCGGCCGATATGCTTGACTCGGATGCATTGATGTCCCACCTCACGGTATCCGGTATGACAGCGGAGGTTGGACAGGCGCTGGCGGCGGTTCCCGTTCCGCTGCCGTCCTGTGCCGGCTTCGACGTGATGCCGGCCGAGGCCGAGGCGGGGTGGTGGCATATTTTCGGGTTTCTGAACGTAGACCGGCTGAAACAAGAGGTTGCGATGGCTGAGGCGGCTTTTGCCAACAGTATGACGCCCGAAAACCAGAACCGCCTGATGGCCCTGAAGCAGGCCCTGATCAAGGTCGAGAGCGGCGAGCCGGACGGGATTGATCAGGCCGCCTGACGCGCGACCACTGGGCAGGATATCCGCCCAGGCTTTTGAGGAGTGGCCAGCGAATGGCGACGAAACCCGCTGTGGCGACCGACACCGCGACCGCCGAACATGATGTGGAAACCACACTGCTCGATGTGCAGACGGCCGCGGTCAAGCGGCTGGTCGCCAAGGGCAAGGAGCGCGGCTACATCACCTTCGACGAGCTGAACGCCATCCTGCCGCCGGACCAGAACTCCTCGGAGCAGATCGAGGACGTGATGGCGAATTTCTCCGAACTGGGCATCCAGGTCGTCGAGGGCGAGGAAACCGAGGACGGCGAGGCGCCCGTCGTCAAGCCCGAGAAGGCCGAGGACGAGGCGGAGGAAGAGCCGTCCGGCAACGTCGACGAGGCGAGCCTGGGGCGCACCGACGACCCGGTGCGGATGTACTTGCGCGAGATGGGCAGCGTCGAGCTGCTGTCGCGCGAGGGCGAGATCGCCATCGCCAAGCGCATCGAGGCCGGCCGCGACATGATGATCGGCGGCCTGTGCGAGAGCCCGCTGACCTTCAAGGCGATCATCTCCTGGCACGACCAGCTCAAGGCCGGGCGGATGCTGTTGCGCGACATCGTCGACCTGGAAGCGACCCAGGGCGCCGGGGCGCCTCCACCCGAGGGCGCCGCCGCCGCCGCACCGCCGACGCCCCCCCCGGCCACGGACGGGTTCGAGGTGAGCGACGACGACGACGACGAGGGCGAGGGGCCCGGCATGTCGCTGTCGGCGCTCGAGGAGAAGCTGAAGCCCGAGGTGCTGGCGACCTTCGAGGAGATCGAGGGGCTCTACAAGAAGCTGCACAAGATGCAGGAGCGCCGGCTGGAGACCATGACATCAGGCGAGGCGGTGACCACCCGCACGGAGAAATCCTACGAACGCGCGCGCGAGGAACTGGTCGCCAAGGTCGAACAGGTGCGGCTGCACAACAATCGCATCGAGGAGCTCGTCACCCAGCTCAAGCAGCTCAACCAGCGGCTGAACGCCCTGGAGGGCCAGCTCATGCGCATGGCGGAAGGCTCCAAGGTCAACCGCGAGGACTTCCTGAAGCTGTATCGTGGCTCCGAGCTGGACCCGAACTGGCTGGAGCGCGTTGCGCAGTCGCCGTCCAAGGGGTGGAAGACCTTCGCCGCCAAGCATGTCGGGGACATCGCCGCGCTGCGCAGCCAGGTGGCGAACGTTGCCACCGACGCCGGCCTGGCGATCGGCGAGTTCCGCCGCGTCTACACGACCGTCAGCCGTGGCGAGCGGGATTCGGCGCGCGCCAAGAAGGAGATGATCGAGGCCAATCTGCGGCTGGTGATCTCGATCGCCAAGAAATACACCAATCG
>PLXO01000078.1 GCA_003151425.1 Acetobacteraceae bacterium
CATTCAGCAGGGTTGAGCAGATACGATTCTGCCGAGGAACCTAAAATCAAGACAGTAAGCGCTCGACCGCCACTGTTTCGGTGTGCAATCTCGGTATGCGGACCCGGCGCGGACCCGCGCCAGTGCTGCATCGCGGTAGGCGTGCCGACCGTGCGGCCGAGGACGCCGGTCGGCCTCAAGGAAACCGGCGGCCAGCTCGCAGCCCGGCACCATGATCGCCAGATCGGTGAAGGTGCCGCCGATATCGGCGGCGATCCGCGACGCCACGCCGCTCACCGCAGGTTCTGGGGGCTGGCGCCTTGCAGCAGGGTTTCGCCGACGACGCGCATGATCTTGGCGTGCGCCGCGACCGCCGCCGGATTGAGATCCGTTGCCGGTACGGGCTCGGGTCCGAAATGACCGTAGGCGTCCCGTCCGCGCATCAGGGTGGCGAAATCGCGGCCGGCGCGCTGGCGCACCCTTGTGGGGATGTAGCGGATCGCGAAGCCGATCCGCCGGTCATCGGACCGGTTCGGATTGGAACCGTGGACGGTGCGAACGTGGTGCAGCGACATCTCGCCGGGCGCCAGGACGACATCGATAGCGTCATTGATCCTCACCTGCACTTCCTGGCCACGCGTGAGCAGGTTGTTCGCGGTCGGATTGTCGAGATGCGGCAGCTCGTCGACACGATGGCTGCCGGGGCTGACGCGAAGGCAGCCGCTCTCACGGGTGCTCGGTGAGAATGCCACCCAGGCGGTGACCGCGGCGGACTCGCTGAGACCCCAATAGGTCGAATCCTGATGCCAGGAGACGAAAGCCGGATCATGCGCGTCCTTGACGAACAGATTGGAGCCCCACACCAGGATGTCCGGGCCGATGAGATCCTCGACCGCGTCGAGCAGCGCGGGCCGGCGGACGAGATCGGCCAGCCAGGGCCACAGCAGGTGGCTTTTGTGGCGCAGGATGCCGGCGATCGGACCGCCCAACCGATGCTCCGCGGTCTCCAGATGCGCACGCAATTCGGCGGCCTCGGTCTCGGTCACGGCCCGGACCGGGAAGCATACGCCGTCACGTTCGTATTGCTCATGCTGCGTCGCGGTCAATCGTTTGGGCATCGCACATACCCTGTTGTTCCCGCCCGCTGGCGTTCCCGACCTTGATTGTAGCCGCCCGGTCGATCGTTCATAGTCGATAAGGGCCATGAATCTTGATCAATCGGAGGGCCTCGGGATCGATGCCCGACTCGGCGATCAGTTCCTGCAACCCGAGCACGATACAGCGGCCGTAATTCTCCGGCGTTGACGCCACCTTGCGGCGCCGCATCGAGCGATAATCGATTATGTCAAACAATCCCGATCGGCCCTCGCTATGGTGCTCGGACCTTTCGGCCGTGCGCGATGGACCGCCGGGTCTACGCACAGGCAGGATTCTCGCAACGCGCAGACTCCGGGAGGGAGCTTGCTCGCCCCGGGCGTCAAGCGATCGCCGAAACCCAAGCGGCGGGCGTGAGCCCGTAAGCGCTTTTGAAGCGCCTCGGCATGTGGCTCTGATCGGCGAATCCAACCTCGACGGACGCCTCGGCGAGTGAGATGCCGCTGCTCATCAATCGTCGCACGTGATCCAGTTGACGCAGCGTGCGGAAGCGGCTCGGGCTGGTTCCAAACAGCATGCGGAACTGTCGCGCGCGCGTCCAGCGGTCGAGGCTGGTGAGGCGTTCAAGCTCATCCATGGAGTGCCGCTCGGCCGGGCAGGCGGCGATCAGGTCGCGAACGCGCGACACCGGGGCGACGGCAAGTGCGGCCGATTTCGGCATGCCGCCCGACGCAGCAGCAATAAGCAGTTGAGCCACCGCGACAACGACCTCGATGCGCGAGATGTCATCGATTTCCGCATCGATATCCCAGGCGTCGGACCGGAATCCTTCCGGTAGAAGCGATGCATCGACGACAGGAGACGGGACGAAAGGAAGTGGCCGACCTCCCAGCGCTTCCTGAACAAGGCAAGGATTGATGTAGATGATGCGGTAGCCGAAGCCCTCGTCGGTTCCCGCGCCACCGTCGTGCATTTCATCGGGATGCAGGATGTGACATTGGCCTGGCAGGCAGTGCCGTTGCTCACCGCGATATCGGAAGGTCTGCACGCCTGCCAGGGTGATGCCGATCGCGTAGGTGTCGTGGCGGTGTGGGGCGAAGGCCGAGGTCAGGCGCACGCCGAACGCCTGGCTGACCTGGCCGAGGCCAACGCCGCATGCGCCAAGCCCGGCCAGCAGCATCAGGTCGCGCGGCACGGGCAGTGGACCGGCGAGCAGCACCGGCAGAAACCACGGCACGGCGGCCAGATAGCGCAGGGCGACCAGGGTCAGCGGCGGAAAGTCGCGCAGGCCCAGTTTGATGACCGGCATCGACAGGCCCCAAATGATCATCAGGCCGATCAGCGCAATGATCGGGCGGAGCGGCGCCGATCTTGGGTGTCCGTCACAGCGCGATATTCATATGTTCGTGTTTCGTTCACGAATTTGTGTGCCTCGTTCGGGAATTTCACAGCGCCGAGTTGATTTCTATCACGATCCACGGGCATTCGACACCAAATTGCGGGGCGCGACGCAAGCTGCCCGCGCTGCCGCCCGGAGCCATGTCGCCCGGCACCAACCCCGCAGGAGCCCTGTGGCATGACCGAGCTTGGTCTGGACCCGCTGTCGCGGTTGGCAATCCGCCATGGCACGGACAAGTTCGGCGCCCACCTCTACACTCCGACCTATCACGCCCTGTTCCACCCGCCGCAAACCGCTCGCGAATCGCTGATGCATCTACCATCCCGCGAGTCTACGCAGCGTTGGTCCGTGCCGGAATCCACCCGCATACCGATGACCGGCAGCGCAACCTCAGCCGATTCGTTCATTGTTGGGCGTCGACTTACTTGCTTGCTATCAATCCTCTCCTTCGTGCGTACCCGCCGCAGTGAACACGGCATGCCACATCGCGTGGTGTTCCGCTAAGGTCCCACGCCGAGGAACGCACCATCCCACTCCAGGACACCGTCCCGACCATGCCGGACCAGGACCAGCAACCGCCTCAGCACCATTTGCTGATCGCCGGCACCGGCCGGGCGGGCACCAGCTTCCTGGTGCGCTGGCTCGCCGCGGCGGGGTTGCAGACGCACCTGGCGGGGCACGCAACGCCGGCCTGGCACGAAGACGCCAACGCCGGCCTGGAAGACCTGCCGGTAGTCGCCGACTGGGAGGCCGCACCCTATGTCATGAAGTCGCCCTGGCTCGTCGAGGTGATCGACGAGCTGCTGGCCGATCCGCGGATCGTGCTGGACGGCGTGATCATCCCGGTGCGCGACCTGACGGAGGCGGCGACCAGCCGCGTGGTGCAGGAGCTGCAAGCCGCCCATCGCAAGAACGCCTGGATGTCAGGCCTCAGCCGCAGCTTCGAGCAATGGGGTACCACACCGGGCGGCGTGGTCTATTCGCTCGATCCGGTGGACCAGGCGCGGTTGCTGGCGGTGTCCTTCCACCGGCTGGTGCAGCGGCTGGTGAAGGCCGACATTCCCGTCGTGCTATTGGATTTTCCGCGCCTGGCGCTGGACGCCGACTACCTGTTCGGCAAGCTGCGCCGGTTCGTGCCGGCCACCATAGCGCAGGCCCGCGCGGCGCATGCCGAGATCGCCGATCCGGAGAAGATCCGGGTCGGTCGGGAACTGGCCGCGATGCAGGCGGTGGGCGCGCCGGATCCTGGGTCCGAAGTGCACGACCGGCTCGATGCGGTGGCGCTGCGGCGGGAGGTCCGGCGGTTGACGGACGCACTGGCGGAAGCGGAGCGCGCCCGTGCCTGGCGCTGGCCGACAAGTTGGTTGCGTTGGCTCCGGACGAACCGAGGTGGCGGCATTGCGGGCGAGGATCGCCCAAGGGGCAGAAGCCGCTGGGCGCATGCCATCGCCCGCTGGGGTTGAGCGCACGGCGCTATTGTCCGCAGAGCGGCGGGATGGCAACTTGCCTGCCTCCCAGGGCGGGCTCGCTGTTGGCGCTCGGCAGCCCCTGTCCGAACCAGAGGTGGGCGAGCTACAGCGACCGTGGGTAACAGGAGACTCTATTATGGAAGTCACTGTCGAGACACTGGCCACGGAAGACAACTTTGACGAGGCCAGATACCTTGCCGCCAATCCCGATGTAGCCGCCGCAATAATGGCAGGAACGTGTTCCAGCGCCCGAGCTCATTTCGATGCCTGTGGACAAAATAGAGGGACGTAAGATACAAAACTACCGGGCATTGACACCAGCGGTCAAATCGGTGCAAATGCTGTGCCATACGGCCGGCCATGAACCCAGCGAACTGCACCGCGCGCGAATGTCTCGCACCTTGCTGGGCTCGGCCAGGCGCTGGCCGATCAGGATCGGACCGTCCTTCCCGCACAGGATCACCCCATCGACTTGGAGGTACATCGGCTGCCAAACTCCTCGCGTGTGTGCTTGTATCCACCCAGTGTCTTGGATACCAGTCAAAGCCTGCAGGGCAATCGGGGAAAAGGGGTTGGGCGGCGAGGAGGTTTGCGAGGAAGTCGTCGTCCCAAGCGGCGCGCCTGCTTTTGCGGCGCAGGGAGTTCTTGCCTGGCGCGTAGCTACGCCCGTCGACGCAGCCGCTTCACCGCGGTCGTGCCGTTCAATAGCGGCGCCAGGAACCGCCCGGTGTGGCTGTCGGGACTCGCCGCGATCATCTCCGGTGTGCCCTCCGCGACGATCCGTCCGCCGCCGTCACCCCCTTCGGGACCAAGGTCCAGGATCCAGTCGGCGGTCTTGATCACCTCCAGATTGTGCTCGATCACGACTACGGTGTTGCCCTGGTCAACCAGCGCGTGCAGTACCTCGAGCAGCTTGCGCACGTCCTCGAAATGCAGGCCGGTGGTGGGCTCGTCGAGGATATACAGCGTCCGCCCGGTCGCCCGGCGCGCCAGCTCCTTCGACAGTTTTATTCGTTGCGCCTCGCCGCCGGACAACGTCGTGGCCTGCTGGCCGAGCGCGATGTAGCCCAGCCCGACCTGCTGGAGAATGCGCAGCCGGTCGCGGATGCGGCTCTGCGCGCTGAAGTAGGGCACGGCCTCGTCGACCGTCATCGCCAGCACCTCGGCGATCGACTTGTCGCGGAACTTTATTTCGAGTGTCTCACGATTGTAGCGCTTGCCCTTGCAGGTGTCGCAGGTGACGTAGACGTCGGGCAGGAAGTGCATCTCGATCTTCAGCACGCCGTCGCCCTGGCACGCCTCGCAGCGGCCGCCCTTGACGTTGAAGCTGAAACGACCCGCCTTGTAGCCACGCGCCCGGCTGTCGGGCAGCTCGGCGAACCAGTCGCGAATCGGCGCGAACAGGTCGGTGTAGGTGGCGGGGTTGGAGCGCGGCGTGCGCCCGATCGGCGACTGGTCGATGTCGACGATCTTGTCGAGCTGGTCCAGCCCCTCGATCCGGTCGTGCGGCGCCGGCACTTCGCCCGAGCCCATCAGCCGCCGCGCCGCCGCCTTGTAGAGCGTGTCCACGACAAGGGTGGATTTGCCGCCGCCGGAGACGCCGGTCACGCAGGTGAACGTGCCGAGCGGGAAACCCGCCGTGATGGACTTGAGGTTGTTGCCGCGCGCGCCGACCACCCGGACGCAGCGACCCTTCTGCGTCGGGCGGCGCATCAATGGAACTTCGATGCGGCGCCGGCCCGACAGGTAGTCGCCGGTCAGTGATTTCGGATTGGCAGCGACCTCGGCGGGCGTACCTTCGGCGACGACGTGGCCGCCGTCGACGCCGGCCGCCGGACCCATGTCCACCAGGTGATCGGCGGCGCGGATGGCTTCCTCATCGTGCTCGACCACCAGCACCGTGTTGCCGAGATCGCGCAGCCGCCGCAGCGTGACCAGCAGCCGCGCGTTGTCGCGCTGGTGCAAGCCGATCGAGGGCTCGTCCAGCACATAGAGTACGCCGGTCAGTCCGGAGCCGATCTGACTGGCCAGCCGGATGCGCTGGCTCTCGCCGCCCGACAGCGTGGCCGAGCCGCGCGACAGGGTGAGGTAGTCGAGGCCGACATCGACCAGGAACTGCAGCCGCTCGCCGATCTCGCGCAGGATGCGCCGCGCGATTTCTACCCGTTGCGGCGTCAGCGTCGGTAGCACCGTCTGGAACCAGCCTAGGGCGGCGCGGATCGACAGGTCCGACGCGTCGGCGATGTGTTTTCCCCCGACTTTTACCGCCAGCGCCTCGGGCTTCAGCCGCGCGCCGCTGCAGGTGGCGCAGGGTTTTTGGGCCTGGTAGCGCGACAGTTCCTCGCGCACCCAGACGCTATCGGTCTCGCGCCAGCGGCGGTCGAGGTTATGCAGCACGCCCTCGAACGGTTTTGTTACGGTGTACGAGCGCACGCCGTCCTTGTAGGTGAAGGCGACCGGGGTTTCGCCGGTGCCGTTCAGGACCGCGTCGCGCAGGTGCTGCGGCAGGTCGTGCCAGGCGGTGGTGCCGGCCACTTTGAAGTGCTTTGCGAGACTTTGCAGCGTCTGGTCGTAATAGGGGCTCTGCGCGCCGGTCCATGGTGCGATCGCGCCGCCCGTCAGCGTGTAGCGCTCGTCCGGCACGACCAACTGCGGGTCGAAGAAGCTTTCAGTGCCCAGGCCGTCGCAGGCCGGGCAGGCGCCGTGCGGCGAGTTGAAGCTGAACAGGCGCGGCTCGATCTCCTCGATCGAGAAGCCCGATACGGGGCAGGCGAAGCGCGAGGAGAATACCGTGCGTTCGGGTGCTGGGCGTTCGGCTGCGTCCGGACCCTTGGCACCCTCGGGGGCTTTGGTATCCGCATGCTCGGCGTAGACCACGCCGTCGGACAGCGCGAGCGCCGTCTCGAAGCTGTCGGCCAGCCGCGGGGCAATGCCCGGACGCACGACGATGCGGTCCACTACCGCCTCGATTTCGTGTTTGGTCTTGCGGTTGAGCGCGGGGACCTCGCCGATCTCGTACAGCGTGCCGTCCACCTTGGCGCGGGTAAAACCCTTGCGCTGCAGTTCGGCCAGCTCCTTGCGATACTCGCCCTTGCGGTCGCGCACCACCGGAGCCAGCAGCAGCAGCCGCGTGCCCTCGGGCATCGCCAACACGCGGTCGACCATCTGGCTGACCGTCTGGGCCTCGATCGGCAGGCCGGTCGCCGGCGAGTAGGGCACGCCCACCCGCGCCCACAGCAGGCGCATGTAATCGTGGATCTCGGTCACCGTACCGACGGTGGAGCGCGGATTGTGGCTGGTGGTCTTCTGTTCGATCGAGATCGCCGGCGACAGGCCGTCGATCGCATCGACGTCCGGTTTGCCCATCAGTTCCAGGAACTGGCGGGCGTAGGCCGACAGCGACTCGACGTAGCGGCGCTGGCCCTCGGCGTAGATGGTGTCGAACGCGAGCGAGGACTTGCCGGAGCCGGACAGGCCGGTGATGACGGTCAGCGAGTCGCGCGGGATGACGACATCCACGTTTTTCAGGTTGTGCTCGCGCGCCCCGCGCACATGGATGGAGCCGGCCATTGAGGGTCCCGCTTGTTCTCAGAATGTTCTTGGTGTATATGGCAAGTTTCGGGGGTCTTGGGAAGCCGTGTTAACCTCCCCTTTGGCCCCGCACGGTATATGATGGCCCTTCGCGGCGGCAGGGGCTAGCGTGGTCTTCTGGAAATAAGGATTCGTGCGATGGCGGGTAGCGTCAACAAGGTGATCCTGGTGGGCAACCTGGGCAAGGACCCGGAGGTGCGCACCACGCAGGACGGCCTGAAGATCGTCAACTTCACGCTCGCCACCAGCGAGACCTGGAACGACAAGGCCTCGGGCGAGCGCAAGGAGAAGACCGAGTGGCACCGGGTGGTGATCTTCAATGACCGCACCGCCGACGTGGCGGAGCGGTTTTTGAAGAAGGGCGCCAAGGTTTATGTGGAGGGGTCGCTGCAGACCCGCAAGTGGACCGACCAGTCGGGCCAGGAGCGCTATACCACCGAGGTGGTGATCGGGCGCTTCAACGGGCAGATGACGATGTTGGATACGCGCGGGAGTGGCGGCGGTGAGGTTGGCGAGAGTGGTGGTGGCGGTGGGTACCGCGAGCGCGCTCCGGCGGCGGCGCGGCCGGCTGCCAGCGCTGGGGCGGCCGGGCGGGCGGGCGGCTCGCCGTCCTGGGACGCGCCAAAGGGCGGCGATCTGGATGATGAGATTCCGTTCTGACGAGTCTCGAGTCCGAAGGCCGCTGTCGCCTAAACGTGGTTTGCCATCATGGCCCGGCATCTGGCCATTATTTGAGCCATAGCCCGTGGCGACCGCGACGCGGTAGAATTCTGCGCCCCTGATGGCGGCCGCTGGTTGATCCGGCGGTTCATGCCAACACTTTGAGAGCGGTCCCACCGGACATTCGCCTGACGGGTGCAACTTCCGCGAGACGAGGCGCCCCGAATCGGATTCTAACGTAGCAGGAAGGAATGACCTGCCATGATGCAACCTGCAGCACGTCGGGAGACCGCGCGGGACTCGGCAGCGAGGGCGCCCCTGCTTGACCGGACTATTGCCCGTGCTCTGGCTGCGGCCGTTACTGGTGAAAATCGGCTTGCGTTCGCACGTCGCTTCACCCTCGAAGTCGCTGCGTCCTATGCCGCGTCCCTTTATCCCTCCCGCAGCCCACTTCCGGCGCCAAGCAACCTCGGCCTGATCCCGCTGAGCCGTGAGGCGGAGGGCGTGGCCATGCAGCTCGGCGGCGGCCTGGCCGGCATCCCGGCCAGCGAGGCAGCTTATCTGCTGGGTTGTATCTACACGAGCGCTCTTCCCGCTGATTTTCGCGCCTCGCATGGCGTGTTCTACACCCCACCCGAAATCGTCCGGCACACAACCGACATGGCCGAGCGCGCGGGCATCGACTGGCGCCAGGCGCACTGCCTTGATCCCGCAGCGGGTGGCGGAGCATTCATCATCGAGATGATCCGGCGCATCCGCGCCGCGCTCGCCGGCACAGATCCCGCCCTGGTCCTGAGCCAGATCGCCGCGCGCGTGCGTGGTTACGATCTCGATCCTTTCGGGGCCTGGCTGGCGCAGGCGACGGCGCACTTTGCTGTGCACGATCTGGAGGCTGCCGCCGGGCGGCGCCTCGCCACGATAGTGCAGGTGCACGATAGTCTCGACGTACGTTCGGAAGACCGCGGCGTCTTCGATCTGGTTTCGAGCAATGTGCCATTCGGCCGGATTACCCTGCCGCCGGAGCGCCGTGCCGTCTACGCGCGCAGCACCTACGGACACGCCAATCTCTATGGCCTCTTCACCGATGCAGGGCTGCACTATGCGGGGCGCCGCGGTGTGGTGGCCTATGTCATGCCAACGTCGATGCTCTCAGGCCTCTATTTCCAGTCGCTTCGCGCCTTGCTGGCGACGGAAGCGCCGCCGCATGAGCTGACCTTCGTTACCGAGCGCTCCGGCGTGTTCGACGACGTGCTGCAGGAAACGATGTTGGCGACCTACCGTAAAGGCCGTCGCACGAACAGCGGTCAGGTCCACTTTCTGACGATCGACAGCAAGGGGCAGGCCAGCCTGACCAACGCCGGCAGCTTCTCGTTACCTTCCGTCCAAACCGCACCATGGCTGCTGCCACGTACGGCCGACAGGGCGGACCTCGCCGCCCGTCTCCGCACCATGAGATTCCGCCTCTCCAGCTACGGCTACACAGTGTCCACCGGGCCGCTGGTGTGGAACCGGCACAAGCCGCAATTCCGCATGCAGCCGGGGCCTGGCTGTCTTCCCGTCGTCTGGGCGGAGGCGGTCACCAGTGACGGACGCTTCATTTGCCGCGCCGAGAAGCGAAGCCATGCACCCTGGTTTGCGCCCAATCCGAGCAAGGACGACTGGCTCATCGTCCGTCACGCATGCGTGCTGCTACAACGCACAACCGCCAAGGAGCAGGATCGGCGCCTCATCGCGGCCGAGATGCCGGAGAGTTTTGTCGCCCTCCATCGTGGCGGCGTCATCGTCGAAAATCATCTCAACATGATCCGCAGCCACGCTGCCGTGCCCGCTGTGCCGCCCGCGGTCATCGCGACGGTGCTGAACAGCCGAGCAGCGGACGCCGCCTTCCGCTGTATCAGCGGTTCCGTCGCGGTCTCCGCCTTTGAGCTGGAGGAACTGCCGCTTCCCTCGCCCGCAACCATGCGGAAGGTTGCCGCGCTGCTCGATCGCCGGGCACCAGCGACGGAGATCGAGCAGGCGATCGCCGCTGCCTACGGTATGTCCGATGTTGCCGCTGCTTGATGTAGAGACCATCCGGACGCGGCTGCAGGTCATCTTTCCGGAAGGCACCACGCCCGAACGCGTACGATGCACCGGGCTCGCCGCGGCGCGCACCGTCTTCGTCATGCTGTATGTCGGCGCGATCGAGGGCGGCGAATGGTTGGCGCCCAAATACGTCTACCGTATGGGCAACGCTCAGGCTGCCAAAACCAGCGACGCCGAGCGAATGGCTTACCTCGCCGCTGTGAAGAAGCCTGGCACTCCGGAGCCGCCCGATCGCTGGTACCGGGAGAACACTCGGGAATCAATCCGCGACGAAGCACTTGGCCGCGGCTTGGTGCCGATCGGCGCGGTCCTGATAAATGCGCATGTGCCGACCACATCCAGTAAAGGCCGATACGTGCTGCGCGCCGATCTCGCTGCATTGTTCGATCCCACACTGACGCCAGATCAATTCGAAAGGGCAGCGACGCACTGGCGCGCCAAATATCTGTCACGGAATGCGCTTGCCATGGTGAAGGTGCTGCAGGTAGCCGCGGCCGGCGCCAAGGCGAAGGTACCAGTAACACTGCCGAGCGGCGAAGGTCGCGTGATGGCACCGGGGCTTTCCTCCATCATCACGAAGGCGGTGATCGAGGTCTTTGCACCACGCTTTCTATCCAACCCAGCCGTTGTGTGGATTTCGGAAAGCGGAAAGAAGGTGGTGGAGAAACATGACGCGCTACTGCGGTCGCTTGGCGTGAAAATTGACCCCGAGAAGCTGCTACCTGACGTAATCCTCGCCGACACTGGCGGCAACCTGCTGTTCGTGTTTGTCGAGGTGGTGGCGACAGACGGTCCGATTCACGAGGAGCGTCGGAAGTTGTTGCTCAAGCTCATCACCGATGCCGGCTTCGGGCCTGACCAGGCGGCATTCCTGACCGCCTTTCAGAGCCGCGAACACGCGGCGTTCAAGAAGGTCGTGGCGAGCTTGGCATGGGATTCCTTCGCGTGGTGCTTCTCGGAACCCGAGCACATAATTGCTTTCGACGGTATGGAACCTGGGGGTGCGAAGCCGCTACGGGATTTCCTGCCACACTGAGCGGTGATCGGAACGGAAAAAGGGGAAAAAGACCGCGCCCGCGCCGTTGCGCCCTACGCGGTGGCTCGTTTGCGAGGCCGGCCACCCTTGCGGCCATTTTCGCGCGCAGCGGCAATCTTGGCTGCCGTGCGCGCCAGCCCCCCGCTCTTGCCGAGCAGTCCCGCCATCCAGCGCGACGACCCGAAGACGCCTTGCAGGAGCGTCGGCAAATAGAGGTCCGCATCGAGCTTGGGCCAATGCAGGCCCAGGCCGGCCGGGGTGATCTCGATCACGGCGAGGTCGGCCGGTTTGGCGCCGGCAAGTCCTTGCGCCAGATGCGGCGGAAAGGCCAGCTCAAGGCCGTTGCTCAGGATGACCACGACACGCGACACGCGGCGATCGTAGCGCGCGGCGATCGCGTGCGGGGCGGATGCCAGGCGCTCGCGCATGCGCTGTTCGGCCTGTTGGATCGCGGCGTCAGAGATTTCCACGGATCGTCTCCCATTCAGTGCAAAGGGTCGGGATGTGGGGCAGGAGATCGGTGGCCGTCCGGCGTATCTCCGGTCCGTTGGACCCGAAGCTTTCGCGCAGGTCCGCCGGCCCATCAGGGCAGTTGAGCAGGATCACGGCTTCACCTTTCGCACCGATGACATGCACATGAGGCGGCGGGTGATCGTTGGGGTAGATCGTGACCCGCAGGCCGCCGATGCGCAGGACCGTTGGCATAGTGCAGTGTAGCGGAAACCCAAGAGATTGGGAATACCAAGGCCGGCGATGACCTGATAGCCTAATTGTTCAGGCAATCGGACCTGCGACCGTGTGTTTGCGCGTCTGTCGGCCTGCTAGTCCCGCTGCCCTGGGGTTGTGACCGCTTGCTTCTGCCTTGATCCCGGGGCTGGGAATGTTTTGCGCATCCGGTGCGTCGCAGTCCGTCAATACTCCCATAACCATCTGCCCGCAGCATCGCGAAGGAAGGATTTTTTAACGCAGATGCAGGAAGGAGATGCACGCAGAACACGCAGATGGCGAGCAGCTGAATGATCTGTCGGGGCACGTGATCGGCTGCGCGTTCACCGTGCTCAATACGCTCGGAGCCGGATTCCTGGAAAAGGTCTATGAGAACGCGTTGGCGCATGAACCGCGCTAGAGCCTGCCCCGGCGTAGGCCGGGGGCCTATCGGTTGTGCAACAACGTAGCGTCAGGGTACATTACAAAGACGTGGTGGTCGGGGACTACATCTTGGACCTGTTGATCGAGAACGTGCTTCGGGTTGAGCTGAAGACCGTCAAGGCACTGCACGACGGGCACATACCCCACTAGAGCCTGCCACCGGTAGGCCTTGCCCCCGGGCGCTTGACCTACGGCGGTGCCACAATGGCGAATCGATTTTCGCGAGTCTGGGTCGCTCGGTTTGCCGGGGGTCGAGTCGGGAACTGCGATCGCTGGAGTTGGCCGGCCGCAACAGTCGCGATGTGGAACGAAAATGGCTCGGTGCCGCACCTAACTGGACCTTTCATGGATTGGCGGTCGCGATCACTTCTGTCCGGAAACAGGAAAACGGCTCTGATTCGGAACGGAATCTCTAGGTCTGCCGAAAATTGTGCCGTAAACCATTGGCGCAAAGACCAAAATTCATTCCGCACTTCTGGGACTCCCGTAGGCGCTTGACCCGGGGGTAGACCCCATAGGCGCCAACTTAATTTCC
>PLXO01000149.1 GCA_003151425.1 Acetobacteraceae bacterium
GGGACAAGCCCGGCCATGACGTGGAGAACGGCAGCGCCGAGCAAACTGACCCACCACGGTTCCACGTGACGTCATCACGATGACCCATGTTGCCATGACCATGTCCCGATGACGCCGCCATCATGACGCCATCGCGCCTGCTCGCCATCCTGGGGCTGCTGGCGATCGCCGTCTGGCCGCTGCTGGTGCAGGACGTGTTCCTGCAACGGGTCGGCGCGCTGGTGCTGCTGGCGGCGATCTCCGCCTCGGCCTGGAACCTGCTGGGCGGCTATGCCGGGCAGGTCTCGGTCGGCCACGCCGTCTATTTCGGTGTCGGCGCCTATGCCGGCCTGATCGTCTATACCGAATGGGGCTGGCCGCCGATCGCCGGCGCGCCAATCGGCGTCGCCGTCAGCGCCGTGCTGGCGGTCGTCGTGGGCCTGCCGACCTTCCGGCTGCGCGGACATTATTTCTCCATGGCGACGATCGCCGCGGCCGAACTGGCGCGCATTCTGGCGGCGAACTGGACGCTGACCGGCGCCGCGGTCGGCCTGATGGGACCGCCGCGGCCACGCACCATCGCCGACCTATCGTTCATCAGCCCGACACCGTATCATTATCTGTTTCTGGTGGTGCTGCTGGCGCTGCTCGCACTGACCGCGCTGTTGCAGCGCAGCCGCATGGGCTACTACCTGGCCGCCATCCGCGGCGGCGACCGTGCCGCGCGCAGCCTCGGCGTGCCAGTGCTGCGCTACAAACTTTACGCGCTGCTGCTGTCGGCGGCATTCACCTCGATCGCCGGCACGCTCTATGCGGTGATGGTCGGCTTCGTCGATCCGGACAGCGTGCTCGGCATCCTGGTCTCGGTGAAGATGATCATCGTCGCGGCCCTCGGCGGCGCCGGCACGCTGTATGGCCCGCTGGTCGGCGCAGCGATTCTGGTGCCGCTGGAAGAAACCACCAACGCGCTGCTCGGCGGCGGCGGCACCGGCATCACCTTCATCATCTATGGCGCCATCATCGTCTTCGTTGCCCGCTTCCAGCCGGGCGGGGTGGCGGCCCTTTGGGACGCATCTCGGCGCCAGGTGGCCGCGTGGCGGGCGCGCCGTGCTGCTTGAAGCACACGACCTTGCCATGGTGTTCGGCGGCTTCCGCGCCGTCGACGGCGCCAGCCTGAGCATCGAAGAGGGCGAGATCATCGGCCTGATCGGCCCGAACGGCGCCGGCAAGAGCACGTTCTTCAACTGCCTGTCCGGCGATCTGCTGCCGACCGAGGGGCGCATCCGGTTCGCCGGCACCGACGTGACGCGTGCGACGCCGGAGGCCCACGCGCGCCTCGGCATGGCGCGCACCTTCCAGATGCCGGTGACATTCGAGGACATGAGCGTCGCCGACAACGTCATGGTCGGCGCCTTCCTGCGTCACGGCCACCGCACCGCCGCGCGGCGCGCGGCGGACGAGGTGCTGGCATTCACCGGACTAGATCGCCTGGCTGAAAGCCGCGCCGGCTCGCTCGGCACGCCCGGGCGCAAGCGGCTGGAGATCGCCCGCGCGCTGGCCACCGAGCCGCGGCTGCTGCTGCTGGACGAAGCGCTGGCCGGGCTGACGCCCACCGAGATTCGTGCCGCGGTCGAACTGGTGCGGCGGATCAAGGCGCGCGGCATCACCATCGTCATCGTCGAGCACATCATGGAGGTGATTCTTACCCTCGCCGAGCGCGCCGTGGTGTTCCACCAGGGCAAGGTCATCGCGCAAGGTGTGCCGCGCGAGGTGATGGAGGATAAGGCCGTCGTGGCGGCGTATCTCGGGCACCACATGAAGCGGGTAAGGCAATGATCGTCGGACGAGCGACGCAGCTCCTGGTGCATGACGCCAATCATTTGCCGCGCTGCATCGTTGCCAAGCAAGCAAGAATCACCACAGAGGCACAGAGACACAGAGACACAGAGAAGACGGTCAATGCGCTTCAAGCGATGCGCTTTCACTGCCTGCTCTGTGTCTCTGTGTCTCTGTGTCTCTGTGGTGATTCTTGCCTGTGGTAGATTGAGCGCCCCCACCTCATCCGAACGCCCAACCCGTCGGCGCGCAGCTCGCGACGGCGCCGACCGCCGCTGCGCGAGGGGGCGCACACGATGACCCCGCCTCTGCTCTCGGTCCGCAACCTGATGGTCCGCTACGGCGACCTTGTCGGCGTCGCGGACGTCTCGCTGGAGGTGCCGGACGGCGGCGTGGTGGCACTGCTCGGCTCCAACGGCGCCGGCAAGACCACGACGCTGAACGCCATCGCCGGGCTGGTTCCCCCCGCCGGCGGAACGATCGACTTCGCCGGCGCCGCGATCGCCGGCCAGCCCGCCTACGCCATCGTCGCGCGCGGTCTCGCGCTGTCCCCGGAGGGCTGGCGGCTGTTCGTGCAACAAACGGTCGAGCAGAACCTGCTGCTCGGCGCCACCGTGCTGAAGGACCGCAGCCGCATCCCGGAACTGCTCGACCGCGCCTACACCCTATTCCCCCGCCTGGCCGAGCGCCGCCGTCAGCGCGCCGGCACGCTGTCCGGCGGCGAGCGCCAGATGCTGGCCACCGGGCGCGCGCTGATGAGCGACCCGCGCCTGCTGATGCTGGACGAGCCGAGCCTCGGCCTGGCGCCCGCGGTTGTAGAAAGCCTGTACGAGACACTCCGCCGCCTTCGCGGGCAGGGGCTGACATTATTGCTCGCGGAACAGGCCGTCGAGCTGGCTCTGGAGGTCGCGGACCACGCCTATGTGCTTCAGACCGGCCGCACCGTGCTGCAAGGCCCGGCGAGCGAGCTCGCGCAGGATGCCGACGTGCAGCGGATCTACCTTGGTCTGGAGACGCCGACGGGTTAAGGATGATCAGAGCGCCGGGGACGCAAAGGTGTTTCGCCGGTTGCTACGACATATTCGTAACCTATGCCCGATGCGTGCAGCCAAGAGATAACGATGCCAGCAGACGCGACACGACCTTCATCAGATGCAACCGCTCAAGTACCGACTGAGGCAATATCGCCGTCCACCCCCCCGGCCGCCTCAATCGTCGCCATCGGGTCCACGCCATAATCGGCCGCCGATTTCAGTATGTCTGCCCGAGCGAGAAAACCGACAAACTTCGGGTCTGTCCGGGGCTCGGACCGCGCCAGGCGTGCAAACTCGCTGCGTAACCCCGAATGCGTCCGATCAAGAAGCACATCGCGCAGGTGCTGGAGAGTGTGTTCGAGCAGGACTACGTCACCGTCGCGCCGATCGCCGATGCCAGCACGTCGGCGTTCGTTGGCAAGGATCTGAAGGCGACCAGCGCGGAGCTGGAAAAGCGCATCCGCGCCGCCGCGGCGGGATCGCACTCCGGAGCCGATGGGGCCGGGCGGGGGTGGATATGATCCGAGCAAGCGGCGGGGTGGCCGCGGGTGGATGCGGCGGCGGGGACCGTGAGGCGGAACGGCTGGACCGGCAAGCGGCCTTCAACTCAGGGCTGTTTTGTACGCGTCAAGCGAGAACAACCCCGATCCCGCCGCAAGAACCAGAGCGAAGTGACCGGGCGAGGTTTCTGCGACGCGAAGGTGCCAGTACTTTCCCGTCGTTTTAGTCGTGGTGTCCAAGGACGACAGCAATGGATGTAGTTTGTCCCATGGTATCGCGAATGCGAACGAAGATCCAACACAGCCCAACGCGATGAGCGAGACGGAACCTCCTTCGAGGAACTCATCCCAATTCTGATGATATCCGTACCAATAGCTGTAGCCAGCGGAGCCCTTCTGCTCGTATTTCTTTGATAAGGTGCAAACCACGCGCTTGTTGTGTTGAGCATCCCAATATAGGGCTCCGCTTTTCCTGAGAAATTTTGTTGCTTGCGCGCCGCCGAGGGCGATGATGATTTGTTCACGCAATGCTCGCAGAACTTCGGTATCAGTAAACTGCCATGACTTTTCGGGCTTACCTAGCGAAGCTGGAGCGGACTGGTCACTGAATTCATCGTCGCTCGCTGGCGCAACAGCTTCCTTAACAGCTTCTGCAGTGCCCTTCGCCGTCGTAAACATAACGTCGATCATTTTGTCGAGACGCGTGTATTCCATAGGCACAAGGAGGCTGCGTATCCTTTGCCCCGTTTCGGGACCCTCCGCATCTTCCTTCAGTTGCACAAGCTTACCTAATCCGTCGGTGCTGATTAATCGGATATCCCACGCGTAAGGCAAACCGCGTACCTGGGATTCTAGCCTGGGATTCTAGTTCTCCGGTATCCTCCCGCCCCACTACGATCAGGATTGATGATCTCGGGGTTATGACGTTGGTCGCCTGTAGCTTGTTCCTATACCCGGCGATGGTGGCGAGGGAGACCCTGTACGCATCGGTCGTCTTGACTTCAACGACGACCGTATGGCCTTCGGGTGACTTCCACGTCCCGTCAAACCCAATCCTGTTGGAGGTCCCCTGATAGCGGCCATTGGCGACAATGTAGTCGAGACGGCGACCCAGTTCGTTGACGAGGTCCTGAAGAACCATACCGCTCTTAGGAAAGGCCGATGAAAGACATTGCTCGATGTAGGCACGGATTTTTCCACTGTCCGGGAGCTGCGCCAGATATTGCCTGAGCTCCTCCGAGCAAGACGAGTCATCGCGGAGGTTGCCGTCGCCTGCGATCTTGACAACTTGTTCAATCGTGAACTGCGCAACGGCTTGCGGACTGGAATTCCAGAAGTCAAGCAATGGCATGTGGTTCTTCCCTCCACCGCCGCACAAAAGTGCGGCAGAAGCAACAGCGTGAACGCGTATTACACCGCGTTGCCGGTCTTTTCCAGAACATACGCCGTCGCCGCATGGTAGCCAGCAAGATAGGCTTCGCGTGCGGCGACAAAGGCGATGGGCACACCGATGCTGCTGTCGGCAGCCGCGAGATGCTGGCGGGCAATTTCGAGCGATTGCGCTGCCTCGGGAGTCACAGGTCGATCCCCTCCTGCCAGATCTCGTTCGCCAGCGCAGTGCGCTCGTGGTAGGCTTCAGCAGGAAACGGTATCGGCGTTAAGACCGCCCCCGTGTTGTGAAGGATTTCGGTCGTCGCTTCGGCCAGCGGTCCAGCTTCGTCCCAAAGTCCGTGGTAGTCATGCAGGAACACCGCTATGTCGTAGTCGGAATCCGGCCGTGCGTCCCCCCGCGCTGGTGAACCGAACAGCACCGCGCGTTCCAGCCTGTCGCCATATAGGCCCGCTAGCGTGGCCCGAAATCGCCGTAGGATTGGATCGTTGATTGACGGTGACTGGATGTTGCCTCTCGCGGTGGCAGCGCCGGTCTAGCTCGACAGCAGTGTCGGCACACACTCAATGAGGTGATTGGGATGAAAGTGCAAGATCAGGCCGCCGATGGCAGAATGACAGCCACGGCTGACGCACTGCACCCTCGGTTCGATGCTAGCGCGAACCCCTCCCCCCAACCCCCTCCCTCAAGGGGAGGGGGAGAAGTATGCGCACACCTAGCCATCGGCATCCTGGTGTCGCGCAGCGGCCAGCACACCACTATGGTGTTATGTCGAGCCACCCGCGGCGCTGTATCTCCGCTGGCGTCGCACCCTGCTCCCGCAACGACCGCAATGTCATCGCCTGATCGCGTTTGGCGAGACGGCGCCCCATCGCGTCGGTCAGCAGCGGGTGATGCGCGTAGCGCGGCGGGGGAAAACCCATCAGCGCCTGCAGCAGGCGGTGCAGGTCGGTCGCCGGCTTCAGGTCCTCGCCGCGGGTGACCAACGTCACGCCCTGCACCGCGTCGTCGTGCGTGACGCACAGATGGTAGCTCGCCGGCGCGTCCTTGCGCGCCAACACGACGTCGCCGAAACGTTCAGGCGCGCAGGGGATGGCTCCCTCGCCTTCCTCCTCGAACGTCAGCGGCCCCGTCACGCAGGCAAGCGCGCGCGCCATGTCCAGCCGCAGTGCGTAGCGCTCGCCCGCGTCGATGCGCCGTACCCGCTCGGCGCCCGACAGATGCCGGCATGTTCCCGGATACATCGCGCTGCCGTCGGGCGCGTGCGGCGCCGCGGCAGCCTCGAGAATCTCGCGCTGGATGTCGGCGCGCGTGCAGAAGCATGGATACAACAGCCCACGTGCCTCCAGCGCCTGCAACACCGCGCGATACTCCGGTAGGTGCGCCGACTGCACCCGCACCGGGCCGTCCCAATCCAGGCCCAGCCAGGCCAAGTCCTCCTCGATGGCGCGGGCGAATTCGGGACGGCAGCGTGCCGGATCGATGTCCTCGATCCGCAGCAGGAAGCGCCCGCCCGCCGCCCGCGCGCGCCGCCACGCGATCAGCGCCGAACAGGCGTGACCGAGGTGCAGATACCCGGTGGGACTGGGCGCGAAGCGCGTGACGATGGACATGCGGACAGTGCGCAGAGTACTCCAAGCCGCGCCGCGGAAGGAGGGACCATGCCGGAGCTTGACGGACCACGCTGGGGACCAGCGTCGAAGGGCGCGCCGAAGCAGCTTGTCGTGCTGTGCCACGGTCTCGGCGCCGACGGGTACGACCTGATCGACCTGGCGCCGACCTGGGCGAACGCGCTGCCGGACGCCGCCTTCGTTGCGCCGAACGCGCCAGAGGCGTGCGACCTGGCGCCGATGGGCCGGCAATGGTGGAGCGCCGTCGATCGCTCGCCGCCGGTGGTCGAGGCCGGGGTGCGCCGCGCCGCGACTTTCCTCAACCCGTTCCTCGATGCCGAGCTCGCGCGCCTGGGCTTGCCGGCGGACGCCTACGCGCTGATGGGCTTCAGCCAGGGAGCGATGACCGTGCTGTTCACCGGGCTGCGCCGCGCCACCGCGCCACGCGCCATCCTGGCGTTCTCCGGCGCGCTGATCGCCCCCGACAGCCTAGCCGCCGAGCTCACGCATCGCCCGCCCGTCCTGCTGGTGCACGGCGAGGCGGACGAGGTCGTTCCGGTCGAGCGCTCCCACGATGCCGAGGCCGCCCTGCGCGCCGCCGGCGTGCCGGTTGAGGCAGCCTACATCCCGCGCCTGGGGCATGGCATCGATGAGACCGGCCTCGCGATGGGGGCGCTGACGTTGCAGCGTGGCTTTGCATGACAGCGGCATGAATCCACGCCGCCCGCGCGCCGGTCGTGCTTGCGGCAATCGGCGGCGTTTGTCATAAACGCGTCGGTTTCTCGGCGGCGCACAATATCTGGCGGGTCGGTCGTGATTGAGCCACCAGGATTTGTCCGCCGTTCATAACGGGAGCGGCGCTTGCCCGACGGCGGACAGTTCTATCCGGCCCTTGTGCTGAACGCGGATTTCCGCCCGCTATCGTATTTCCCGCTATCGCTCTGGGCGTGGCAGGACGCGGTGAAGGCGGTGTTCCTCGATCGCGTCTCCGTGCTGTCGGAGTACGAGACCGTGGTCCGTTCCCCCAGCCGCCGGATGCGGCTGCCCAGCGTGATCGCGCTGAAGGACTACATCCCCTCGGCGCGACGCCCGGCGTTCACCCGGTTCAACGTGTTCCTGCGCGATGCCTTCACCTGCCAGTATTGCGGCGACCGGTCGCCGGCGCACGACCTGACGTTCGACCACGTGGTGCCACGCTCGCGCGGCGGGCGCACCACCTGGCAGAACGTCGTCACCGCCTGTGGCCACTGCAATCTGCAGAAGGGATCGCGGCTGCCGCGGGAGTGCCGCATGTTCCCGCGCGGCAGTCCGCGCCAGCCGACGACCTGGGAGCTGCAGGAGACCGGGCGAGCCTTCCCGCCCAACTATCTGCACGAGAGCTGGCGCGATTATCTGTATTGGGACACCGAGTTGGACAGCTGAGCCGGCCGCACGCTTCCCTCGTGCCACACGCGAGGGAAGCAGCGACCAGGCCTTATCAGTGCGGCAGGATTTCTCCCCGTGTCTCCCGCCCCAGCGCCATTGCCAGGATCGACAGCGCCGCGAAGCAGGTCATCACCGCGGTCGCCTTCGCGAAGTCCCCGCCGAACGGCGCCGCCAGCAGCCCAGCCACCAGCGGCCCGAAGCTGGTGATCACCCGTCCGGTGCCGTTGCAGAACGATACCGCGGTGGCGCGCACGTGCGTCGGGAACAACTCCGGCAGATAGACCGCATGGCCGGAGAACACGCCGAACACGCAGAAGCCGAAGATCGGCAGCATGACCGGGTACAGGCTGTAGTCCTGAAGTCCGAGATACAGGTACAGCCCGCTGGCGATCGTGCCGATGTTGTACAGCACAATGGTCGGGCGGCGCCCGATTGCGTCCGCAACGAAGCCGAACGCAGTGTAGCCCAGGATTCCGCCCAGCCCCCACAGCGTCATGCCATGGCCGATGAACGGCACGGCGGCGCCGCCGGTGATGCCGCCGCGCGCCAGGATCTGGCCCTGGATGGTCGGCAGCCAGATCTGGCTGGTCCAGATCGCGAGCAGCGTGCCCAGGCAGAACAGCACGCCCACCATCGTGCTGTAGCGGTTCTCCGCGCTGAATAATTGTTTCGGCGAGAAACTGAGGAACGATCGGTCGGCATCGCTGATGTCGCGGGCCGACTTCAGCTCCTGGCGCCGGGCGTGCACCGCCTGGAAGCGCGCCGGCTCGTCCATGCCGCGGCGGATCAGCAGCAGGATCAGCGCCGGCAGCACGCCGGCGAACAGCACGTAGCGCCAGCCATACGGCCCCACCCAGGCGAACAACTGGCCCCCGATCAGGCTGCCAAACCCGCCGCCGGTCATCATGATGCCCAGCACCTTGGCGCGCTGCGCCTCCGCGAAGGCCTCGGCGACCAGCGGGATACCGACCACCAGCTCCGCGCCGGTGCCGACACCGGTGAAGAAGCGGCAGATGCCGAACATGACCGGCCCCTGGGAGAAACCCTGCAAGGCGGTGAAGATCGCCACCATCACCACGCTGAGTGCCAGGGTGCGGATGCGGCCGATATAGTCGCCGACGACGCCGAAGAAGAAGCCGCCGACCGCCCAGCCGAGCAGCCCGACCATGCTGAGGATGCCGCCGACCCGGCCAATCTCGGCGATCGAGGGATTGCCGCCCAACAGCTCGGTCAGCGCCGGGCGCAGCACGAGGGCGAACAGGTTGAAATCGGTGTTGTCCAGCGACCAGCCGAGCCAGGCCACCAGGAAGACCATCCACTGGTAGTGTGTGACCTCGCGTATCCAGCCACGTTGGCTGGTCGTTGTTCCGTTGCGTGGCATCCGTTTTTCCCCCCTGCCAGGTGTCTTCGGCGAACCCAGGCTTGTTCGTTCAAGTCTGGCGGCTTTGAGCCGTTGCCAGGGAGCCTATCAGGTTGGCAGGCAGGTTCACGCGTTTTCTTGGAAGTTGTCTTCTTCTCCCCCTCCCCTTGAGGGAGGGGGATGGGGGGAGGGGTTGGTCCCAGTGTCGCGCCGAGGCTTCGTACCGCGAGACCCCTCCCCCCGCCCCCCTCCCTCAAGGGGAGGGGGAGAAGGTTTCTCAGATCCGTTCGCTGAGCGCGATGGCCGCCCGGCAGCCGGTCTTGATGACCGCCCGCAGCAGACGATAGGCCGGTGCCTGCTCCGCGCCATGCGCCAGGCCGGTGTCGCGGTGCTCGAGCTCCTCGTCGCGGAATCGGCTGATCGTGGCACGCAAATCAGCTTCGGTCTCGTCGAGGGCGGCGATCTGCTTCTGGTAGTGCGCGTCGATCGTTTCTTCCACCGCGACGGTGCAGGCCATCGCGCTCCGCTCGCCCAGCGCCGCGGTCAGCGCGCCGAGCGCGAAGCCAGCCAAGTGCCAGATCGGCAGCAGCGCGGTCGGCCGCACCTGGCGGTCGGCGATCAGGCCGTCGAATGTCGCCAGGTGGCGCTCCTCCTGTGTCAGCATGTGCCGCAGCAGGTCCGCCTTGCCCCGCGCGCGCAACGCGGCGAGCTGACCCTGGTAGATGCGGACTGCGGCATACTCGCCGGCATGGTCCACCCGGATCATGCGCGCCACCGATGCCGCCGCCGGCGGATCACCCGGCAGCCGCGATATCGTTTCTGTTGCATTGCCCATCGTTCCGGTCATCGCCGGTATCGTTGCAATGGTCGTCGGTACGGTTTCGGTCATGGTCGGTCTCGGCCACTTCGCCACAGCACGCCGGCCAGCAGTAACGCGAATGCAGCGGCATAGAGCAGATTCATCGCCGCCAGCGACACCGGCAGGCCGGGAATCGCAAAGCTCGGCGAGTCGCACGGTTTCGCCGGCTGCGCCGGCATCGCCTTCAGCATGTCGGCGATGGACCCGCCGCTGAATGTCGGCGCGGCGCATTCGGGCAGCGGGCTGGCCCAGAAATGCTGCTCGACCCCGACATGCACCGCGCCGAGCGCCGCGCCGGCGAGCGCTGCCAGCGCCGCGACCCACAGCAGGATGTGCGCTGGACCGCGCGGCAGCACGGCCGCGACCAGTCCCAGCACGACGATCACGCGATACGGCCAGCGTTCCCACAGGCACAGCGCGCAGGGTGCGAACCCGCCCCAATGCTCCGCTACCAACGCGATGCCCAAGGCGAGGCCGGCGGCAACGGCGCATGCCAGAGCGATGGTGCGTGTGGCCGGTACCGTCATGCGCCGCATGTGCACGCGAACGGCAGCCCGTGCAAGCAGCCGGACGGTTGCCGCACAGTCACGCCTTGATTACGATTGCCGCGGAGCGCGGATCGGGAGGAACACGACCATGCAACGCATTCTTTGGGGGCGGGCCACCTCCAGCAATGTCATGAAGGTGATCTGGCTGCTGGAGGAGCTGAGCCTGCCATACGATCGGATCGATGTCGGTGGCGCATTCGGCAAGACCGATACGCCGGAATACCGCGCGATGAATCCGACCGGCCTCGTGCCGACGTTGCAGGAAGACCACTTCACGCTATGGGAGAGCAACGCGATCCTGCGCTACCTCTGCACGGCGCATGCGCCGGACAGTCCGTTCTGGCCACAGCGGCCGCAGGCGCGTGCCAATGTCGACCGCTGGATGGACGCGCAGCAAACGGTGCTGAACCGGCCAATGTCCCTGGTGTTCTGGGGCCTGGTCCGCACCCCGCCGGAGAAGCGGGACGCCGCAGAGATCCAGCAGGCCGTGACGGAGACCGCGCGCGTCTGGCTCATGGTGTCCGCGCAACTCGCACACCACCCATACCTTGCCGGCGACGAGCTGACCCTGGCCGATTTCCCCTGGGGCCCGCATCTTCACCGCTGGTTCAACATGGCGTTCGAACGTCCCGAAGTGCCGCACCTGCGCGCCTGGTACGATCGGCTACTGGAACGGCCGGCTTACAAGGCATATGTGGCTGGCCCGGTGGTGTGAGACCATCCCTCGGCGAGTGACGTCTGTTGTCGTCTGTCCCAATACGCCATGCCGGCCTCCGCTGACATGGCGTAATGTCGGCAAGCCGGTCATGTCCGTGCCAGCAGTGCGCGCCAGTCTCGGCTCGGTGCAAAACCCAGTTTTTCGCGCGCTTTGCTGCTGTCGTACAGCCCGGCGGTGGGATCGTCCGCATAGAGGTCAGGGCGCCGCAGCTCCGGCACATAGCCCCACCGTGCGTGCAGCCGCTCCAGTGTCGGCTCGTCACACAGCGTGTTTGGCGCACCGAGAAAGAAGGTATCAAAGTCCGTGTCGAGTGTCACCGCGGCCACGGTCGCGGCGGCGACATCGGTCGGCGCGACGTAGCACCACATGTCGCCGTGACCGAGAGCGCACCTTGCTTCAAGGTCTGCCGCCGTGATCGGAAACATCACCCATGTCGGTCGCAGAATGACAACGCTGGGTCCGCCGGCGCGCCGAAAGCCAGCCGCGATTGCTTCGCCAAGCTGCTTGCTTAGACTGTAGGCGTCCTGTGGTTCGAGCGGGTGGTCCTCGTCGATCGGCAGGTAGCGGGGAGGGCGCACGACGCGCTGGAAACACTGCCCCACTGCACATTCGCTGGAAAAGGACACCACCCTGCGCGCGCCGGCGCGCGTGGCGGCGTTGAACACCATCCAGGTGCCGCTTGTGTTGACCTCGAAGATGTTGGCCTGCGGGTTACCCCGACTGAGCAGCGCCGCGGTGTGAACGACCGCGTCCGCGCCGGTGAATGCCGCGGCCAGGCAGTCGGCGTCGAGGATGGAGCCTTGGATGAAGTGCTCATCGTTCGTGCCGGGCGACTGATCCAGCCCGATGACGTCGTACCCCGCTGCCTTCAACTGCCGCGTTATGTGCCGGCCAAGACGCCCATTGCTGCCGGTCACCGCCACGCGGGCGCCAGATGCCGGGCTCATCGAACGCGGATCCATGAGATCCGGTGCTGTGCGTGGCACATCGGCCGCTGTCTTCTCATTCTTGATCTCCTGAACGCTGATGCGAACTGCCAGGGCGGCTCTCAGCTATTATCGGTTCGGGGTGTGCATCGGCACAGCAAGCAATCAAGTGCACACAGAGTTCCTCGGAGTCCCCACAGAGTTTCACAGAGAGAAGCGTTTATTGCGCTTCGCGCGAAGGAAGCAAAACCGCTGCGCGACGTGTCATTGGGAAGTTTCATTAATTTCTGCCTCGGTGAAACTCTGTGTGCGCGGTGGAACTCCGCGCGCACATGATTGCTTGCTGTGATTCTCGTCAAGCATCTGTGGTGCCCGCCATACGCGCCCGCCACAGCGCGTGGAACGTGCCGATCGAGCGTTCCCAGAACGGCGAGAGCAGCAGATTGTCCGCAACTGGCGAAGCACGTCCCCGCTGCATCCATTCGATCGCGCGTTTGTCCTCGACGCGCAACTGCCGCCAGAATTCGACCATCTCGTCCCGAGCCGGACGATGCGCGGCATCGTCCGCGGCCTGGCCGACCAGGTACCAACTGGTCCGCCATTCGCAACGATCGACCCCTAGCGGCATCCAGATGGTGCGGACCGCAAGCCCTCCGAACAAGGCCTGCTGGGCGTTCGGGAACAGATAGCAAAGATTGTCGGCCCGCTTTGCCGTGGGGTCGCGCAACGGCACCATCGGTGTAGCACTGCGCAGTGCTGCGTCCGCCTCGGTCACGAAGCCGAACATCGCTCCAAGCGCCACTTCCTCAAACGTTGGCTGCGCCGAGTCGAGGCGCGCCGGCAGTTTTTCATGCACGAACGGTTCGTGGTAGTTCTCGATCGACGCCTCGATCGCCAGCTTCCAGTTCGCCGCAATCTGTCCTGTTTCGTAATGGGCCAGCCGCAGCGTGGTCATATCGTAGCCCTGCCAGAGCGTGGTCAGCGGCGCCACGTGATCTTGCAGCGACGACGCGGTGCCCGACAGGTCGATCCAAACGACGTCACTCCAGACCCCACAGCGAACCTCCCGCAGGCCAAGCCGCGCGCGATCGAGCGTTCCCGAGGCAGGAAGGCGCTGGCCGTCCCAGAGGGGCGTTGCGCGCAGCGCGCCGTCGAGACCGTAGGCCCAGCCATGATACGGGCACCGCAGGGTCGGCTGGCCTCGCACCGCCGCCGGCACGACAAGCGACGCGCGATGACGGCAGACGTTGTGGAATACCCGCACCTCACCGGTGCGGTCGCGCACCGCGACCAGGGGAAGACCGGCGGCCTCGACCGGGATCTGGTCTCCGACGTCGGGCAGCTGGTGGTCGAACAGCAGCGCGGTCCAGCCGCCGGCAAACACAATCTCCTGCTCGGACTGAAACAAGGCCGCGTCGATGTAGGCGGCGCGGCGCAACGGGTGCGTTTCGACCACGTCCAATGCTGCGTCCATCACATCCTCCCGCCTATTCAAAGGAAGCCCACGTTCCTCACGTCATCGCCGACCATTATAGCACATTCACGCAGACTGGAATCGCCGGCTTCTCCTGTCATTGCGAGGAGCGCAGCGACGAAGCAATCCCCATCCAGGTGGGCACCTCGCGGGGGATTGCTTCGTCGCTGCGCTCCTCGCAATGACAGGTGGGATGACAGGTGGGATGACAGGTGGGATGACAGGTGACGTTTCCGGTCCGCGTGAATGTGCTCTGGCGTTTGGTATCAGAACGGGCGCACGATCACCATGATGACGATGATGACCATCAGGACCGTCGGGATTTCGTTGGCAATCCGATAGAAGCGCTGCGACTTTGTGTTGCGGTCCTCGAGGAAGCGGCGGCGCCAGCCGGACAGCGCGCCGTGGAACCCCGACAGCAGCACCACCGCGGTCAGTTTCACGTGCCACCAGCCGGCGAGCCAATCGAAGCCGGGGGTGAACGCGAGCAACAGGCCGAGGCACCAGACCGCGATCATCGCCGGCAGCATGATCTGGCGCAGCAGACGCCGCTCCATCACCTTGAACCGCTCGCTTTCGGCCGAGCCCGGTGTGGTTTCGCAATGATAGACATAAAGGCGCGGCAGATAGAGCAGCCCTGCCATCCAGGCGATCACCGCAATGACGTGGAACGCCTTGAGCCACGGGTTGAGCGCGATCAGCACCATCATTCCGTCCCCTCCAATGCCGCGCGCAGCAACGCCGGCAGATCATGCAATGAATGGAATGGCGCGGCACCTTCGGCCAGCAGATGTGCGCCGTCGTCGTCCGGGCAGAACCCGAGGCACGTCATTCCGGCGGCCATCGCGGCGCGGGCTCCCGGCACCGAGTCCTCGATCACCACACAGCTTTCCGGCGCGACGCCCTCGGCCGCCGCCGCGGCCAGGAACAGATCTGGCGCCGGCTTGCCGAGCGCCACGTCGTGGTGACTGTGCAGCCGACCGGCGACGACGTCCCCGAGCCCATTGCGGCCGAACTTGGCCCGCAGTTCGGCGTGCGAGGAATTGGACGCGATGCGCCAGGGAAGACCGAGCCGCGTGGTCTCCGCCAGCGCTGTCGCCGCACCAGGCATCAGCTCGACTTCCTCGGCCAGGACCGTGACCAAACGCTCCTCCATGTGCAGCTCCCAATCCGGGGGCAGTGGGCATCGCAGCTCCGCCTCGATCAATGGCATCATCCTCGTCAGGTTCAGCCCGAGGAATCGAACTTGACATTCCTTGGTCGTCATCACCCAGCCGAGCCGTGTCAATTCCTCGGCGACGACACGGTTGGCGACCGGCTCGCTGTCGACCAGTACGCCGTCGCAATCAAAGATCACAAGATACAGAGGAACGTGTCGCGCACGTAGCGTCCGGTAGGCTAGAGTCGCCATCTTCCCTGGGCCCGTCATCGGTCCCGGCTCGCCATACGTCCCAGGCTCCGCATCCAATCCGGACATTTCATCGGTCCCGGCTCCGCCTCAGTGGACAGGCGGTGTGCCGGTCAGGACACGCTCGTCCGCTGGCGTAGCTACACAGTCCTGGGCCATTGCCCAATGTCGCCTGCGCAAGATGCGCCAGGGCGATGATGAAATCCGGGTCCGCGTTCGGGGTCGGCAGGCGAAAATAGCCGGTCACGCCCAGCTTCTCCGCCAGGTCGCGGTATTCCACATCCAATTCGACCAGTGTTTCGGAATGCTCGGAGACGAACGCGATCGGCACAACCAGCACGGCAACACGGTCGTGCGCGGCGCGCTCGATCTCGGCCTCGGTGCTCGGATCGAGCCATTTCTGTGGCGTGGCGCGTGACTGATAGCAGACCGTCCAATCGATATCCGGGTCACCCCAGGCCCGCATCACCGCTTCAGCCGTGCGTTCGATCTGGAACTGGTACGGATCGCCGCGGCGGACAATCGTCTCGGGCAGACCATGCGCCGAGAACAGCACCCGCAGTTTTAGGCCCGCCGACAGCTTGGCGCGCGCCGCGGTGTATTCGTTGCGCAGCCGGTCGGTGATGGACCGGACATAGCGGTCATCCTCAAAATAGCAGCACAGCACCGTCGTGGACACGGCGAGACCGGCACGCGCCGCTGCCTCCCGCCAAGCAGTCAGGGAGCTTCCCGTGGTCGTCGTTGAATACTGCGGATAGAGCGGCAGCAGCAGGATCCGGTCCGGCTGCCATGCCTGCACTTCACGCACGGCTTCGTCGCTGAATGGGTGCCAGTAGCGCATGGCAATGAAGCACTTCGCGGCAAATCCCGAGGCTGCCTGTGGAAGCGCCTGTTCGAGCGCCTCGGCCTGTTGCCTGGTTTCCTCCAGCAATGGCGACTTCCCGCCGAGCAACGCGTAGTTGGCAGTCGCCGGCGCCACGCGCGCGCGCGCAATCCACCAGGCAAGCAGCGGACGAATGAAGAATGGCACTCGCAGAATCGCGGGATCTCGAAACAGGTTGAGCAGGAATGGGCGGGTCGCCTCCGGCCGGTCAGGGCCGCCCAGGTTGAACAGCACAATCGCGATGCGCTGGTGGTGGTCAACGCGCTGGGCGACGTTATCCGGCACGCACCAGCTCCGTCAGTCGAGCCACGTGATCGATTGGGGTTTGCGGCACGATGCCGTGGCCGAGATTGAACACGAACGGCCGACCCCGCATGGCTGACAGGATGGCATGTGCCTGAGTATCCAGTGCCGGGCCGCCAGCCACCAGTGCCAACGGATCAAGATTGCCTTGCAGAGCGACCGACGACGACACCGTCTCGGCTGCCACGCGCATATCCGCCGACGCATCCACGCCGACCGCGTCCACCCCGGTTGCGCGCACGAATTCTCCGAGCATCAAGCCGGCCAGGCGCGGAAACGCTATGATGGGAATGCCGGGACACCGCTGCCGCAGCGCGCGCACGATCTTGTCGATCGGTCCGATCACATGAGCGCGGAACTGCGATGGAGGCAGGAGACCAGCCCAGGTGTCGAACAGCATGAGCACTTCGGCGCCCGCATCCGCCTGCATGGCAAGATACGCGATCGTTGCGTCCGTCAGCGTGTCGATCAGTCGGGCAAACAAGGCTGGATCGGCATAGGCCAAACCACGAACGGCGGCGAAGTCTCGCGATCCGTGGCCCTCGACCATGTAGCAGGCCACGGTGAAGGGGGCGCCGGCGAAGCCGATCAGCGCGGTGGTGTCGAAGCCTTCCGCCAGCAGTTCCGCGCGGACGCGACTGACCGTTTCCATAACCGGCGCAACCGCAGCGGCGACCCGGGCCGGATCCAGTGCCGCGATGCCTGCGGCGTCACGCAACGGCGGCATCACCGGTCCCTCGCCCTCCTTGTAGGCAAGGCCTTGTCCGAGCGCCCAGGGCAGGATCAGGATGTCGCTGAATAGAATTGCGCCGTCGAAGCGGAACCGGCGGATCGGTTGCAGCGTTACCTCGCAGGCCAACGCCGGACTGGTGCAGAGTGCAATGAAATCGCCGGCCTGGGCGCGGGTCGCCCGATATTCCGGCAGATAGCGTCCAGCCTGGCGCATCAGCCAGATCGGCGGGGGCCACACGGGCTCGCCGGCCAGGACGCGCAACAGGGGTTTGTTCATCGGGTTCATCGCCCTCGCATACCAGTAAGAGAGATTAAAGTAATTGTTGGTAGGGGTAGATGGGCCTGTGAATCGAGGGGTACCCTGCAATGCAGGAATACCGACCCGGTTGTCCACAGCAACAAGCGCCGGCAAGCCGCTGACCGGATAGGCATCACGCGGACCATTCGCGGTGTCCACATCGCCGGGGGCGGAGTCATCCACTGTATCGTCGCCCGTTGGCTTGTCCCCGGGACTCAGACTCCCGGCCATCGGACCACGTGCCTGTCCCCGTAATTCAGGTTATTGTCCACAGCATGTCCATAGACCGCATGAACCTCCATCTGATCTCGGACGCCACCGGGGAGACGATCAACGCGATCGCCCGGGCGACCACGGTGCAGTTCGAGAATGTCGATATCCTGTATCATCGCTGGAGCCTGATCCGCAGCCGGTTGCAACTGCACCGGGTGATCGGCGGGATCGAGGCGGAGCCTGGGCCGGTGCTGTCTACCCTGGTCGATCGCGCGCTGAACGTGGAGCTGGAGGCGGCCTGCCAACGGCTCGCGGTGCCGGTGATCAACGTGCTGCAGCCGGTCATGAGCCTGTTGCAGGACTTTATCGGCACGCGAGGCGCGGCCCGACCGGGTAAGCAGTACGTTCTCAACGCCGCCTATTTCCGCCGCATCGACGCCATGCACTACGTGCTCGCGCACGATGACGGCCAGGCGCAGCCGGGCTTGGCGGAGGCGGACGTGGTGCTGGTCGGGGTTTCGCGCAGCTCGAAGACACCGACCTGCTTCTATCTGGCCAATCGTGGGATCAAGGCGGCGAATGTGCCGCTGGTGCCCAATACGCCGCAGCCGTCCGAGCTGGATACGCCGCACTGCCCAGTGATCGGGCTGACGCTGGATGCCAAGGTGTTGATCGACATCCGTCGGCATCGGCTCAAGCTGATTGGGACCGGCGCGAACATGGGAATGGTGCGGCAGAATAGCGCCGAGTACGTCGATGAGGAAGCGGTGAAGGCTGAGTTGGTCTGGGCACGGCGGCTATGTGCCAGCCATGGGTGGCCAGTGATCGATGTGACGCGACGCTCGATCGAGGAGACGGCGGCGACCATCCTGCAACTCGTGGATGCATGGCATGAGGTTCGGGCCAAGGCCTCGCAGCCGAAGCCCTCGCAGCCGACTCCGCCAGTGTGAGGTGGCGACGGTGACGTGGCGACGTGACGCGGCGGTCTGAGGCGACATGATGTTGCAGCGCTCGGAGCCGCGCCTGATTCTGGCCAGCGCGTCGCTGTCCCGCCGAACCCTGCTGGCGGCCGCCGGGTTGCAGTTCGAGGTCGTCCCGGCGCCGGTCGACGAGGCCGAGATCAAGCGGGCCGCCCGGGCCGCTGGCATGAGCGCGGCCGACACGGCACTGGCACTGGCCGACCGGAAGGCTTCCCACGTGGCCGGGTGCAACCAGGACGCTCTGGTGATCGGCGCCGATCAGATTCTGGTGTGTGAGGGAGCGTGGTTCGACAAGCCGGCGGACCGCGAAGCGGCGCGGGGTCAGCTCAATGCGTTGCGGGGCCATTCGCATACCCTGACCACTGGGGTCGTGTGTCATCTTGGCAACACGCGGGTCTGGTATCATCTGGCGGAGCCGTTTCTGACGATGCGGCACTTTTCGGACATTTTTCTGGAGTCATACCTGCGCGCAGAGGGTGAGGCGGTGACGTCGACCGTGGGCGCGTATCGGCTTGAGGGACTTGGCGTTCACCTGTTCGAGCGGATCGAGGGCGACTATGCGGCGATTCTTGGCCTGCCGTTGCTGCCATTGCTCGGTTTCCTGCGCCAACACGGCGTGCTGGTCGGCTGAGTATAATTGCTCGGCTGGCGGCGTGGCCGGAAACATCCCATATCGCGCGCCATGACGGACCCTCTGAACGCTGGCCCTGTGAAGGCTGGCCCTGTGAACGTTGGGCCGCTGAATGCTGAGCCGCTGAACGCTGGGCCGCTGAACGCTGACCCTCTGAACGTTGGGCCGCTGAAGACCGGGCCTTTGCAAGCCGGCGAGCGCTTGGTCACGTCCAGCACCGAGGATACGTCGCATCGTGCGAAGCGCCGAGCGGCCCAGCCGCCGCCGAAGCGGCCGCGAAACGATGGGCGCGGCTGGCTTTCCCGACTCCCCGGCCGGCTGTTCGGTGGATTGTTCGCGGCGGGTGTGATCGGGCTGATCGCCGCCGCCGGCACCGGCTATATGGCCTATCGCAGTTACAGTGCCGATCTTCCCGACGTCGATGGGCTGCGCAACTACCAGCCGCCGGTCATGACGCGCGTGTTCGCCACGGATGGCAGCCTGGTCGCGGACTTCGCCACGGAGCGCCGCATTTTCGTGCCGTATTCGGCCATCCCCGACGTTGTGAAGCAGGCCTTCGTCTCAGCCGAGGATCAGAATTTCTGGACCCATCCCGGCATCGATCCGCTGGCGATCGTCCGCGCCGGGGTGTACGACCTGACGCATATGGGCGAGGGGCGGCGTCCGATCGGCGCCTCCACCATCACCCAGCAGGTGGCCAAGAACATGCTGCTGGACAACCAGGTGTCCCTGTCGCGCAAGGTCAAGGAAGCCATTCTCGCGATGCGGATCGACCGCGTGCTGACCAAGCAGCGGGTGCTGGAACTCTATCTGAACGAGATCTATCTCGGCCTGGGGTCCTACGGTGTCGCCGCCGCCGCGCAGGCGTATTTCAACAAGCCGCTCGACCAGCTCAGTCTCAGTGAGGCGGCGTTCCTGGCGGCGCTGCCCAAGGCGCCGAACAACTACAACCCGTTCCGCTTCGCCGATGCCGCCAGGTCACGGCGCGACTGGGTGCTGGATCGCATGACCGACGACCACGTCATCACGCCGGCGCAGTCAGCCGCGGCGAAGGCGCAGCCGGTCATCCCGGCCGAATACCACCGCCCGGACCCGATTCCGGGCGCCGACTGGTTTACCGAGGAGGTCCGGCGCGAGCTCATCGCGCGGTTCGGGATCGACGCCACGACACAGGGTGGCCTGATGGTGCGGACCAGCCTGGTTCCGGCGCTCCAGGCCGCCGCGGAACGTTCGGTGCGCGACGGGTTGGTGGCCTATGATCGCCGGCGTGGCGGGTGGCGCGGGCCCGTGGCGCACCTCGACCTGACCGGGCCAGGCTTGGCGCATGGTTGGGCACAGGCGCTGGTCGGCGTCGCCCGACCAGCGGGAATGCTGCCCGCGTGGCGCCTCGGCGTGGTGCTGGAGGCGACCGACCCTGAGGCGAAGCTCGGGTGGCTCGACGCCCCCCCCCCGGCTGCTCCTGGCCCGCCCCCCCCTGGCCAGGCCGTCGCCGGGCCGCCGCACTTCGGCAGCCTGCTGCTGTCGGACCTCGGATGGGCGCGGCCGTTGACCGACGGCAAGCTCGGGCCGGCGCCGCGGCGGATGAGCGACGTGGTGAAGCCGGGCGATGTGGTGATGCTCGAGCCGGCGCAGCCCGCTGCCACCGAGGGCGGGCGAGGCACCGCACCAACCGGGGGCGCGATACGAGGCGGTGGCGCAACGCCGGCCGCCGAGCGCGCGGTTGCCGCTCGCCCGCCGGTTGATCGCATGTTGCTGCGGCAGATCCCCCTTGTGCAGGCGGCGCTGGTCTCGCTCGACCCGGCCACTGGCCGGGTCGTCGCCATCGTGGGCGGCTGGAACTACGATGCAAGTCAGTTCAACCGCGCGACGCAGGCGAAACGTCAGCCGGGATCGAGCTTCAAGCCGATCGTCTACCTGACCGCGCTGGAGCACGGCGTCTCGCCGAGCCAACAGTTCCTGGATGCGCCGGTGGTGGTCGACCTGGGAGCGCAGGGCCGCTGGCGGCCGAACAACTATGAAATGGACTTCAGCGGGCCGACCCCGCTGCGGGTGGCGCTGGAGAAGTCGCTCAACCTGGTGACCCTGCGCGTGGCGGCCTATGTCGGGATGGGTGCCGTCGCCGACACGGCGATCGCGTTCCACATGGTGGACAGCATGCCGCGTGTGCTGCCGGCGGCGATCGGCGCAGTCGACACGACGCCGATGCGCGAGGCCGCCGCCTATGCCTCGATCGCCGCTGGCGGGCGGGAGGTGGTGCCCAGCGTGATCGACAACGTGCAGGATCGTGACGGGCACGACGTGTGGCGGCCCACCGGCATCATCTGCCCGGGCTGCGACGCCGCCGCCACGCCGCCGCAACTGGTCGACGACCGCAAGCAGATTGCCGACCCGGCCGCCGTCTACCAGCTCATCAACATGATGGAGGGGGTGGTCCAGCGGGGCACCGGCAGGCCGGCGGTCGCCGGACTGAATCACCCGATCGCCGGCAAGACCGGCACGACGCAGGACTTCGCCGACGCCTGGTTCTCCGGCTTCACCGTCGACCTGGTGACCGTGGTCTGGGTGGGGTTCGACGCCCCGGCGAGCCTCGGCAACAACGAGACCGGGGCCGCCGTCGCCGCGCCGATCTGGCACGACTACATGGCGGTTGCGCTGAAGGATCGGCCGGTGTTGCAGTTCCCGCAGCCGCCCGGCGTGACCATGGGGCAGTGGGACAGCGGGTCGGGGATGGTGACGGACGCGTTCAAGCCGGGCCAGACGCCTGGTGCGTCCGAGTCGCTGATCGCAGGCGCCGATATCGCCCATGGCGTGACCGCCGCCGGCCGGTCGGATTCCACCACCGCGGGCATGACTGCCGCCGGCGCCTCGGACGCGACCGCCGCCGCCGCGCCGCGGGTGGTTAGCGGCGGGATCGACAGCACCATGGGCGGGCTGTATTGACACCTTGTTTAACCAAGCGGGTTTAACCAAGCGGGTTTAACCAAGCCGGCCGAAATTGAACCGGCCCGAACCAACCAGGTCCCTTCGCAATGTCCGCCGAATCCGACGCCCTGAACCAGCAGATCGAGCAGTCCGTCGCGCTGCTGAGGAGGCATCTTTGACTGGGATGCCGCGATCGCCCATCTGGACGAGCTGAACCACCGCGCCGAGGACCCGAACCTCTGGAACGACTCGGCCGCCGCGCAAAAACTGATGCGCGATCGAAACCAGCTCGCCTCCCGGATCGAGGCGGTGCGCAAGCTGGAAACCGAGGTCTCCGACACCATCGAGCTGATCGGCATGGCCGAGGCCGAGGGCGACGAAGCGATGGCGGCCGAGGGGCTGACCGCGTTGCGCATTTTTGCCGAGGAGGCAAAGCGGCGCGAGATCGAGAGCCTGCTGTCCGGTGAGGCCGACGCCAACGACTGCTACATCGAGATCAACGCCGGGGTCGGCGGCACCGACGCGCAGGACTGGGCCGAGATGCTGATGCGCATGTATACGCGCTGGGCGGAGCAGCACGGCTACAAGGTGCAGCTCCTGGAGGAGGCGGAGGGCGAGCAGGCCGGCATCAAGTCGGCCACGCTGATGGTGAGCGGGCCGAATGCCTATGGCTGGCTGAAGACCGAGGCCGGGGTGCATCGGCTGGTGCGGATCTCGCCGTTTGACTCCAACGCGCGACGGCAGACCAGTTTTGCGAGTGTCTGGGTGTATCCGGTGGTGGACGACACGATCGAGATCGAAATCAACGATGCCGATTTGAAGGTGGATACCTACCGTGCCTCGGGTGCCGGCGGCCAGCACGTCAACAAGACCGAAAGCGCGATCCGCATCACCCACCTGCCGACCGGCATTATCGTGGCGTGCCAGACCGACCGCAGCCAGCACCGCAACCGGGCAACGGCGATGGCGATGCTGAAGGCGCGCATGTACGAGGCCGAGCTGCAGCGGCGGGAGGCGGCGTCGGCGGTCACCGAGGCGGCGAAGACCGAGATCGGCTGGGGCCACCAAATCCGCAGCTACGTGCTGGCGCCGTATCAGTTAGTCAAGGATCTGCGGACGAACGTGGAGAAGGGCAACCCGGATGCCGTGCTGGACGGCGATCTGGATGCGTTTCTCGCGGCCGCGCTGGCGGCGCGCTCCGGTGCGACGCGCAGCGAGGCGAGCGCGCAGGCGAGGTAACGGCGTCCTGCGAGAGCGGTCAGAGGTGGTCGCGGGACTGGCCGGGGCCATAGACCCGCAGCACGATCACATCGCCCGCGGTCTCGTCGCGTCCGGTGTCAGGGAAGACGTCGTAGAGCGCCCGGCAGCCGCCCTCGCAGGGCAGCTTGCGCACGCCGGCATGCTGGCCGACCGGCCAGAGACAAGGATGCTCGCGCAGGCGCTCGATGCTGTCCCGGATCGCGGCCAGCCGGCGCCAAGCCCTCGGTCCTGATCCAGGCTGGGCCTGATCCTGGCGGGGTCAGCCAGTGCGTAGCTGCCTCAAGATCGGCGAGCGCCTTGGGCGCGTATATCAGCTCACGAGGCACCCGGAATGGCGGGTCAGGTCAGCGCGGTCGCGGATGGCGCGGGTGGGCACTGGCAACGGATTGTCGGTGCCAAGGCTGTCGATCCACGTCTTCACTTCGGCCGAGGTAGCGTAGTAGCCGGCAGCGGTCGAAGCGCGCGCGCGGGCGATGCCTTCGGCTTCCCAGACGAGGCGGCGCTGCCGCTCGGCCTCGGTTTCGGAGTGGGCCGCTTGGGCGCTGTCGTTCGGGCGCGGGGCAGTGTCCATGGGCGCAATATAGTCCTGGTCGCGCGCCACTGCCAGCGCGCAGGCGGGACAGGGCAGAGAGCGATCGGGCCATCCGGCGTCGCGTCCCGCGCGGCTGTCCTGTGTCGAGCCGGTGGCGTGGGTCGGGCGATGCCTTGCGATGGCGCGCTCGGATTAATCTGGGCAACGGCATCGTAGGCGGCGACGTAGGGCGCAGTAAATGGATTGCCCGGGTCCAATCCGAGCGGATCGAGGCGAGCGCGCAGGCGCGGTAGGGGTCTCCGGTGCGGGACGGGAGATATCGGAACGCAACCGGTCCGAGGGCGTCGGCAGCACCGTTCCAATAATGTTCTGATCGCTTGCTGCTGGTTTGATTTCAGGGTTGGGAATGCTCTGCGCTTCATGAGCAGCCGAGCGTATGCGAGGGATCCCGGTCTTGCGCTTCATCGACTCGGCTTCTCCAGGCCGAGTGTCATCTGCTGCGTTGCTGGCCCGTCAATACTTTGGTAACCATCAGTCGGCAGCATAGAGAAGGAAGAATTCTAACGCAGATGCAGGAAGTTGATGCACGCAGAACACGCAGATCAAGGCAGGCTGAATGATCTGTCGGGACGGGTGATCGGCTGCGCGTTCACCGTGCTCAACACGCTCGGGGCTGGATTCTTGGAAAAGGTTTATGAGAACGCATTGGTATATGAACTGCGTGCCGCCGGCCTAACGGTTGTGCAGCAATGTAGCGTCAAGGTGCATTACAAAGACGTAGTGGTCGGCGAGTACTTCGTGGACCTGTTGGTCGAGGACGTGCTTCTGGTTGAGCTGAAGACCGTCAAAGTACTGGATGACATGCATCGGATGCAATGTACCAATTATCTCAAAGCGACCGACCGGCAGCTCTGTCTGCTGCTTAATTTCGGCAAGTCGCGCCTGGAGATCAAGCGCGTGGTCTACGGCCTGTGAACCGCGATGAGCCATCTGCGTGTTCTGCGTGCATCTTCTTCCTGCATCTGCGTTAAAAACCTTTCTTGTTCTGTAGTACCATTAGGCGCGCGACGCGGGCGGAGACCGTACGCAACATCGTTGACGCAAGCCGGGATCTCTCATCACGCTGTATAGCGTCCGCTGCCGGCCTCGCGGGCCTGACCGAGCGCTACTAAGACGCGAAGCATTTCGCCGATCTTGGCCCCACGCGGCGCGCCTTTTACGCGGCGGGCCAGTTCGGAAGGGGCTGCGGGCGCGGTGCTGCGTGCGAGCGCGGTGCGGAGCACGATGAATTGGCGGGCGGCGTCGTCGCGCGGCCAGCTTATGGCGTCGGGTGCTTCGGGTTCCTCGATGCCGAGCGCGGGCTGTGTCGCGGCGCGCCTGGTTTCCTCGGGTGCCTGGAAGTCGGGGCGCAGCCAGCGGACGAGGCCGTCGGCTTCCTCGGCTCGGCGCTGTGCGTTCAAGGCGACGATGCGCGCGACGATTTCGATGGCGGGCAGATCGGCGGGCCAGCCGTAGGCGGAGGCCACCGCTTCATCCAGGCGGTCGTGCAGGTGGCGCAGGATGGAGATTTGGCCGGCGTCGTGTACGTCGCGTTCGGCTTCGGTCAGTACGGCGCCGGAGCGCTCTCTTTCCAGGGCGTTGTAGAACATGGTCAGGGTCAAGTGTGCGTGTGCCGCCATGCGGGCTTTGCGGTGTGCGTCCAGTTCCTCGGCGATGGCGCCGATGGCGGCCGATTGTGCGGCGGTGGCGGCAGGGAAGGGAAAAGGGTCAAAGCAAGACGTTTTATTATACAAAGGGCGATCCTCAAGCGTACCCCCGGCCTTGAGCGCCCATTCCACATGAAAGCGGGAAGACAGCACGCCGAGGTGCCAAGCTTCTTCGCTAGCGATGCAAATTAACATGTTGTCAGGTAATACATAGGCTGGTTGAAACACGAAGGGTCGGTGCTTGGCAGCGAACAACGTGACTATGTAGCGTGGGAGACCCTTCAAAGCCGGGCGCAGCTCACTCCGTGGCTCTCCGAATACCCACCAGTTGTCTCGATACGACTTTCGGTTATTCTGGTCACGTTCCGGTTTTTCGCGTAGCAACAGGTGCTGGAACACTGCTGGAAACCGTTGGCGAACCTCCTCCTCGGTCAATCCATACAGGTCGATAAGCATAGCCCCGCGAGTGCGTTGCACGAGGTCGCGACCACTGAGGTAAGGACGAATATGGCGATCGAGGCCGGGAATTTTTCCAAGTCCCAGTCCAATCGCCGTCGTGGGTGAAACGATGAAACCCGCACCGTGCAACGTCATGCCACGCGAAGAAATTCCTTTGTTAGCAAGCAATGCTTTGGCGCTTGCTGGCGAGGCTCCTATCGTGAGATCAGGGTTTATAATACCTTCGCGCAATTTTAATTCGGTGATCGGCACGTTTGGCTGCGTGTCTCCCTCCACCGTCAGGAGGCGGCCGATCCCTCTCCTCCGCTCGGTGACTGTCATTGCGATTCGGACAGCTGCCGTACCCACTCCTTGTGCCCATGGATGATCTGGGATGGCGAACACGAGGTGAAGCGGATTTCGTCCCTCAAGGGCCTCCGTGACCACCTTACGGGCGAAAGCTTGGTCGAGGCTGTTGCTGGTGATGAGACCAAACCGCCGCGCTTTCCCTGCCGCAACGAGTCGCGCCGCTTTCCACCAGAAGAACATGGCCAAATCGGACGCGCGCGGTACCTTGGGATAGGCCGCCCACAACGCCTCAGCGTACCCATCACCTAACTTCTCTCGCATATATTGAGCAGCTACGAACGGCGGGTTGCCTACGATAAATTCCGCTGCCGGCCACGCGGTGGCCTTGCTGTTTACCGGGCGCTGTATCAGCACTTGATCGGTTTCGTCCGGCACAGCTTCGCCAGTTATCGGATGCGGCTTAGTGCGTCCGCCCCACCGGGACACAGCAGGTCCGACCCGGCCCCGGTCTGGTTCCGTACGGGCATAGCTTAAGAGGGCATCCGCCTCCCGAATGGTACGGAAGTCACGTAGGATTGGTTCGGCTGGGGGGGCTTTTCCGTTGGTCCGAAAATGCCATTGGAGATAGCCAATCCATAGCACCAGTTCCGCCACCGGCACGGCGCGCGGGTTCACGTCCAAACCTAGAAATTGATGTGGGTCCACACTGGTGCCCGTCATCTCGAACCGATCGCCCTCACCGGGATCCAGGCTCGCAAGCAGGTCAAGCACCTCGCCTTCCAGTCGCTTCATCAACTCCATGGTGACATATAAAAAATTACCGGTGCCACAAGCCGGGTCCAGTACCCGCACCGAACAAAGTCGGGCATGAAACGCACGCACGATCGCCGCCGCTGCCCGGCGGTCTCCTCGCTCCTCTTGTTCGTACGCGCCCGCCTTGGCCCCGTCCCATTCGGCGCGCAACGGCTCCATGACGGTGGGCAGCACTAAGCGTTCGACGAAGCTGCGTGGAGTAAAGTGCGCGCCAATTCAGCGCGCTGGCGGGTGTCCAGTGCGTTTTCCAGCAGGGTACCAAAGATTGCTGGCTCTACGTCAGCCCAATTGCGTCCCGACGCCTGGATCAGCAGGTCCAGCATGCCGGCGTCCACCGGCAATGGCTCGGTCGGACCGTGCGGGCCGGGGGCAAACAACCCGCCATTGAATTTGCGCACGGTCGCACGCAGGGCGGCCGAGAAACCACCGTCGTTCATCTTGCGCCACAGGTCCCCGATCAGCGCGACGAAGGAAGGCGGGTTCTCGTGGCAGGCTTCCAGCAATTCCGTAAAACTGTCCTTGGTGGGAAGCAGGCCGACCGACTGGGCGAACATGCAGAAGATGCAGCGCATCAGGAAAGTCGCGACCGATTGCGGCGCGTGGCGGGGCCGATCCTTGGGGCCTTCCAACTCGACCGCCAGCCTCGCGAGCAAGGCGGCGATGTCGCGGGTGACGGCGACGCGCTGGTGCGCCGGGTTCAGCGTTTGCGGCTCGTCCCAGATGCGGCGCAGCAGGTCGCGCTTTGGCGGCTCGCGCAGGTCCGGCAGGTAGACGCGGAAGCCTTCGCGGTCGGGGAACTGGGCATAGTGCCGGCCCGTGCCGGAGAAGTCAGCATAGAGGTCGAAGCAGAATCCGACATCGCAGACGATCAGGAAGGGCGGGCTGCTTTCGTCCGCCGGCAGGTCGCGCACGTAGCCCTCGGCCTGGCCCTTCGCGGCCACCATCGCGCGGCCCCAGAAGCCGGACCGGCGCACGTTGGAGCGGCGTTCGGTTTCGGCCTGACCGAACAGAGAGGTCTGGCGGTCGGGGTTGGCGCCTTGCTTGGCCTCCAGGATGAAGCGGTCGCGGCGGTAGAGGTCGATCCGCCGCGTGGTGGTGGCGCTGTCGTCGTCGGCGTGGTGGGTGACGCTGCGCTCATAGCGATAATCGCCGGTGCTGCCGCGCGCAGGGTCTGGCAGAGCGACGCCGAGGACACCGCATAGCTCGTTCAGGAAGCTTACGTAATTCGCGTGTTCGGCCCGTTCCGTGCCGTCCCATCGGGCGAGGAAGATCTCAATCGGATCGGGCGGGCTGGTGCGGGCTGGCATTTACCGGATGGCAGCACGTCCAGGCGGCCCGGTCGATATCATCGTGCGAGCGCTCTCTTCCGGCCGGCGAGGCGAAGAGGACCGATCCCGCATTGTCACATGTGGCCGATGGCGAGCGGTGCCGAACACGGCGCGCCGGAAATGTTAGCTGGTATCGGTGCGCGTGTTAGTATATATTACCATAACTGCCAAGCCGTTTTCGCCAGGAGTTTCATCATGTCTCTCGTCAAAGCCAAAATCACCCACCCCGTCACCCCGGTCGCGCCACCGACCTATCGCCTCGGCAACGAGCAACTCGACCCCGTGCTGGCCGACCTGCCGTCGATGATCGCCGACGCCCCGCGCGCCTGGCAGCGGACGCGCCGGAGGTGGACCCGCAAGGAGATTGCCGCGTTCCATCCGGCCGATGCGCTGCAGGCTGGCCTCGCCGGGCAGATTGTCGTCCTCCGGCATCCGGCGGTTCGCACGCTGGGCGCGGCCGACCTTGGCGGCAACGCGCCGGCGCAGGCGCGGCGGCTGGGCCGGGCCGCGGCCGCGACGATGCGGGAGGGCGAGCGGTTGGAGTGCGCGCTGCGGCGGTTGCAGAAATTCGCGGTGCCGCCGGGCGGCGCGCGGACGGCGGAAGGTGTCGATCTGCCGGCGGGGGACGCGGGGCGGCGCAACGATCCTATGCAACGTGAGGTGGACGGTGGTTGGGGTGAGAGGCCCTCACTCGCCGCGCTCCGCGCGCCGCGTCAGTCCGCTTCGCGGCCCGACCCCGCAAAGCGGGCAAGGTGTGGGAAGGCGACGGGAGCGGTGGCGTGAGCGCGAACATCGACGGCAGGCCGAGCCCGCCCCCTGGCGCACCAGCGGCGCGACCCGGGGGTGGGACGGGTCCGCTGCGGAACGGCAATCCGCGGGGCAATCCGAACCTGGCCCCGCGCTGCGGGGCGCGGGCACGCACCACCTGCTGTCCCTGCCGCGCGCCGGCGATGGCGAACGGGCGATGCCGGATGCATGGCGGGCGCTGCACGGGGCCTCGCACGGCCGAGGGGATGGCGCGGATGATCGCCGCGAAGACGACGCACGGGATGTATGCGGCGGCCGGCGCGCCGCAGCGGGCGCAGCAGCGGTATGTCAGCGCGCTGATCGAGCGGTCTCGGCTGCTGTGCGGCGCGACGCTGTTGCGGGTGTATTTGCCGCCCGAGATGGCGGCGCGGTTGGCGGTGGGGCCGGCGGAGTTGGCGGCCCCGGTCCACCCGTCAGAGGTGGCGTTTGCGACGCGCCACGCAACAATGACATACAACGTGAGGAAGGGTGCCGCTCGCTTGGGGCGAAATTCCGGGACCGGCCGGGGTGTGGCGGAGCAGGCCGGGGTCGCACACCGGTTGCGGGAGGCGGAGCGGCTGGCGGCGCGAGCCGAGGTTGACGCAACAGCGCCATGGAAGGCGGCGATTGCGTTTGCCCGTGCGGCGAAGCGAGCGGCCCGGGGTGGCCGGGCCCGGCCGGGGAGCGGGACAATGCCTGCCGCGCGCAACAATCCCAAGCAACGTGAGATCGCGCTGCGGGCGGCCGGATTGCGGGCGGCGGGATTGCGGGCCGCCGGATTCCGGGCCCCCGGGCGGTCTCCTGCCGCGCTCGACGCGCCGCGGCAGTCCGCTTCGCGAGCCGACCCCGCGCCGCCGGCGAGGCGTATTTCGGGCGCTGCGGGCAACGATGCCATACAACCTGAGCCGGCTGCCGCACGGGGGTTGCTGCGGCTGACCCCGACCAAGGCCTCGGCGCCACGGAGCACGACGCTGGCCTGCACCTGGGTGTCGCGCAAGAAGGCGACCGCCGCCACACGGTTCGGGCGCGCGCCACCGCCGGGGTCGCATGCGCCACAGGGGTCACCGGTGGGCGTCGCGCCCGTCCTGCGCGCCGGCTGCGTGCAACAATTCCATACTGAGCCTGCCAGAGCCTGCCGCCGGGCTTGACCCGGTGGGGCGTTTGTCCCGGTGGTGAGGATGGGGTCATGGATCAGCGGGCGGGGCGGGGCGGGCCAGCAGGGAGCGGGGCCGGCTGCGCGAACCGGCGGTGGCCGCCTGAGAGCATGTGGATGACCGTGTTGGCCAGCGTCGGGTTCACCACGTCGCGAAGGCGATTGACCCAGGTCTCCGACGGTCAGACGGGCCTTCCGCAGCTCGTCGATCGATACGTTGGCCATGACCTCCTTCGGCCGGCTTAATGCAGTGTTTACCTCGCGTACCGTAACTGTGCGGACAATGCAGGACCTTACCGGAGCGTTGCTCGACGCCATTGGCCATCAGCAGGCCGCACGCTATGCCGAGGCCGAGGCGGGCTATCGCAGCGTGCTCGCCGATTGGCCGGACGAGCCGCAAGCCACCTATCTTTACGGCTTGCTTCAGCTTCGTACCGGGCGTGTCGCGGCGGCCACGCGCAGCCTCGCCCGCGCGGTGGAGTTGCGGCCGTCGCACCTCGCCGCCCGCCTCGGCCTGGGCCGCGCGATGCTGGCCGAGGGGCGGTTTGGCGAGGCCCTGGCTACCGCGGATACGGCGCTGGCGCAGGAACCGGGCAACGCGCAGGCATTGTTCGTGCGCGGCACCGCGCTCGGCGCGCTCGGACGACCGTCGGATGCCGTCTTGGTGCTGCGCGCGGCGATCGCTGCGGATCCCGCCAACGCGTCCGCCCATCTCAACCTGGGCAATGCACTGGCCGACCTGGACGAGCTGGCAGCCGCCGAGGCCGCTATCCACCATGCGGTCGCGCTCGATCCGGCGCTGCTCGAGGCGCAGGTCAGCCTCGGTTTCATCCTGACCTCGCTCGGTCGGCTGGGAGAGGCGATCGCCGCCTGCGAGGCCGCCATTGCGCTGCAACGCGACTGCGCCCAGGCGCATTGGAACCTGGCGGTGGCTGCGCTGCTGGCAGGCGATTACACGCGCGGCTTCGCCGAATACGAATGGCGCAAACGGCACGATCGATTCCGCCGCGACTTCGTCGACCTGCCCGGTCCGGCCTGGAATGGCGACGATCCGGCGGGGCGCACCATCCTGGTGCACGCCGAGCAGGGATTTGGCGACACCATCCAGTTCGCCCGCTACCTGCCGCTGATTGCCGCGCGTGGGGCGCGCGTGGTGCTCGCCTGCGACGCCCGGCTGGTGCCGCTGCTCGCAACGCTGCCCGGCGTCATGGCGGTGCCGGTCGACGCAGCGCCGCCGCCCTATGACGCATGGATCGACCAGATGAGCCTGCCGCGCGTGTTCGCGACCGGCCCGACCACGATTCCGGCGGCCCGCGGCTACCTTGCAGCGGACCCGGTGCGTGCCGCCGCGTGGTGGGGGACGCTGCCTGCCGGGCGCAAGGTCGGCGTGGCGTGGGCCGGCAATCCCATCCACTCCAACGACTGCCGCCGGTCGTTGCCGGCGGATGGCGCCGCCGCGTTGGTGGCCACCCCGGGAATAAGCTTTGTCTCCTTGCAGCTTGGCCCGCGGTCCGGCGAGGCGGGGCTGCCCGACCTGGCGGCGCGGCTGCCCGACTACGCGGAGACCGCGGCGCTGGTTGCCAACCTCGACCTTGTGGTGACGATCGATACCTCTGTCGCCCACCTCGCCGGGGCGCTCGGCGTGCCGTGCTGGGTGCTGCTGCCGTTTGCGCCGGATTGGCGTTGGCGGCTGGGATGCGATGACTGTGCCTGGTACGCGTCGGTGCGCCTGTTTCGCCAGCCGGCACCGGGAGCGTGGCGCGACGTGGTGGATAGAGTCGCGGCCGAGCTGGTCGTCTGGAGCAGCGCATGAGGCGAGCACTGGCGGCGGGCGCGCAACGTAGACGGCGATACCAGCCGCCGAAACAATTGACTCTTGCCCGTCGGATCATCTCATTGAAAAGTCATAGTTTTTTGACCAAATGGAGCGTCAATCGTTTCGGGGATTGGTATAACAGGCGTCCGACCCGCGGCGCCGGTGTCGTGAAACCTGACGCTCGCTGGTGTTCGCAGGGCGGAAAAGCCATGCCCACGGATCAAGTCCGGGGGGCATGGTTTTCCGCCCTGCAGGGCAGCACGCTACAGCCGGCTCATGCCAGTCCGCACGCGCTCGAGGAAACGGCTCAACTGGCGCGGTGTTGCACTGTCCATGTTGTAGTGGACAAACCAATCCACGCGGCAGTGGCGCGCGCACAGGGCTCGGATCGCGCGCGATACCAGCTTGCGGGCGGGATCACCCATCGCGATGCGGACCATCCACCATGACGCGCCATAAGTCGTGACGACGACGATGCGGCGGATCTGCTGCAACCGGTCGGTGAGCACGCGCCCGTCCGGCGTTACGTCGAATGCGACGCCTGGCAGCCAGACGCGGTCGAAATAGCCTTTCAGCATCGCCGGCATGCCATACCACCATGCCGGATACACCAGCACGATGGCCTCGGCGTCCGCGAGCTGATCGTCGTATTTCCGTACCGGCCGGACGTTGCGCGCAGTGTTCTGGTAGTCGAGCCGCTCCTGTCGGTTCATCGCCGGGTCGAAGCCTTCGGCATACAGGTCGACATCGGTCACCTCGTGCCGGCGGGCCGCCAACGCCTGCAGCACGGTCGCATGGGCGGCGGCGGCGAAGCTTTCCGTCACCGGATGGCAATAGATAACCAGGACGCGCATAAACGGCTCCCCTACCCGCAGTGCCAGATCATCGCCGGCTGACAACAGGCGGGCGGAGCGGCCGGCTCAACATGCTCGTGAACGTGGAATGTTCACGACTTGGCGCCAAGGGATCACGATACATCTCTGCGAGAGGCGCGGTCCCTGGGGCTGGGACCGGTGCTCGGACCGGATGCCTTTCGTTGGCGGCATTTGTAGCCTGGTCCCGCGCCCGGTGGCAGCCGCTGGGGCGTGCTTGTCGCCCGGGAGCGCATTTTTACCTTCTATGCCGGAGGCAACGGTCATCCTCTCGCCGACACCTGGGTCGGCCGCAATCCACGCGGATTTGTCTGGCGTTTATCGGCATGGCCTGGGTTATATTGCAGTGCAGCATAACTGACGGGGCGCCCGCAATGGCGCTCGGTCCAACGAGGCCTCGACGACGGGCCAGGGCGCAAAAGGGGGAGGCGGACCGTTGCCGAGGCCACGATCGCGCGAGGGATACTGTGACTCCGGACTCTTCTGAGACCTCTCTTACCGCCGGAACCGTGCTGACCTTTATCGCCATGATCCTGCTCTGCATGGCGGTCGTCGTCGGGCTGTGTCTGCGCCTCGCCGAGATGCTCGAGCCGACGGTCGGCGACATCGCCGATTTCTCATCGCAGCACGCGAGCCAGGATGTGCTGCCGGTCAATGTGACGGCCAAGGCGGCAGGCCACACCTGCGTGCTGGCGTCGGACGTGATGATGCGCGGCGGCGGCAGTTTCGTGATCGTCGCCCGGCAGAGCACGACCGATGGGGCCTACCTGATCCACTGGGCGGGCTGCATACCAGCAACGGCGCGTCGGACTGCGGCAGTTCGGCCGATCTGCTCGTGTCCAAGCGCGACTTGCTGGGCCTGGCCGGCGCGTCCGGCGGTTTCGGCGTCCATTTGGGTGGATCCAAGGCGTAGACGACGGCTTTCGCCTGGTACTCGCCTGGTACTCGCCGGGACGCGAGGCGATTGAGCTTCGGCAAAAAAGATCCGCCGCAGAGTACGCGGAGATTGAACGCGGCGCGCGCTCGGCGCGGCTGCCAGACTTCTCCGCATGCCCGGCGGTGATTTGTCCGCATGGCATGCGGCGAATGTTCGGTAGGCCCTGCGGTGAGTGTTCCGCATCCTCTGCGCTGAATGTTCCGTGGGCCTCGCGGCGAACCTTGCCTCCTGGTTGACGGCGTAACCCCAAGGTGGCTTGCGTGTCGGTCAAACCCTTTGGCCGATCGACCAACTGTCATGCCGCGTTACGCGGATGTGGTGGCATGACAGCAGGCTCTCGGGCGATCATCATGCCCGAGACAGAGCCGGAGGGACGTCACATGCGGGTGGGCGACATTGTGCCGGAAGGCGCCCGTAACATCGCCTTGATTGGACACTGCGATCAGGGGGGTCGCGGCGACGGCGTGCAGGTGATGGTGGCGCGTGGCCACGCCTATGTCGGCACCCGCGTAAGCCGCGGCATCAACGTCACCGACGTGCGCGATCCGCGCCACCCGAAGCCGGTGAACTTCATGCCGATCCACCCGAATTCCTGGTGCATGCACCTGCAGACGGCGGAGGACCTGCTGCTGTGCATCGAGGAGCTCGATCTCAAGGCGCTGCTGTCGCAGAAGGAATACTACAGCCAGTCCAACCAGGTGGACAGCGCGCGCTATGGCGTCCGCGGCAAGGACTTCTCCGCCGGGATGCGGGTCTATGACATCTCGGACCCGGCCAACCCGCGCGCCATCGGCTTCATGGAGGTCGAGGGCCTCGGCCTGCATCGCATCTGGTGGGTGGGCGGGCGCTATGCGTACGCCTCGGCGCTGCTCGACGGGTTTATCGATCACATCCTGATCGTGATCGACATGGCCGACCCGGCCCATCCGGTCGAGGTGGGCCGTTGGTGGGTCCCCGGCATGTGGGCGTCCGGCGGCGAGACGCCAAGCTGGAAGGGGCGCACGGCGCTGCACCATTCGGTGGTGGCGGACGACATCGCCTATGCCAGCTGGCGCGACGGCGGGCTGACCATCCTGGACGTGAAGGACAAGACGGCACCGAAACTGATCGTGCATCGTAACTGGTGCCCGCCGTTCGGTGGCGGCACGCACAGCGCGCTGCCGCTGCACGACCGCGACCTGCTGGTGGTGGCGGATGAGGCGGTGCTGAACATCGACCAGGAGCAGATGAAACGCACCTGGATCTTCGACATTCGCGAGAAGGCCAATCCGGTCTCGATCGCCACGCTGCCGACGCCGGCGGACCAGGACTACATTCGGAAGGGTGGTCAGTTCGGTCCGCACAATCTGCACGAGAACCGGCCCGGCTCGTTCCGGTCCTCGACGACGATCTTCGCCACCTGGCAGAGCGCGGGGGTCCGCGTGTTCGATATTGCCGATGCGTTCCAGCCGAAGGAGGTCGGCTATTTCGTGCCGCCGCAGCCGACGGTCTGGATGGAACCGATGCGCGGGCGGGCGAAGATGCGGCACACGGCGGATTTGTTCGTGGCGCAGGACGGTCTGATCTACCTAACTGATTACGATGCCGGGTTGTACATCCTGCAATGGCTTGGGGCGTGAGCAGCACGGCAGCCGGGTTGCCAAACGACGATGCGGCGCTCGGCCGTTCGCTGACCGACTTGCTGCAGTGCCTTGTCCGGATTCCCAGCCGAGCCGGGGTCGATGACTGTGGTGTGATCTTCGCTTGCATTCGCGAGTGGCTCGCTGGCAAGGGCGTGGCGAGCGAGGTCCTGACCGGGGCGGGCGGCCCACTCGCCCTTCTGGCACCGGTGGTGGACGTCCGGGCCCGCCCGGTCCTGCTGCTGAATGCCACCGCAGACACCGCGGGCTTCGGCGAGATCACAAGCTGGCGTCATACGCCGCTGTCCGGAACAATCGAGGATGGGTGGCTGTATGGCCGCGGCAGCGCGGACAGCAAAGCGGGCATCGCCGTGTTCTGTCACCTGTTGGCGGCCCATGCCGGCTGCGACGGCGGGGGCGGGCTCGGGTGCGTGTTCGACGCCGATGAGCACAGCGGCGGGTTCGCCGGCGTGCGGGCGGCGCTCGCGCGTCACGCCAGTCTGCCGGAAGCTGTATTGATCGGCTATCCGGGGATGGACCGGATCATGGCCGGCGCGCGGGGCGTATGGCGTGCCACCGTCACCGTACATGGTAGCGCGGCGCATTCCGGCGCGTCGCAGGATCGCGGCAATAACGCTGTGGCCTGGGCCGCGGCGCTGACGACCGCGCTTGCGGCGCTGCACGACGAATGGCGCGCCTGCGTAACCGTCGACTCGCCGCTGGCGCCCAAGCTCACGGTGACCGGGATCCGCGGCGGCGGCGAATTCTCCCTGGTGCCGGATCGATGCGAAATCGACATAGACATTCGCGTTACACCGAGGCTGCCGGCCGCCGCGGCGGAGGCGCGCGTGCGCGCCGTGCTCGCCGCGGCCGGAGCGGACGCCGACCTGGCGGTGCGCGTCACCTGGCCGGCGTACCGCCTGCCGCCCGCCTCGCCACTGGTTCGCGCGCTCGCCGATGCCGCACAGCACGTGCTTGGCACAAGGCCGCCGGCAGCGATCGCCGGCCCGTCCAATGTCGGCAATCTGCTGGCGGGGCTCGGCGTTCCGGCGACCTGCGGCTTCGGTGTCGTCTATCGCAACGTGCATGCCGCGGACGAGTGCGTTGAGCTTGCCAGTCTCATTCCGGTGCACCACATTTACGACTTGGCAGTGCAACGACTGCTTGGACCTGCTGGGACACGAGCTTGAGCGCTCCCGAGGAGCTGCGGATCGGCCTGGTGATGAACGGCGGGGTTAGCCTCGCGGTCTGGATCGGTGGCGTCACGTACGAGGTTGGTCGGCTGGTGGCCAACGCCGGCAACACGGCGTTCAGCGAGATTTGCAAACTGACCGGCATGACACCACGCGTGGACGTCATCGCCGGCAGCAGCGCGGGCGGGATCAACGGCGCCTACCTGGCCATGGCGATGGCCTACCATCAGGGCAACGACCTGCAGCGGTCGCTCGGCGCCCTGCGCAGTCTGTGGGTCGGCAAGGGTTCCTTCGCAGCGCTGCTGCGCAGCCCGTTCGACGGCGACGCGCCGTCGCTGCTCGATGGCGACGGGTATTTTCTCCCCGAGCTGCGCGATGCGTTCGACGGTCTTCGTGCGCCGGCGCCTGTGCCGCGCGAGGCGGTGCCGATCGAGCTGATAATGACCACGACGCTGCTCGAACCCGCGCGGCGGACGCAGGCTGATGATTTCGGGGCGCGGATCGCGGATGTCGATCATCGCGCCCGGCTGCATTTCAGCCGGCGGCGCACTGACGGCACGGACGATTTCGCAGACGAGCTGATCGCCAAACGCCTGGCGCTGGCGGCGCGCTGCACCAGTTCATTCCCGGCCGCGTTCGAGCCGAGCTACTGTCCGGTGACCAAGGACGCCGCGACCGGCGAGCGGCCGGACATGGCAGGCATCGCGAGCTTCAAGCAGACCGGATTCGTCATCGACGGCGGCGTCCTGGACAACCAGCCGCTTGATCTCGCGCTGACCGAAATATTCCGCCAGCGGGCCATCGGCCCGGTGCGTCGCGTGCTGGTGTACGTCGTGCCCGATCCCGCCGGCAACGCCTCCGTTGCCTCGGGGGCGCCCGCCCCGGCCACGCCGCCACCATCGCCCGACCTGCTGAGCGTCGTGCTTGCCAGCCTGGTGAGCATCCCGAGCGTGCAAAGCATCGGCACACAGATCGACGCGCTGCGCCAGCACAACCAAAAGGTGCGCGAGCGCCGCTACGCGCGGGTGTTGCTCACCAGCTACAATGCGCCAGAACAGATCGATGACCTGGCGAACACCCTGTTCAGGGCCTATCGCGCCATCCGGGTCGAGACGGCAGTGGAATATATCCTGGGCCGCATCGAACTGGGCCTTTTGCGTGGCGGACATGCCGGCCTGGGACAGACTGGGCGGCGCGACTGGCTGCATGCCCAGATCAGCCAGCGGGTCGACGACCTGCCGTGGATCCCGCCGTTGCCGCCGTCGCTGTCGCCAACCGCGGCGGCGCCCACCGCTGCTACTTGGCGATGGGGCACCCGGCCGGTCGAGCATGCGGTGCGCGTGCTGCACGACATCCTGGGGCGGGCCCAGCGGCTCGATCGCCTCGTGCCCGGGGGGGATCCGCGATTCCTGGAAGACGCATGGACGCAGGCCTTCGATCTGCTGGAGCAGATCGACCGTTTGCGCGAGATCGGCAACGACCACTGGACCGCCCAGGCCGACGCGGTGCGGCTTTGGCTGGGTGAGGGACATGGCAAGACCCAGCCTCCGGTCGGGGCTGCGCAGTGGCTGAACGAGGCCATCATCGGCTGGAGCGGGCCGGCCGGCGGCGACGCGTCCGCCGATGCACTGGCCGCGCGCTATGCCACGGCGATCGCGGCCGTTCTGATCGGCATCCGTCCGTCGATCATCAGTTTGCTGCAGCGCTGCGCGGCGGCACCCGACGCGCGGCGCGACCGGCCGATGACCGAGCTCGCAAGGCTCTACGGCTATTTCCTGCGCGCACCCGAGGTGGCGACCATTGGGTTGGTGGTCGGGCGTCTGCTGGCCTTCGAGGTCGCGCAGGAGGCATTGGGCGGCCGGGGCACGCTGCGAGAGGAGGAGATCGATTTCATCCAGATCAGCGCGGAGGGGGCAGCGTCGTTTGGCGGTCCGCGCCTCCCTGCCGACAAGCTGGCCGGCGTGCAGCTCGCGCATTTCGGCGCGTTCTATCGGCGGAGCTGGCGGGCGAACGACTGGATGTGGGGGCGGCTCGACGGGGTGCGCCGGCTGGTGCGTATTCTGCTGGATCCGGAACGGCTGCGGCTGATCGCGCAGGCGGATGACGCGGGCTCGCGGGCTGGCTGGATGGCGGATCGGATCGAGACCATCGCGCTTGGCCCGGCCGGGGAGCGGCGTGAGGTGCTCCAGCAACAACGTGAAGTGCTTCAACAACTATTCGATCGGGGCCAGCTGCTGTCGGAGCTCGGTTATCTCGACCATCCGAACGACGTGGTACCCGAGTATCTGGAGATCGCGGTTGGGGCCATCGCACGGCGGCTCGAACTGGAGATCCTGCTCGAGGAGCTGCCGCAAATTGCCACCGCGATCAAGGCAGATCAGGACGAAGGCGCGCGCGTCAGTGAGTCGGTGGAAAACTTCCGGCTCAGCATCTGCGCTCTGCAGGGCCGGCCGATCCCCGCCGCGCGTGTCGGCGCTCTGCTGGCGGACTGCACGCTCGGCAAGGAGCGGATCGAGGACGACGTTGGCACCGACCGGCTGACCACCCTCGGTTCGCAGACCGCCGCGGTGGCGATCGCCGCCTCGTCGCGGCAGAGCGGTTGGCTGGCCAGCGTCGGCAAACTCGTCGCACTGCTGCGCGCGCCGTCGCTGCTGTTCTATTTGTTTGCCAGGAACGCAAGTGCGGGCTCAGGCAGCGGACTGGCGTTCAATGTCGCCGTGTTCGTCGCCGGGGCCACGGTCCTCGCCTCCGCGGGGTTCGCCGGAGCGGACTACGGAAACTGGCTGATGCTCGCCGCCGTCACGGCGTTCCTGGTGGGCGGGCTGTTCGTGGTGGTGCGTGTCCCGCGATGGCTCCGGGTCCTTATCGTGCTTGGGGCGCTCGCATTGGGGATCGTCGCATTGCGTCGGTGGGCGCAGGCACTGCCGCAGGCTTCGACGGGTGTCTGGGCCGGAGTCGCGATCCTGGAGTTCCTGGTGCTGCTCGGCATTGTGATCTGGCCGCTGCTGACGATGCGGGTGCGATCGCGCCGGACCGTGCGCCCTGCCCGCGCCGCGCCGCGGCGTTGAGGCCCGCCACTCGCATGGGTTGGCGCACTGGGCACTCGGCCTTGCAAGGCGTGTCGCCTTGGCATCGCGCGGCCCACGGGCGACCGCGCAGATCACGCATCCCGGATGCACCGCGCCGGTGATGCGGCGCCCTGCATTATCTACGCGATGCCATGCGCGGTGCCGCGGAATGCGGTAAGAGGGGGACATGGCAAGCATCGCAATCGTGGTCTGGATCTTGCTCCTCGTCCTGGTCGTCGTCACCCTGTTCGCCGGCGTGAAAACTGTGTCGCAGGGTCAGGTCTGGACCGTCGAACGCTTCGGCGCCTACACGCGGCTGCTGCAGCCAGGGCTGAATTTCGTGCTGCCCTATGTTGACCGCGTCGGCCGCAAGCTGAACGTGCAGGAGCAGGTGGTCGAGATCCCGGAACAAAGCGTCATCACGCGCGATAACGCGACCGTCGCGGTCGACGGGATCATCTACTACCGGGTGATGGAGCCAGAGAAAGCGGCGTACCAGGTTGCCACTCTCACGCTCGCGCTGACGACGCTGGCGATGACCAACATCCGCGCGGTGATCGGCGAGATGGAACTGGACGCGACGTTGTCGTCCCGCGAGCGGATCAATACGGCATTGCTCGTCATCCTGGACGGCGCCACCATGCCTTGGGGCGTCAAGGTGTCGCGTGTCGAGATCCGCAAGATCGAGCCGCCGGAAAACCTGATCCGCGCAATGAACCTGCAAATGACCGCGGAACGCGAGCGCCGCGCCGCCGTGGCCCTCGCCGAGGGCCAGCGCCAGGCCGCGATCCTGCGCGCCGAGGGCGAGAAGCAGGCGCTGATCCTGGCCGCCGAGGGCCGTCAGCAGGCGGCCAATCGGGACGCCGAGGCGCGCGTGGCGCTGGCGCGTGCCGAGGCGGAAGCGACACAGATGGTGTCGGACGCCGCGGCGCGGCACGGGCTGGCGGGGCTGCGCTATTTCATTGCCGATCGCTACGTGCGTGCGTTTCAGTCGATCGCGTCGGCGCCGAACACGCGCCTGGTGGTGGTGCCGATGGAGAGCGCCGCGCTTGCCGGCGGCATCGTGCAGGCGATGCAGTTGATGCGCGGCGATGACGGGCCGCCGCCGTCCGGGATGCCGCCCGTGCCCGAGCCGCCGCCGTCCCCGATGCCGCCGCCCATGCCGCCGTTCCCGATGTCACCACCGAGGCCGCCAGTCGGTGGCCCGCTGCCGGCCGCATCGCCGTGGGGGCCGGGACCCTCCGCGTGAGCGCCTGGATCATCTGGCTGGTCGCGGGGCTTGCTTTGCTGCTGCTGGAGGTGCTCGCGCCGGGCGTGTTCATGATGTGGCTCGGCCTGGCGGCCTGTGGCACCGGCCTGATCGTGCTGGCGAGTGACATCGGCTTCGAGCTGCAGGTGGTGACCTGCGGCGTGCTGGCGGCGATCTCGCTGACCGTCGGGCTTCGCCTGCGCAGTGCGCCGGCCAGGCTGAACACGCAACAGGCCGGGCTGGCTGGACGCGCCGCGATCGCGCTGTCGTTCGCCGGCCGCGAGGGCCGCGTGCGGCTGGGCGACAGCGACTGGGCGGCGCGGGTGCCCGCCGACGTGCCGGAGCCGGCTGTGGGTGCGCGGCTGCGGGTGGAAGGTGTGGATGGCACGGTGCTGATCGTCCGTCCGGAGGGCTAGAGGAGGAACGTCGTACACCTCTCCCGCTTTGCGTGGCCCAAGCCCGCAAAGAGCGGACAGGCAAGCAAGGTTGGGATCGGCAGGCGCAACCAATCAGCGAAACCGATGTTCGATGGCGGAGTAGACCCCGGCCTGATCGACACCAATGGCCTGCGGCGTGACCTGCGCGGTGACCCACAGCTCCGCCAGCGCGGCGACCGGGCAGCGCAGCTCCGGCACCGCGCTGTTCGGCGCGCGGCCCTGTTCCAGCACCTGATGCCAGATCAGCCCGCGCTTGCATGCTCGCTCGAGCGCGGCGCGGTCGGCTGGCGTCCCGGGCGGGAACACGACAACCAGCTTGGCCAGATCCGGCGTATCCGGTCGCGGGATCACGATCTCCACCTCGGTGATGAGCCGTGACACGGATCCAATGAACCCCGGCGAATCGCGGTCGCAGGCCGCCAGTTCGGCGGAGCCGTAGGCCGCTGCGCGCGCTGCCACGCTGTCGAACGCCAGCTCCGCGAAACCATCGATTGCCATGGCGCGCGCGGCCGGCGTTAGCGCCGCGATGACATGGCTCTGCGCGTAGCTGCGCAGGCCTGGCATGCGGCAGACCAGCTTCCCGTGGATGTCAAGCCAGTGCTGTCGGAACCGGGCCGGGTCGATGTCGTCCCGGCGGCGCATCAGGCTGATCGCTCCGATCATGGTCTCCTCCGCGGGCGATTTGTCTTCCCTGGCTTGAGCCGGACCTCGATGGGCCGCAGACTAGCCGCATCATCGGTGCGGGGCACGCGACGGAGCCGAGAGCGACGGCGCCGCCGGCCGGGTCGCGTCGCCGGGGCATGTCTGGAGGATCGTCATGAGTTTCGCCGCGGTCGAGGCGCGTCCGCTCACGTGGATTGCCGCCGCGCGCCTGGTGCAGACGGTGGAGGATGCGTTCGGTGCCGCCGCTCTCGACGCCATCAGCGCCGGCTTCACCGAGGACGCCATTGCGCGTTTCGCCGACTTCCCCGAGATGCACGGCCGCGAGGCAATCATGCGCTTCCTGACCGCGCGCTTCGCCCGCACCACGGGCTACAGGTTGAAGAAAACGTTGCGCTGCGTGATGGGCGACGTGATCGGCAACACCTGGGATGCGACCTGGGAAGACGCCAGAACCGGCAAGGCGATGCAGGGGCGCGGTACCGAGTTCTGGGTGGTGCGCGATGGTCGCATCGCACTGTGGGACGCGACGTTCAATGTCTGGGAGAAGGGCGGTCCACCGGCGACGCCTGTGGTCTGAGTTATGTCGCCACCGATACGAGGTGGCAACGGCGATCTTGGTCGGAGATTTGCCGGACGACGCCTGCGGACCTACGGTCCGGGGGCCGAAAAACCGGAGGAAACCAATGCCGCCCGTCCCGACCCAGGATGCTGCGCTGGAAGCGGCCACGATGCGCCGCGTCTTCACGCGCACGCTGCCGTTCCTGGTACTGGCCTACCTGATTTGCTACATCGACCGCGTAAACGTGGGCTTCGCCGGCCTGCAGATGAATCAGGATGTCGGTCTGAGCAAGACCATCTTTGGTCTGGGCGGCGGCATCTTCTTCATCGGCTACTTCCTGCTGGAGGTGCCGAGCAACCTGGCGTTGGAACGCTTCGGTGCCAGCCGCTGGATCGCACGCATCATGGTCTCGTGGGGGATCGTTTCGGGTGCCATGGCGTTCACCGCCGGGACCAGTTCGTTCCTCACGCTGCGCTTCCTACTGGGCGCGGCGGAGGCGGGCTTCTTTCCCGGCGTGATCCTGTATCTGACCTACTGGTTCCCGGCAGCGCATCGCGCGCGGATCGTCGGCATCTTCATGGTGGCCATCCCGGCCGCCGGCTTCATCGGCTCGCCGTTGTCCGGCGCGATCCTTGGCCTGGACGGATGGCTCGGCGTGCGCGGCTGGCAATGGGTGTTCATCCTGGAAGCGATCCCCGCCGTACTGATGGGCGTCGCTTCGCTGCTCTGGCTGACCGACAAGCCCGAACATGCGAAGTGGCTGCCGCCCGAGCAGCGAGCCTGGCTGGCGGCGCAGTTGGCCGCGGAGCGCACGCGTGCGTCGCGCGTGCCGCACATGTCGGTGTGGAAGGTGATGCGCGACAAGCACGTGCTGATCATGGCGCTGGTCTATTCCGGCGCCGCCGGCGCCAGCTCCGGCCTGGCGATCTGGCAGCCGCAAATCATCAAGTCGTTCGGGCTGACCAATTTCGAAACCGGACTGGTCAACGCGGTGCCGTACGCGGTCGCGGCGGTGCTGATGGTGCTGTGGGGGCGGCAGTCCGACCGCACGGGGGAACGGGTGTGGCACAACGCGGTGCCGATCAGTGCGATCGTGGTCGGCCTGCTGGCCACGTTCTTCGTCTCGGAGCTGTGGCCGATGGTCGCACTGCTGACGCTGGTGCTGGTGGGCACCTATGCCTGCAAGGGGCCGTTCTGGGCGCTGACCACGGAGTTCCTCGCCGCCCCGGTGGCCGCTGCAGGCATCGCGCAAATCAACGCGCTGGGCAATCTGTCCGGCTTTGTCGCCAACTACCTGATCGGGGCGATCAAGGACGCGACCGGCAGCTATCCGCTGTCGCTGATGCCGATCATGGCGCTGTCGGCGATCGGCGTGGTGGCGGTGGTGTGGATCGGCCATGGCCGGCACCGGGTCGTGGCGGCGGAATGAAAACGTGCGACCCACAGGGCTGACGGTATGTGCGCGGGGTTGCTCAGGGGATCCAGTTTGCAACCGTGTGCGAAACTAACGCGGATGGAGGGAGTTTGGGATGCGAATCGGATTCATTGGCCTGGGCATGATGGGCCGCGGCATGGCCGCCAACCTGCAGAAGGGTGGTCATGATCTGGTGGTGCATGACCTGACGCGCCAGGCGGCCTCGCAGCATCTGCAGAATGGGGCGACATGGGCGGAGAGCCCGCGGGCGGTGGCAGAGGCGTGTGATGCCGTCTTTACGTCATTGCCGACGCCGGCCGACGTGGAGGCGGTGGGGCTGGGCGAGGACGGGCTGGCGGCGGGCTTCCGCAAGGGCGCGGCCTGGTTCGATCTGTCCACCAACGCGGTTGACGTGGTGCGACGGCTGCACGCGACGCTGGCGGAACAGGGCGTCGATTTCCTGGATGCGCCGGTCAGTGGCGGGCCGCATGGCGCGAGCAGCGGCCGGCTGGCGATCTGGGTCGGCGGCGACAAGGCGGTGTTCGACAAATACCGGGCGGCACTGGGCGCGATGGGGGATCAGGCGGCGTATATCGGACCGATCGGAGCCGGAACGATCGCCAAGCTGACGCACAACTGCGCCGGGGCGGCGATCAACACCGTGCTGGCCGAGGTGTTCACCATGGGCGTGAAAGCTGGCGTCGAGCCGCTGGCGCTGTGGGAGGCGATCCGCCAGGGCGCTACCGGCCGGCAGCGCACCTTCGACCGGCTGGGCGGGCAGTTCCTGCAAGGCCGCTACGAACCGCCCGACTTCGCGCTGCGTCTGCTGCACAAGGACGTATCGCTGGCCCTGCAACTCGGCCGCGAGGTCAGCGTGCCGATGCGCTTGTGTAACATGGCACTGCAGGAGATGACCGAGGCGATGAACCGAGGTTGGGCCGCGCGCGATAGCCGCTCGTTCATGTTGTTGCAGCAGGAGCGTGCGGGCATCGCGCCGCTGGCGGTGCCGGCGGAGCAGATCCGGGCGGTGATCGATCGCGACAAGGGTTAGCGCGGCGGCCTGCGCCGATGGCAACCGCGCCGCGCACCGCACGGCGCCCCTCCGGCGCGACCGTCGTCCTGCTGGTGCTCGCTGTCCTGCTGTACGTGTTCACGGTGTCGAACGCCGCCGAGACACCGTATCTGGAGTCGATCGACAAAGATGTCGCGGTGGGGGTCCAAGGAGCAAGGCCCCCTTCTTGGATCATTCAGACATAGCCGAGCCAGCGCCAATAGGTGGCGCCGAACAACAGGGTCAGCCCGTACGCCAGCACGGTGAGCACCAGGCCGGTGCGGATGAAGTCGCGCGCGGCGAAGGTCTCCGTGCCGTAGGCGACCATGCCCTGCGGGGAGTTCACCGGCAGAATGAATCCGAAGCTGATCACAAATTGCAGCAACATCGTCATGCCGATCACGCTGATGCCGGGTGTGTGCACTTTCTGCAGCACTGCGATGACGATCGGGATCATTGCGGAGGCGAGCGCGGTGGCACTCGCGAACCCAAGATGGATGATGATCAGGAACAACGCCAGCACAGCCAGGATCGCCAGGCCGCCGAACTGGTCTAGTCCGAACACAGCGACAATCAGGTTGGCGACCCAGGTGGCCGCCTTCGTCTGCAGCAACACGGTACCCAGGCTGATGCCGACGCCGAACAGCACGATGGTGCCCCAGGGAAAGCGCGCTTGCGCCTGCTTCCACTCCATCACGCCAATGCCGGGCAGGAACAGCAGTGCCACCGCGACGGTCGTGGTGGTGGCACTGTCGAAAGGATGCAGGATCGACTCGGTCGCCCAGAAGCACAGCAGGATCAGCGAGATCGCCAGCAGCCGCTTTTCCGCCCCGATCATCGGCCCGAGATCGGCCAACGCCTTGCGGATCGCTGCCGCGCCGCCCGGCACGGTGTCGGTCTCCGGCTTCAGCATCGTGGTCATGACCACATACAGGCCGATCGACAGCACGATGGAAAACGGTGCCGCCGCGACCAGCCAGGCGAGCCAGCTTATATCCTGGCCGAGAATCTTCTGGATGTAGCCGATCGCCACCATGTTCTGCGCCGCGGCGGTCTTCACCCCGACATTCCAGACGCCGATCCCCTGCGCCGTGGTGATCATCAGCAGAGCGGCGAATCGGCTGCGTCGATCGACGCCGAACGCCGCGATGATGCCTAGCATGATTGGCACCATGGCGGCGGCCCGCGCGGTGGCGCTGGGGACCAGGAAGCTCAGCACGATCGTCACCAGGATGTTGCCGATCACAACGCGCCCGGAGCGCGCGCCGACCAGCGACAGAATGCGCAGGGCTATCCGTCGGTCGAGGCCGGTGATGGTCATCGCGGTTGCCAGGAATAGTGCCGCGGCGACCAGGATCAGTGCGGTGTTGCTAAACCCGCCCACCGCCAGGGCGAGGCCCTGCACGGTGCCCAGCAGCACCTGCGGCTTGGCGGGATCCGCTGGCGAGATGGCGAGCAGGACTGCCATCAGCGCGCTGATCACTATTGCGCTGACCGCGTAGTCCAGCGCCTCGCTTACCCAGACGACAATGGCGAAGGCGAACACCCCCAGCATCCGCTGCCCTGCCACCGGCAGACCGGCCTGGGGCGGCAGGCTGACTATGGCGACCAGGACCGCGATCGCCAGTCCGAGCGACCAGAGTTTTCCGGTCTGGAGCTTTCCTGGTACGTACGCGGGCTTGGGAGCGATGCTGGTGACCGACATGGCGCGCACCTTCCGGAATGCGGCGTTTCACCAGTCAGGTGCATGAAATGCTGGATAGACGCGTTGACATAAGTCAACCCGGTGGCGGATCGCGACTGTCCGGCAATCGACGGTTAATCGTTCTCGGCTGGACTGACACGCAGGCGCAGCATTAAGGTTGCGGCATGAGCGCGCTTCCGTCCAGCACGTTGAAGTTGACCGACAGGTTGAAACTGGCCGACAGGTTGAAACTGGCGCCGCGTCTGCGAAACTGGCGTCGCGTCCGGAGGCGGCGGGCTTTGCCGCGCGACGGATGGTCGGTGCGGCAGGGGTTCTTTGTTGATGCCGGAGTTTTGATATGATGATCATCGACTGCCATGCGCATGTCTTCCAACACTGGGCGGACGCCTGCGGGCATCCATCCAGCGAGATCCATCGCCGCTACATTCAGAAGGTGCAGACGCGCACTGCCGCCCGCGTATTCCGCGCGCGTGATGGCAAGGTGGTCTCCGGTGCGCTGCTGTTCGAGCCGGGGCACAACGGCTGGTCGGGCCTGACGGACGTGGACTTCCGCGCGGGCAATTACGGGCGTTTGGATTTTACCATCGATGGCGAGGACTACCACTCCCAGTACATGCCGGTCGGCATGCAGCAGATCGTTGCCCCCCCGGAGCTGATGCTGGCGCAGATGCTGTACGCCGGCGTCGATCATTGCGTGCTGCAGGCGGGCGGCGGCTACGGCGCGATGAACGACTACAACGCGTTTGCGCAGAGCCAGTACCCCGGGAAGTTCACCGGGCTGCTGAACGTGAATGAACCGCGCGCCTACACCGATGCGGCGCTGCGCGAATTCGATCGGGCAGTTGGGTTGCTGGGCCTCAAGGGCGTGTATTTCGCACTCGAACCGTACTCCCGTTATGATTTCGACATCTCGTTCGACGATCCGCGCATGGATGCGTTCTGGTTGAAGGCCGACGCGTCCGGGCTGCCGGTGTTCTTTGAGATTTCGCAAATCCCCGACTACGATCGCGCCAGTGCCATCGCCAATGTGCTCAAGCTGAAGGGGCTGATGGACCGTTGGCGCAACGTCCGTTGGGTGCTGGTGATGGGGCCGCCGGTCGGGTTCTTCGCGCCTGCCGGGCAGTGGGATTTTCCGCCCGAGGTGCTGGAGGCCTACCGCCATCCGAACCTGCTGATCGAGATCATGTTCCCGATCACCTGGGGCGGCGTCTGGGAGTATCCCTATCCGGAGGCGCAGTCGCTGATTAAGCAGATGCACGACCTGTTCGGTGCCGGCAAGCTGGTCTGGGGGTCGGATATGCCGAATGTCGAGCGCTTTTGCACCTATACGCAATGCGTCGATTACGTACGCCGGCACTGCGGCTTTCTGACTGCAACGGAGAAGGACGCGATCCTCGGCGGCACCATGCTGGAGTTGCTGGGGATCCGAGCCGCGTAGGGGTGCTCGATCGACGGCAAACACGGCGGTGGCGGGGCTTGTCCCTGCCATAACGGTGTAGCAACGTCATCGCGTCGTGCTGAGAATTGCTGCCACGCGACCCGTTCCACTCGCAGGTTCGAGAAATTCGGCCTAGTCTTATCGGCTGATCATGGACAGGAACCCCCATGCAGGCGCCAACGGATATCTTCGACCCGACGCACTACGCGGCCACCCGCCGCCCCTTGCTCGAAGCTGAAACACTGCCACCCTGGTGCTACACCTCGGAGACGTTCTACCGCCGGGAGGTCGAAAGGATCTTCCGCAAGGTGTGGAACTTCGTCGGCCATGTCTCGCAGGTGGGCGAGCCGGGCGACTACTTCGCGCTGACCTTCGCCTGCGTTCCCGTCATCATCCTGCGCGATTTGGCCGGCACTCTGCGCGCCTTCGCCAACACCTGCCGCCATCGTGGGTCGGCGCTGCTTGAGGGCAGCGGCAACTGCCGGGCAATCGTCTGCCCCTATCACAGTTGGACCTACGCCCTCGATGGCGCGCTGCGTGCCGCGCCGGAGATGAAGGAAACCATCGGCTTCGACACCGCGGACGTCGGCCTGATCCCGCTGCGCCTCGACACCTGGGGCGGGTTTCTCTTTCTGTGTTTCGACGCCGAGGCACCAGGGCTGTCGCATTATCTCGGCGACCTGCCCGACCGCGTCGCCGCGTACGGGCTGGAGGACATGGTGTGCGCCCGCCGCAAGGAATTCATGATCGAGTGCAACTGGAAGCTGTTCGTCGAGAACGCGAAAGAGTCGTACCACATCGCGACCGTGCATCGGAACACCATCAACAAGTACGCCTCGGCGCGCAGCTCCGGCTACTGGGCCGAGGAGACCTTGGGCGAATACGTCTGCACCTTCGCGCAGCATGAAGGCAGCATGGCACTGCTGCAGAACGATCCGGGTTTCCCCGCCAACGAACGCCTGGCGGGCCTGCGCGAGGCCGGCGGAACGCGCGCGCCGCTGATTTATCCCAGCACTTACCTGGCGTGCACCATCGACTGTGCCTGGTATCTGGAGCTCCACCCGCTCGGTCCGAAACGGACGCGGCTGATCCACGGCGCGCTGTTCCCGAAGGATCGCATCGCGCGCGACGATTTCGAGGCCAAGGCGACCAACTACTACAAGCGGTGGGACATCACGATCGAGGAGGACATCGTCGCCTCGGATCGCCAGCAGCTTGGCATGGCGGGTCCATTCGTTCGGCCCGGACGCTTCTCCCACCGCGAACCATTGGTTCATCAGATCGACAACTGGGTGCTGGACAAGGTGTTGGTGTAAAATGAGCCGGCAGCCGGTGCACGTGCATTTCGAGACACGGGCGAACAAGCACGCGGTCTTCCGCATGACCGAGCCGCCGATCGTCGCGGCCAGAACGCGCAGCGGTGCTGCTGTCTCGATCAGTTTGGGTGACGATCCGGGCGAGCTGTCCTGGCTGTCGCGCGCAACCGGCTTGGTGACCTCGAACGACATTCTGCGCGAGCCTGGGTTTCCGCTGGCCGATCTCGCGAACCGCGCGCCGGGCCTGCGCTGGATTCATATCATCGGCGCCGGCATCGAACCGCTGCTGCCGCTCGACTGGCTGCCGGATGGTTTGGTGCTGACCAACAACAGTGGCGTGCATGTCGAGAAGGCGCGTGAATCGGCGTGTATGGCGCTGCTGATGCTGCATGGCGGCCTGCCGGCATTGATGACCCAGCAGCGACAGCATCTGTGGCGGCCGATCTTTACGCCGCGCATCGCCGGCCGTCGCCTGCTGGTCGTCGGAGTGGGCGATATGGGCGGTGCCGTTGCCGCGGCGGGCCGCGCACTCGGACTCCGGGTTGCCGGCGTGCGCCGCGGCGGCGCGCCGCACCCGGAGGTCGAGCACATGGCGACCCCTGATGCGCTGGACGTGCTGCTGCCGCAGGCCGATCTTGTTGCGCTGGCGGTGCCGCTGACGCCGGACTCGCGAGGCCTGCTCGACCGCCGCCGTCTCGCGCTGATGAAACCAGGCGCTGGGCTCTATAACGTCGGCCGCGCGGGTCTGATCGATCATGTCGCGTTGGCGGAATGTCTGGCGTCCGGCGCGATCGGCGGTGCGATCCTGGATGTCTTTGACCCGGAGCCGCTGCCGGCCGACTCGCCGTTGTGGGATGTCGACAACCTGATGGTGATGCCGCACGTCACGTCCGACGATCTGGATGCTTACCTTCAGGCGACGTTCGATCTGGTGTTCGCCAACGCGCTGCGCTTGGCCGCTGGCGAGCCGTTGCTGAACTGTGTCGAACCTGGACGGGGGTACTGAGGGGGCTTGTTCGGGGTTGGGGGATGGCGACGGCGGCGGTAGGACCGGTCGGGTGAGTGACCGGCCGGAGGAGGCTGGGACCGCACGATTCGTATACCTCTCCCGTCTTCGCGGCCCAAGCCCGCGAAGAACGGGAGAGGTGTACATCAATCCGCGCTACCCGAAGATCTTCCCCAGCAGCCTAATCGAGCCCAGAACCTTCTCCTGCTCCAGCCCGGGCCAGTGGCAGCGCATCATGAAGTGATCGACACCAAGCGCCTCGCGATAGCGCGCGACTTCCTCCTTCACGAAGGTCGCGTCGCCGATGATGAACCGGTCGCGCGCGTATTCCTCGAACGGCGGCTTCTCCCGCGCGTCCATGCCCCATGACGCATAGGCATCGTATTTGTATTGCAACGGCCCGCGGCATTCCTCCAGCGCGGTGCTGTGGTTGGCAGCCACGTAGCACTCGCGGATGATCGGGAACGCGTCCGCGCTGCGACCCGTCTCCGCCAGCGCCGCGCGATAGGTCCGCATCTGTTCTGCCACCGTCCCGAGCCGCGTCACTGGCACGATCATCCAGGCATCGCCTATTCGCGCGACGCGCTTGATCGCCACGTCCACCTGCGCCGCCATCCAAATCGGCACCCCACCCGGGCGCGCTGGTTTCAGGCTGATGCCGGCGTCGGTGACCGTATAGAAGCGGCCCTTGTGGGTGATCCTGTCCTCGGTCCACAGGCGCCGCATCAGGGCGATGCTTTCCTCCAGCCGCGGCGCACGTTCTTTCAACGGAATGTTGAACGCCGCGAACTCGGTCTCGCGATAGCCCAGGCCGACGCCGAGGATGTAGTTGCCGTCGCTCAGCACATCCAGCGTTGCCGACTCCTCGGCCACGTGCACTGGGTTCAGCAACGGCAGTATCAGGATGTTCGGGCCGACCAGCATGCCCTTGGCCTCGGGCAGCAGGTAGGCCATCGCGGTGTGGATCTGCAGCATCTGCAACGGCGCGGTGAGGAAATGGTGCGGGAACCACAACGAGGCGAAGCCGCAGTCGCGCGCCAGGCGGACCTGCTGCACCAGCTCCGGGATCCGCGCCACGACGTTGTCCCCCGGCGGGAATTGCGTATTCAGGAACAGTCCGACTTTCATGCTTGCCTCCCGTGGCATTGACCGGAACGCTACCATCGGCGTGCGGTGCTAGCGATCAGGGGGCGGGTCGGTTTGGTCGGTAGCGCCCGTCCCCGCGGCATGGCCGTCCCCGAGCATCTTGACCCGGGGATCAGTCGCGGTCGTCTCCGCCAGCACCGTGCTGCGACGGATGGCCGGGTCAAGCCCGGCCATGACGAAAGGAAACCCGGCCATGACGAGAGGGAAACGGTGCCGTCCAAATCGTCCCACGACCTGTCGACCGTGCCGGGCTTGACCCGGAGCCGGCGACACGCCACCTGGAGCGCATCATGCCCGATCGCTACCGCCTCGAAATCGACATGCGCCCGGATGGCAGCTATCGCGAGCCAGTGAAGCCGCCGCTGGCCGCGCGCATCTTCTTCTGGGCCATCCTGGTGGCCACCGTCGCCGGCGGTGTTGTCGTCGCGGCGCTGGCGCTTTGGTTTGCCCTGGCGCTCATCCCGCTGGTGATCGGGGCGGCGCTCGTCGCGTATCTGGCGTTCCGCTTTCAGCTCTGGCGGTCCGGCGGATCACTCGGCGGCCGCGGGCCTCGGGTCCGCCGCTAGGCCGAATTCCTCCGCCAGCAGCGTGTAGGACCGCCGTCGCGCCGCCGGGTCGTGCACGGTGGTCAGGATGGCGATCTCCTCCACATCCAGGTCCGCCGCCAGGGTGCGCAGCCTGGCGCCGACCCGCGCCGCGGTGCCCCAGATCGATCGTTCCTTCAGTCGCTCGACATGGGCGCGCTCGCTGTCGGTGAAGCGGTGGCGCGCGGCTTCCTCCGGCGAGGGCAGCGGCACGAACAGGCCCCGGTCGCGTCCCAGCCGCCACATGGCGCGCGAGGAAAACAGGCGATCGGCGTCCTCCTCCGTCTCGCCGGCCACCGCCCAGACGCAGACGGCACCGTGCGGCTGCGGGTGGCGGAAGCTTGGCTTGTAGGTGTCGCGGTACAGCGACATCGCCTCGGCGGCGCCCTCGCCGTCGGTGATGAAGGCGGCGAAGCAGTAGGGTAGGCCGAAATGCGCCGCGACCTGCGCGCCGTAGTCGGAGCTGCCGAGGATCCAGACCTCGGGCACGCTTGGCCCCTGCGGCTGGGCGCGCACGCTGCGGAACGGGTGGCCCTCGACGAGCGGCTGGCCGGACGACCAGGCGATCACGTCGCGCACCTGGGCGGGGAAATTGTCCGCCGCGGTGTTGGCGTTGGGATTGAGCGCGAAGGCAGTGCGGCCGTCGGAGCCGGGGGCGCGCCCGAGGCCGAGGTCGATCCGGCCGGGGGCGATGGCTTCCAGCACGCGGAACTGCTCGGCGACTTTCAGGCTGGAGTAGTGCGGCAGCATCACGCCGGCGCTGCCGACGCGGATGCGGTGGGTGGTGGCGGCGATGGCGGCGATCATGATTTCGGGGGCGGTGCCGGCCTGGCTGTCGGAGTTGTGGTGCTCGGCGACCCAGTAGCGGGCGTAGCCGAGGGCCTCGCAGTGGCGGGCAAGGTCGAGGCTTTCGCGGATCGAGGTGTCCGGCATGCGGCCGGAGACGACGGTGGATTGGTCGAGGACGGAGAGACGGATCATGGCGCGATCCTACTCCGGATAGATCATCTTGCGCGTCACGCCGCCGTCGATGACGAACTCGGCGCCGGTGACGAAGCGGCTTTCCGGTCCGAGCAGCCACGCGGCGAGGCTGGCGATGTCGGCGGGTTGACCGACGCGGCCGGCGGGGTGGAATGCGTGGTCCTCCGCGCGCGGCGCGTCGCACTTGGTGAAGATCCAGCCGGGGCTGATGCAGTTCACCCTGATCTCCGGCCCGAGGCTGTCGCCAGGGCGTGGGTCAGCGCAACCAGACCGCCCTTGGAGGCGGCGTACGCCTCGGTATTCGGCTCCGACATGCGCGCGCGGGTGGAGGCGATGGTGACCACGGCGCCGTGCGTCGCACGCAGCAGGGTTTCGGCGGCGCGGACCAGCAGGAACGTGCTGGTCAGGTTGACGGCGAGCACGCGCGACCACTCGGCCAGGGTGAGATCGGCGAGCGGTTTGCGGATGTTGATGCCGGCGTTGCAGACCAGCCCATCGAGGCGGCCTTCCTGCGCGGCCAGGTCGGCGATCAGCGCGGTCACCGCGGCTTCGTCGGCGATGTCGCATGCGACCGCGCGGGTGTCTGGAGGGGCGCCGCTGGGGTCGCGATCGGCGATCACGACGCGCCAGCCGTCGGCGAGCAGGCGCGCGGCGACGCCGGCGCCGATGCCGCGAGCGCCGCCGCTGATCAGGGCGACGCGTGGGGTGGGGGAGGACAGGGTGGTAGCCACGGTGCTCCGAGTTTGCTTCTCAGCCGCGCCGGCCTCAACCCCCGCAGAAGTAGGGGCGACGCCTCCGGGCTAGTCCCGGGGGTTGACCCCGGCCCGGCCGCCAAGCAAGTCGCTGTGATATCGTTCAGGGCGGGGATTGCACACTATGTTGGATGACGGGTCGGGGTCGGAGGTGGACGCGGCGATCACGTCGCGACGATCGTTGCGGGCATTCCTGCCGACGCCTGTGCCGCGCGCGACGGTGGAGCATCTGCTGGATGTGGCGGCGCGCGCGCCGAGTGGAACGAACATGCAGCCGTGGCGAGGGCATGTGATGGCCGGGGGGCGGCTGCTTCGGTTCTGCGATGCGGTGGAGGCGGCGTTCCTGGCCGGCGAGCCGGAGCAGCGGGATTATCGCTACTATCCCGAGACGTTTTTCGAGCCCTATCTGTCGCGCCGGCGCGAGGTGGGGTGGGGGCTGTATTCGCTGCTCGGGATTGGCCGGGGTGATACCGACAAGATGCGCATTCAGCATGCGCGAAACTTCCGTTTCTTCGGTGCACCGATCGGCGTGATCTTCACCATCGACCGGCGGCTGGAGATCGGCAGTTGGCTCGATTACGGCATGTTCCTGCAGAATGTCATGGTGGCGGCGCGCGGGATCGGGCTCGATACCTGTCCGCAGGCGGCCTTCGCGGGTGTGCCCAATACCGTCCGCGCGGCGTTGGCGCTGCCGTTCCAGGACGTGGTCGTCTGCGGCATGGCTATCGGCCATGCCGATCCCGACGCAGTGGAGAACACGCTGCGGACGACGCGTGTGCCGGCGCGGGAGTTCATGAGCTTCACCGGGTTCGAGGATTGAGATGAGGTCGATTCAATGATCCAGCGCATCGGTCCGTCACGTCTGTCGGCGACGCGCGGACGCTCGGTGATCTACAACGGCGTGGTCACCACGGTTGCCACATCCGACACGAAGGAGCCGTCGCTCTACGCGCAGGCGCGCGATGCCCTGGCGAGGATCGATCGCAACCTGATCGAGGCCGGCACTGAGAGGCTGATCCGGAATGACCTCGGAATATTCTACCGAGTCATTTCA
>PLXO01000268.1 GCA_003151425.1 Acetobacteraceae bacterium
GGAGCCCCTGGCCTTGCTTCCCTCACCCGACAGCAGGCGCGGCGCCAACGTTGAACGGCACCAGCCGCCCGACATGATCCGGCTCGCGCTCGAACACCAGATGCCGCTCGTGGAACGCCGCAACACTCGGCCGATGCGCGATCGACACGAGCGTCGTCCCCGGCAGCCGCTCCTTCAGCGTGCGATACAAATGCGCCTCGGCCTCGGGATCGAGACTGGCGGTCGCCTCGTCCAGGAACAGCCAGTCCGGCTTCGCCAGCAGCGCGCGGGCCAATGCCAGGCGTTGCTGTTCGCCGCCTGACAGGCGCTGCGCCCAATTCTCGTCGTCATCGAGGTGGTCAGCCAGTTCCGGCAGGCCGGCCTCGACCAACGCCTGCTTGATCTCGTCCTTCCCATGCGCGGTGGCCGGGTTCGGGTAGCACACGACATGGCGCAGCGACCCGAGCGGGATATATGCGCGCTGCGGCAGGAACAGCACGCGCTCGGCGGGACGCTGCACCTGCCCGCTGCCAAACGGCCAGATCCCGGCGATCGCGCGGAACAGCGTCGACTTCCCCGACCCCGAGGACCCCGACACCACCACCGACGTCCCACGCGCGAACGTCAGATCGGCGTCCTGCAACAGCTTGGCGCCATTCGGCAGTTCGATCGTTACGTCGTGCAGCGCGATGGCATCCGCCGGGCCCGCGGTCGTGGTCAATCCCTCGCCCGCAGCGGCGCGCGCCAGAACGATCGCGCGGTGGAACGTCGTCAGCCGTTCGACGATCGCGCGCCATTGGGCCAGTACCGCGTAGGAATTGAGGAACCATGACATCGACCCTTGCACCTGGCCGAACGCATCCGCCGTCTGCATCAGGCCGCCGAGTTGCAACGCGCCGGAGAAGTAGCGTGGCGCGGCGACGACGAGGGGGAAGACGTTGGCGACCTGGTTATAGCCGTTGATCAGCGAATTAAGCAGCTTCGTGCGCCGCATGATCGCCCACCAGTTGCCGATCACCTGGGTGAAGCGATGGCCCAGGCCGGTTTTTTCCTCGGCCTCGCCGTTATACAGGGCGACGCCTTCCATGTTTTCGCGCAGCCGCACCAGTGCATAGCGGAAATCCGCCTCGACGCGCTGCTGACGGAAGCGCAGCGGCACCAGCTTGCGGCCCACCAGGTGCGTCAGGTATGTTCCGATCACGGAATAGATCAGCGCGACCCAAACCATGTAGCCGGGGACACTGATCCCGAACACCGTCAGTGCGCCCGACAGGCTCCAAAGAATTCCCAGATAGCTGAACAGCGAGACCACGTTCGACAGCAGGTCCAACCCGAGCGACAGCGTGTTGGCGACGAAGTCCCGCAGATCCTCGGCGATGCGCTGGTCCGGGTTATCGGTGCCGATTGCCGCGCGATCCGTGGTGAGGCTGATGCGGTAGTAGGCACGATCTGCCAGCCATTCATCGAGAAAGCGGGTTGTCATCCAGGCACGCCACCTGATCTCCAGCCACTGGGTCAGATACGTGCGATAGACGGCCACGACCACGAAGAGTGCGGCAAACTCACAGAAGCCCGGCATGAAGCCGAACTCGGTATGCCGATACAGGAACAGCAGTTGGACGAACGCCTCCCAGTCCTTTTCCTGCAACGAGTTGAACAGCGCACGATTCCAGAAGCTGAACACCACGCCCATGCCAACGATCAGCAGGTTGAGCGCGACGACCACGAGCAGCAGGCCCCAGGCCGACCACTTCTGCTCGGAGACGTAATACGGCCGGGCAAGGCGCCAGGCATCCCTCAGGAACGGACCGAGACCACGCATGCAGGGTTCATCTCTCTGTTGTTGGCACGAGCCGTGTGGCCAGTGCGGCAAGCCAGGTGCGCAGCCGCTCCCGGTTCACCCCAAAATCCGACCGACCATAGACGCTGCGCGAATAGAGCACGAGCGTACTGGCATCCGCGCCGTCCGCCACGACCTGGGCGGTGACAAGGTCGGGGAAATTGAACACCGCGCTACGCACCACCCAATGCGCCTGTAGGCGGTCGGGATACGTCGCCGCCACGAACGTCCGAGGCTGGGCCGCGGCAACCGCCTGGATCGCGGCGAACAGCCGCGCCGCGGGAACCTCATAGATCGGCGTGACAAGATCCGGCGCCGCCATCGTCGCGGATTGCCCGACAACCGCGGGACCGGCCACGGCCGTGTTGGGCGTGGCCGGCCGTTCGATCGTCGCCATGTCCACGGGCGGGGGCACCGGCAAGCCCCCGGCACCGGTGGCGGCGCAGGCCGGCAGCACAAGACCGATCAGCCAGGCAAATGGAAACATGGCGCGGTCGTCATGGCCCGGGCGGCGCGGTTCGGCAAGTTACCAACGCGAGAGCCGCGCGCCATCCATCCCCGGTTAGCGGTCTGTTTACTGTCCTGCTCGCATTGTAGCCGAAGACCGCACTGGCCCCATCATGCCCCTTCCTACTTCGGATGATCAACCCGCCCCGGATGATCAACCAACGACCTGCGTCCTCGCCCATCGTGGCTTCTCCCTGCTGGGAGAACCGCTGTTCCGCCGCGCCGAGACTGACGCCACCCCCGTCATGGTGGTGACCCTCGGGGAGCGCCAAGCCGCGCTGCCGCTGCGCTCATTGCAGCACGAATTCGACATTGCGGATGATTCGCCGGACGGTCGTATGCTTGCCCTCATCGCCGAGGCACTGGAGTTCGTGTCCGCGCTGCGAATCGGCGATCCGCTGCCGCTCGAGGTCTGCACCGGCGAGGCAAGCTGGGAGCCCGACGCGATGCACCTGGCGCTCGCCGCGACGCGATTGCGCGTGCAGCTCGTCGCCTGGCTGAAGGTGGGGCCGGCGACTGACCAGCCCGAGATGAGCGCCGAGGCGCTGCTGCGGCTGGCCGACGATCCGGTGATGCGCCGTCAGGTGCAGCAGGCAATGGAGCGCGCCGCCCACGACCTGGGGCTCGAAAACCAGGAGGCAGTCGTCCAGCTTCTTGAGGACCTAGCGCACGAGCTGGCATTCGTCGAAGCGTTGCGCGAGCGGCTGCTTCACCGGGTTCAGTCCGTGGCGCAGAAGGTCGAACGCATTGCGCAGGCGTCGCGAGGTGAAGCCTCGCAGATCGAGACCTTGACCCAGGTGCGCCGCCTGATCGCGATTGCCCTCAAGGAGATGGTACGGCGATTCGAGGAGCTTGACGCACAGACCGGTGAGGTCATGGCTGCTCTGCGCAACGCCAACAGCCAACGTGCCTTCATTCGCGACAAACGTGATTTTCTGTATCGAAGCCAACGCGCCTGGCAGCCGATCCTGGACGAATGGGACGTGGCGGAAACCGCGTACAACGAGGGCGCGCGCGCATTGCTGGGTCGCACCTATCGGTTTCTCGCACCACGCTATATGTCGGTGACCGAGTGGCTGTCACCCACGCGGCCGGCGCGCACCAAGGCGCCGGTACGGCAGATGACGTGGTGATGCATGCGCTGCCGCCACGTCCTGCCGGCTGACGGGTCGGCCCCCCTACGCGGTCGGCCATGCCCCGACACCGATCGTCGCGGCCTTGGCTGGCGCGTAAGCAAGGAAATTCACCACAGAGACACAGAGACACAGAGAAGGACAAAGCTAGAGCGCGTTCACGCAGACTGGAATCGCCTGCCACACCTGCCACACCTGCCACACCTGTCATGCCTGCCACACCTGTCATTGCGAGGAGCGTAGCGACGACGCAATCCCCAGCCGCGGGGGATTGCGTCGTCGCTGCGCTCCTCGCAATGACAGGTGGTGTTTCCGGTCAGCGTGAAAATGCTCTACGGCCTGTCGTCAATTAAGCC
>PLXO01000207.1 GCA_003151425.1 Acetobacteraceae bacterium
CAGCGCATCGGCATCGCCCGCGCGCTGGCGGTGCAGCCCGAATTCCTGGTGTGCGACGAGGCGGTGGCGGCGCTCGACGTTTCGATCCAGGCACAGATCCTCAACCTGTTCATGGACCTGCGCGCGGAGCTCGACCTGACGTATCTGTTCATCAGCCACGATCTCGGCGTGGTCGAACACCTGTCCGATCGCGTATTGATCATGTATCTCGGCCGGATCGTCGAGGCGGCGCCGGCGGAGCAGGTGTTTGCGCGGCCGAACCATCCCTACACGCAGGCGTTGCTGGCCGAGGTGCCGCGCATCGAGACGCGCAAGCGGCGTTTCACCGCGATCCAGGGCGAGCTGCCCAGCGCGATGGCGCCCCCCACCGGCTGCCATTTCCACCCGCGCTGCCCGCATGCGATGCCGTGCTGCGCGGAACTGGCGCCGGTGCTGCGCGAGGTCGCACCCGGCCACCACAGCGCCTGCCATCTGAACGGGTGAGCCAAGAGACTGACCGCCATCAGGATTGAGGGCTTGCACGGCGGATGAATTGTGCAGCTCGTCCTGCTTCACCTCGAAGCGGCAAGGCGTCGCCTCAGGCCGCGTTTCCACAACGCTCGACGTCCGAAAGACACCTGGGAGTCGGAACTCGGTTTGTGCGTGGTCCCTCCAGCCGGCAAAAGGCGGGGGAAACCTCGTGAAACGTCAGGATGGGTATCCGCGCGGTGCACAACCCTGCCACATTCACGCCGCGAATCGGCTCAAGATGCTACGCCTCCTCCCGCGAATCGGGGGCAGGGGCGCCCTACGGCAAAGGAGAAGCCGATGCAACGAATCTTGATGGCCGCCGCTTTCAGCCTGCTGACGCTCGTCAGCGCGCATGCACAGTCGGACGCGCAGGCCCTGGTGGACCGCTCCACCCTAGCAGTGCAGGAGATGATGACGCAGACCGTCTCGCAGGATCCGCGCATGGCGCTGCAAAGCGCGCACGGTGTGCTGATCTGCCCGCAGATCTTCCGCGCCGGCTTCTTCATCGGCGGTGAGGGTGGCGGCTGCGTGCTGGTGGCGCGCGGCGCCGACAACACCTGGTCCTATCCGGCCTTTTACGGCATCGGCAGCGCCAGCTTCGGGTTTCAGTTCGGCATCCAGGACAGCCAGTTCGTCATGCTGATCATGACCGACAGGGGGCTGCGCTCGGTGCTGAACAGCCAGTTCAAGCTGGGCGCGGACGCCTCGGTCGCGATCGCGACGATCGGCGGCGGCGTGCAGGGTTCGACCACCGCCAGCCTGGGCGCCGACATCGTCGCATTCTCATCCGCGCGCGGGCTGTACGGCGGAATCTCGCTGAACGGCAGCGTAATGGCCGCGCGCCCCGAGTGGGATCAGGCGTACTACGGTCGCGATTTCGGCGCGCGCGAGATCGTGATCGGCATGCAGGGATCCAACCCCGGTGCCGACCCGCTGCGTGAGGTCCTGACGCGCTACGGCTCGACGTCGGCACCCAACCTGCCGCCAGCCCAGACCGAGGCGGCCCCACCGCCACCGCCCATGTCAGCCCCGCCAGGCGCAGTGCAGCAGCAGTCGCTTCCACCGCCGCGCGGGTAATCGGGTGAACGAAGGAAGGCCGGGGCTTCGCCCCGGACCCCACCAGAGGGCGCTGCCCTCTGGACTCCCGCCAAGGGCGGAGCCCTGACCTTGCTTCGCTCACTCGATCGCGGTGAAACCGGGCGTCCGAAGGGCTGACAATTCGGCCGATCTGGCCCATGTTGCCTGCATGGACGATGATGCATTCGACCGCGCGCTGATCGGGGCGGCCTTTGCACAGGCAGCCGAACTGGGCTGGCGCCATGTCTCCGTGCCTGACGCGGCGCGCGCGGCGGGGCTGCCGCTACCGCGCGCACGGGCGCGGTTTCCCGGCCGGAGCGCACTGCTGCTTCGGTTCGGCCGCATCGCCGACCAGGCGGCGCTGGCCGAAATGTCCGGCGAGGGTTCGGTGCGCGACCAATTGTTCGATTTGATCATGCGCCGGATCGATGTGCTGCAGGCACACCGACCCGGCGTGTTGGCCCTGCTGCGCGCGCTGCCGTGCGAGCCGCCGACCGCCGCGCTGCTGGCCTGCGCCACGCGCCGCAGCATGCGCTGGCTGGCGCAGGCGGCCGGGGTGGAACTGAGCGGCCTGCGTGGTGCGCTGACGCTGCGCGGTCTTGACGCGGTGTGGCTGTGGACGCTGCGGGCCTGGCAGCGTGACGAGAGCGACGATCTCAGTGCGACCATGGCGGCGCTGGATAGCGCGCTGAATCGCGCCGAGCAGGCGATGCGCTGGCTGCGCGGCCGACCCACCCCAGAGCCGCAATCCGGGCCCGCGTCCGCCCCAGCGTCGCAATCCGAGACTGCACCCGCGCCCGAGTCGCAATCCGAGACTGCGCCCGCGCCTGAGGCGCAATCGCAGACGGCGCCCGCGCCGAAGGTCGAACCATCGCCGTTCGAGCCACCACAGGAAGCCGGCCCAGTATCGGACCCCCCCCTGTCCTGACGGCGGTTTCGGCGTAAGATGCCGAACATTCCACACAGCAGGAGGCGACGATGGCCAGCAGTGCGCAATCCAAGCCGAGCGGCAGCGGTCTGCCCGACTTCGACTTCACCAAGATATTCGCGGACATGAAGCTGCCGGGGCTGCCGAACATGGACGCGTTCGTCACCGCCAACCGCAAGAACATGGAGACGCTCTCGGCGGCCAATCGCGTCGCCCTGGAAGGCGCCCAGGCCGTCGCCCGGCGTCACATGGAGATCATGCAGCAGAGCATGATGGAGATGACCGAGGCGATGCGGGCAATGGCCTCGCTCGAGGCGCCGCAGGCCAAGGCGGCCAAGCAGGCCGAGCTGCTGAAGTCCGCCTACGAGCACGCGGTGGCCAACATGAAGGAGCTCGCCGACCTGATCAAGCATTCCAACGGCGAGGCGCTGGCGCTGATCAACAAGCGCTTCGTCGAGGCGATGGACGAGGTGAAGGCGCTGACGCACACGGCATGAGGCCTGTGGGTTGAAGGGTGGGGGAGGGATCCCGTAGCGGTAGGCTTCGGTTCGACCTTCGCGACAACCCCTTTCCCGACCCTCCCCCTCAAGGGGGGAGAGAGAGCATTGCGTTGGCGGGATGGCGCCCCGCCTGCCCGCGCTGTAATCTCCGCCTCCGCATGTCCAAGCCCCTCCCGTTTTGGAAGACCAAGCGTCTGGCGGACATGAACCAGGCGGAGTGGGAATCGCTCTGCGACGGCTGCGGCCGCTGCTGCCTGCACAAGTTGCGCGACGAGGCGACCGACGAGCTCTCGTTCACCGAGGTCGCCTGTCATATGCTGGACCTGCGCACCTGCCGCTGCCAGGACTACGCCAATCGCAAGATCCGGGTGCCCGACTGCGTCGGCCTGACCCCCGGGGAACTGCGCAACATCGACTGGTTGCCGCCCACCTGCGGCTATCGGCGTCTGGCGGAGGGCAAAGACCTCGCCTGGTGGCATCCGCTGGTGTCCGGCGATCCGGATACGGTGCACACCGCCGGCATCTCGGTGCGCGGCCGGGCGATCAGCGAGCGCCGCGCCGGCGAGCTGGAAGCGCATATCGTCGACTGGCCAGGACGTTCGCCGCGGCCGCCCCGCCCGACAAAGTGCGCGACAAATTGCACCACAAAGCGTACGACAAAGGAGAACAACTCATGTTGAAGAATGCCGTCTATGGCGGGGTGAACGCGGCCGTGCTGACCGCGATGCGCGAGGACCTGTCGGTCGATCTCGATCGCACGGCGGCGCATTGCCACTGGCTGCTGGCCCACGGCTGCAACGGCCTGGCCGTGATGGGCACCACCGGCGAGGCCAACAGCCTCGGCATCAGCGANNATCGGCTGCCGCGGCGCCCTGCTGCTGCCGCCGTTCTACTACAAGAACCCCTCGGACGACGGGCTGCTGGCCTATTTCAGCGAGGTGATCGAGCGGGTCGGCGGCGGGATCCTGTTCTACCTGTATAACTTCCCGCAGCAGTCGGCGATTCCGTTCAGTGTCGATTTCTTCGCCCGCCTGCTGAAGAAATACCCGACCGCGTTCAAGGGCGTGAAGGATTCCTCGGGCAATTTCGAGAACGGCAAATCGTACGTGGATGCGTTCGCCCGTGACGGGTTCGAGGTCTATGCCGGCGACGACACGCTGCTGCTGCCGCTGCTCAAGCTCGGAGGCGCCGGCTGCATCACCGCCGCCGGCAACATGAACTCCGCCGCCGCCGCCAAGGTCTACGCCAACGCGGACAACGCCGCCGGGGAGGCAGCAGCCGTCACCCTTGCGACCACGCGCAAGGCGGCGATCTCCGTGCCGCTGATCCCCGGGCTGAAGGCAATGAAGGCGCGGCAGACCGGTGATGCGGGTTGGCTCAACATCCGCCCGCCGCACCTGAAACTGAGCGCCGAGCAGCAGGCGAAGCTGTTCGCCGCCTGGGATGCCAGCGGCATCGAACTGCCGAAAGCCGCCTGACATCATTCCCGATTCTCCACACGGCCCCCTCGCGCGGCCTGTTCGCGGCGGCTGCGCGGGGCGATTGCGTCCAGCCGCCGCGCGGGGCGGTTGCGCCCAGCCACGGTCCGCCCACGCGGGACCGTGACGACATCGCACCGGAGGCAACATGATCCGCATCGCGATGATCGGTGCCGGCAGCGTGGTTTTCGAACGCAACCTGCTGGCCGATATCCTCGGCCTGGAAGCGCTGCGCGACTGCGCCATCGCGCTGCACGACATCGATCCCGAGCGGCTGGATACTGCCGCGCTGATGGCAAGTCGCGTCGCGGCACAGCTTGGTGCCGCCCCGTCGATCACCGCGCACGCCGATCGCCGCGCCGCGCTGGAGGGCGCCGACTTCGTCATCAACATGGTGCAGATCGGCATGCACGCGGCGACGCTGCTCGACTTCGACATCCCGCGCCGCTACGGCCTGAAGCAGACCATCGCCGACACGGTCGGCATCGGCGGCATTTTTCGAGGTTTGCGCACCATCCCGTTCATGCAGGCGATGGTGCGCGAGATGCGCGCGGTGTGCCCGGACGCGCTGCTGCTGAACTACACCAACCCGATGAGCAGCCTGACCTGGTCGGTCTACGACGCGTTCCCCGCGCAGCGCGTGGTCGGGCTGTGCCACAACGTGCAGTACACCGCACTGGCGCTGGCCGAGTATCTCGGCGTGGCGCCGGAGCGCCTGTCGTACGACTGCGCCGGCATCAACCACATGACCTAGTTCCTGCGCCTGGAGGTCGATGGCAAGGACGCCTATCCCGCGCTGCGCCGCGCCGCCGAGAACCCGGAAATCTTCGCCCGCGACCGCGTGCGCTTCGAGCTGCTGCGCCAGTTCGGCTGGTTCGTCAGCGAATCGAGCGAGCACACCGCCGAATACACGCCGTATTTCCTGCGCCGCGACGACCAGATCGAGGCCTACCACGTGCCGGTGGACGAATACATTCGCCGCAGCGAGGCGAACATGCGCGAATACGCCGACACGCGCCGCGCGCTGCTGGCGGGCGAGGCGTTGGTCCTGCACCCGACCGTGGAATACGGCGCGGGGATCATCCACGCGATGGTCACCAACGAGCCGGCGCTGATCTACGGGAATGTCCGCAACACGCGCCTGATCGACAACCTGCCGGAGGATTGCTGCGTCGAGGTACCGGTGGTGGTGGATTGCAACGGCCTGCGCCCCTGCCATGTCGGCAAGCTGCCGCCGGAGCTTGCCGCGCACTGCGCGCCGCATGTCTTTGTGCAGGAGCTGGTGGTGCGCGCCGCGCTGGACGGCGACCGCGCGCGCGTTTATCGCGCCGCACTGCTCGACCGCCTCGCCCCCAGCGTGCTGAGCATTTCCGAGGTTCGCGCCATGGTCGACGAGCTGATCGCCGCGCACGGGGCGGCGCTGCCGTTCGCCTGACGTTGCGCGTCGGCGCACGATTCGCACGATGTGCCGGCGCACGATTCGCACGACGTGCCGACGCACGATTCGCGCGACGCGTCGCTGCGCCATTCACTCTTCGGTTGACCAGTAGGGATTTCGTGTGAGGCACACGAAGTGATGCGCATGGCCACGCGGCATGGTATCACGCATTCGATAGGCCCAACGCCAGCATGGACGATCTTAGTTGACGAATCGAGTCGCGAACACCTTCATTGTCGGCGTGGAACCGCCCGTGAACGAAACCTTGACGCTGCCAGGTGGGCCGACCCGGGTGCAGTGGCGACGTAACGCGCGCGCGCGCCGCATCAGCCTGCGCATCGACCCGGGCGAGGGGATGGTGGTGGTGACGCTGCCGCTGCGCGCGGGCCGGCGCGCCGGCATGTCGCTGCTGATGACGCATGCCGACTGGGTCACCGACCGGATTGCCAGGCTGCCGAGCGTGATCCGTTTCGGCGACGGCGAATCGATCCCGATCGACGGCAAGCCCTGGCGCATTCGCCATGTGCCGCAGGCGCGCGGCGGCGCCTGGCTCGCCGATGGCGAGCTGCACGTCACCGGCGCGCCGGAATTCCTGTGCCGCCGCGTCACCGACTTTCTGCGCGCCGAGGCACGGCGGCGCTTCACCGCGCTGGTGGCGACGAAGACCGAGGCGGCAGCGTCGCACGCGCGCCGCGTGGTGGTGAAGGATACAAGCTCGCGCTGGGGAAGCTGCGCGCCGGACGGCTCGATCGCGCTGTGCTGGCGGCTGATCATGGCACCGGACTTCGTGCAGGACTACGTCGTGGCGCACGAGGTCGCGCATCTGCGGCACATGAACCACGGGCCGCGCTTCTGGGATCTGGTGGCGCGGCTGACGCCGCATACCTCGGCGGCGATGCGCTGGCTGCGCGACGAGGGCGCGCGGCTGCAGCGGATCGGTGGGTAGCCGGAATTGCCCACGCGGTCGGCCATGACGACGATGACGGCCAGCACTTCCGGAGGGTCGTTCGTTTCGGCGCCCGGCATGAGAATCCCGGGCCACGCTCAGAGGTGTTCGATTTCGCCTGGCGGCGCGGCGTGCAGGCTGGCGAGATGGGTCAGCAACGCCGGAACACCCTCGATCACCGCATAGGCGTCGCGTAGGTCTGGGGCAGCGAAGCCGAGCGCGATGGCGCCCTCGATCGCGCCCACCAGTCCCTGGGCCGAACCGGCGATGTTGCAGATCAGGATCGGCTTGCAGTGCAGGCCGAGCTGGCGCCAGGTGAGGATCTCGATCGTCTCGTCCAGCGTGCCGATCCCACCGGGCAGCGAAATGAACGCATCCGCCAGCTCGAACATGCGCTGCTTGCGGGCGTGCATGGAATCCGTGATCTCCAGACGCGTCAGTGCATCATGGGCGATCTCCACTGTGCGCAGGAAGTCGGGCACCACGCCGAACACCTCGCCGCCGGCGGCCAGCGCGGCGTCGGCCAGCGCGCCCATCAGACCGACGCTGCCGCCGCCGTAAACCAGGCGGATGCCGGCGTGCGCCAGGCCGGTGCCGAGCGCCTCGGCCGCGGCGCGCCAGGCGGGGTCGTGGCCGAGGCTGGAGCCGCAGAACACGGCGACGCTGAGGGCGGGGGACACGGTGACCTGCTCGGGGTCAGGGAGGTGTGTCATCGTTTCACTCGCCGGACCTCGGGAACAGCGATCGTCACGCCGGCTGCGCCATCGCCGCCCGTGCGTGCCAGTAGCCGCGTCGCGGGCGCTCCAGGCCCAGGTTCTCCCGCAGCGTCTTCCCGGCATAGTCCCGGTGATACAGCCCACGCCGTTGCAGTTCCGGCACGACATGCCGGGTGAAATCCAGATACGTGCCCGGAATGTGTGTCGCGGCGAGCACGAACCCGTCGCAGGCCGGCGCGGTGAACAACCGCTCCAGGCCATCCGCCACCTCCTTCGGGCCGCCGACGATCGCCTGGTTCGGCCGGGCGCGGCGCGTGTGGTGGATGAAGTCGCGCACGGTTGGGTTGGTCTTGCCCGACGCGCGCACGACCCTGTCGCGCATCGACTGGGTGCCGGAGATCGAAGCGAGCTCCGCGTCGGTGAAGGCCTCGTCCAGTCCCTTGGTGGAGAAATCGAAGTTCATCGCCTCCGACAGCAGCGACAGCGCGTCCATGTCGGTGGCCAGCGTCTCGATCAGCGCCATCTTGTCCTCCGCCTCGGCTTTCGTGGCCGCGGCGACGACGTAGGTAGACGGGCAGATGGCGACGTCGTCGGGATCGCGTCCCGCGGCGGCGATGTCGGCTTTCATTCCGGCATAGAGCTGCCTGCCAATCTCCAGACTGGGGTGGGTGGAGACGAAGATCACCTCGCCCCAGCGCGCGGCGAAGGCGCTGCCCCGCGCCGACTGGCCCGCCTGGATGATCACCGGATGGCCCTGCGGCGAGCGGGGCACGGTGAACGGGCCGCGCGAGCGGAAATACGGTCCGACATGATCGATGCGGTGGACCTTGTCGGGATGTGCGAACAGCCCGGTCGCGCGGTCGGCGACGATGGCGTCGTCCTCCCACGAATCCCAATGGCCGAGCACGACCTGCATGAACTCGTCGGCGCGGTCGTAGCGGGTGTCGTGTTCGACCACGTCCTCCAGGCCCATGTTCCAGGCCTCGCCTTCGTTCATCGAGGTGACGACGTTCCAGGCAGCGCGGCCCTGCGTCATCAGGTCGACGGTCTGGAACAGCCGCGCGACGTGGAACGGCTGGTAGTAGGTGGTCGAGCAGGTGGCGCCGAGGCCGAGCCGCTCCGTCGCCATGCCCATGGTCATCAGCACCGCGACCGGGTCCAGCTTCACGCAGCGGATGCCGAACTGCACGGTGTGCGCGTGGTCGTTGCCGTAGCGGTCGGGCATCGCCAGACGGTCGTCGAAGAAGCCGAGATGGAATTTTCCGGCTTCCAGCACGCGGCCGATCTCGCGGTAATAGTCGGGGGAGGCGGAATCCTGCCGCGAGTCCGGATGGCGCCAGGAGCTGACCAGGTTGGTGCAGTTCTGCGCCTGCAGGAAGCCGACCATCACGATCTGGCGCGTCCCAGGCTGGCGCATCCGGGGTTGGCGCATCGTGGGGTTCCCTCTGTGTCGCGATGTTGGGGAAAGCAGAGGCCGAGCGCGCGTTGGTGTCAAATCGGGTCGGCGAACATCAGCAGGGCAATCGCATTTGGCAGAATGCGTCGGCTCGGGTGCCGCTGATGCGCATCGTGTGTGGATCGCAAATCGAGCAAGCCAGAATAACACGGAGCACACGGAGAAGCAGATGAAGTCACGGAGTACACGGAAAGGAAGTGATGGCGCTTCGCGCAAAATCAAACAGAAGGCTTGCGCGAAGCGCCATGATTTGCTTTCCGTGTACTCCGTGACTTAATCTGCTTCTCCGTGTGCTCTGTGTTATTCTGGCTTGCTTGATTGTCTTGCCTAAGCCGCCCGCGGCGCGGATGCAAGCCCGCAGTACACCAATCGCCACACACAAGGCCAAGTGCGATTGCCCTGCGAACATCAGCTTTCCCCCCGACCCGGAACTGCTCTAGACCCTTGCGCGGCAAGCCTGCCCGCCCGGAGTCGCCCACCGATGCCCGTCATGTCCGACCGCTGGATCCGTCGCATGGCCGAGGACCACCGCATGATCGAACCCTTCGTCGAGGCGCAGAAGCGCGACGGGGTGATCAGCTACGGCCTGTCCAGCTACGGCTACGACGCGCGCATCGCCGACGAGTTCAAGCTGTTCACCAACATCGACTCCGCGGTGATCGACCCGAAGGACTTCGCGCCGAGCAGCTTCGTCGACCGCAAGGCGGACGTCTGCATCATCCCGCCGAACAGCTTCGCGCTCGGCCACACCGTGGAGTATTTCCGCATCCCGCGCGACGTCCTGGTGATCTGCCTGGGCAAATCGACCTATGCCCGCTGCGGCATCATCGTGAACGTCACCCCGCTGGAACCGGCATGGGAGGGCCAGGTGACGATCGAGATCAGCAACACCACGCCGCTGCCGGCGAAGATCCACGCGCACGAGGGCATCTGCCAGTTCCTGTTCCTGCAAGGCAACGAACCGTGCGAGACGAGCTACGCCGACAAGGCGGGCAAATACATGCGCCAGCGCGGCGTCGCACTGCCGAAGATGTGACGTGGCAACCCTAGTTGCCACGTCATGCCGGCGCATGCCGGTATCCACGACTTTGCGGCACTCAGGCAAGTCGTGGATACCGGCATGCGCCGGCATGACGCGGATGGGCCCGTCGCGCCCCGCGCACCCGCGTTCGAACATCACCTGAGAGGCCCGACACATGGACCGTATTCGCATTCGGGGCGGCCGACCGCTGTCCGGGGAGATCGTCATTGGCGGGGCCAAGAACGCCGCCCTGCCGCTGATGGCCGCGGCGATGCTGACCGAGGACCGGCTGGTGCTGTCGAACGTCCCGCGGCTGGCCGACATCCAGACCATGACGGCGCTCTTGGCCCAGCACGGGCTGGCGATCGAGGCGGTCGGCAATGACGGGCGCACGATCTCGCTCGGCGGGCCGATCCGCAACACCGAGGCGCCGTACGACATCGTGCGCAAGATGCGTGCCTCCTTTCTGGTGCTGGGGCCGCTGCTGGCGCGGGCGGGGGAGGCTCGGGTGTCGTTGCCCGGTGGCTGTGGCATCGGCGCGCGTCCGATCGACCTGCACCTGAAGGGGCTGGAGCAACTGGGCGCGCGCATCGTGCTGGAGGGCGGCTACATCGACGCCCGGGTCGATGGGCGGCTGCGCGGCGCGAGCATCGTGTTCCCGTTCGTCTCGGTGGGGGCGACCGAGAACCTGCTGATGGCGGCGTCGCTGGCCGACGGCCGCACCGTGCTGGCCAACGCTGCGCGCGAGCCCGAGATCGGCGATCTGGCCGCCTGCCTGGTGGCAATGGGGGCGCGGATCGAGGGCATCGGGTCCGACAAATTGGTGGTGGACGGCGTGGACGCGCTGCACGGGGCGGAGCACGCGATCATCCCGGACCGCATCGAGACCGGCAGCTATGCCTGCGCCGCGGCGATCTCCGGCGGGTCGGTGTTCTTGCGGCATGCTCACCAGGACCATTTGGGCGCCACGCTGCGGACCTTGCGCGAGGCCGGCGTGGATATTCAGGAGCAGCCGGACGGGCTGATGGTGCAGCGGCTGAACGGGCTGCACGGCACGGATGCGATGACCGAACCGTATCCCGGGTTCCCGACCGACATGCAGGCGCAGTTCATGGCGCTGATGGCGGTGGCCGAGGGCGCCTCGATGGTCACCGAAACCATCTTCGAGAACCGCTTCATGCATGTGCCGGAGCTGAACCGCATGGGGGCTCGGATCAATGTGCACGGGGCGAGCGCGATCGTGCGCGGCGTGCCGGGGCTGTCGGGCGCGCCTGTCATGGCGACGGATTTGCGGGCGTCACTGTCGCTGATCCTGGCCGGGCTGGCGGCGAAGGGGGAGACGATGGTGAACCGGGTCTACCATCTGGACCGCGGGTATGAGGCGGTGGAGCAGAAGCTGGCGGCCTGTGGGGCGGATATCGAGCGCATCGCCGGGTAGCGGGTACCCTCCATCGCGATTCGTGGGGATCAGGCGTTGCCAGAGCCAAGGTGAATCCGGACGCGACCCGGCTCAACGATCCACAATTCGCCGCCCAACTCGCGCGTGCCCAGCACAACAAGGGATTCATTCAGCCGCGCGAGGAGTTTGCCGAGAGTGATCGGCGAACCAGGCTCAAGAATCACCAGCCCGGCGGATTGCTCGGGTGGGAACCGCAAGATCTGGCCGAAATCGTGATCGAGAGTGATAAGGGCTCTGCCCTCATCCACACAATGGGCGAACAGGCGAGCGTCCGCCACGCCGTTCAAGCCTTGCTCTGCCACGGTCGCGACATCGTGGCCGGCGGCTTTCAGCAGCTCCAAACCGCGCCGACCAAGATTTTCGTCGAGTTTGAACCTCATGCCGCCGGGACAAGTGGCACCGGAACAATCCGTTCGCGGCTGACCTCGGCGGCATAGGCGATCGCCGCGCGGATATCGTCGCGTGCAAGTGTTGGATATTCTACAAGCAGATCGGTTTCGCTCATGCCGTCGGCAAGTAGGTCAAGAATCAGCGAAACCCAGATGCGGGTACCCCTGACACAGGGCCGCCCGCCGCAGATGTTCGGGTCGATCAGAATGCGCTCGAGCAAGGCATGCATGGTGTGGCTCCTCGCCAGTCCGGCGATATGGCTCCCGGAGACCGGGATGGCAAGAATATCCGACGAAGCTCGGGTAACCCAATCCGCTGGATCATCAGCGCGGATCAACGTCGACGGTGCCTTGGCGATCAAGCGGGGGGCCGGGGCGGTCGGGCGCGCCCGTCATGGCGACGGATTTGCGGGCCTCGGTGTCGCTCATCCTTGCCGGGTTGGGGGCGAAGGGGGAGACGATGGTGAACCGGGTCTACCATCTGGACCGCGGGTATGAGGCGGTGGAGCAGAAGCTGGCGGCCTGTGTGGCGGATATCGAGCGGATCGCCGGGTAGCGCCGATGCGCCACGTCCATCGCACCACGCGCCGAGAGCCATGATCAGGCTGCTGGATGACCAACTGGTCTGCCATCACGTCACGCTCGAGTGGCGTCGATGTCGGGTTGGAAATCCGCGCCGGCCCGAATAGCGTCGGTGCGCGCCATCGACCCAACGAGAGGGACGATGGCGAGAGGGGCACACCATGCAGGCCGGCGCCGCGATGTTCTTCACCGACTACTCGATCGGCCCGGCCGAGCTCGGCCTGGCGCTGGAACAGCGCGGATTCGAATCGCTCTGGGTGCCGGAGCATTCGCATGTCCCGGTGTCGCGGGCGACGCCGTTCCCAAGCGGCGGCGATCTGCCAAAGCCCTATTACGACATCATGGACCCGTTCGTGGTGCTGACCGCGGCGGCCGCGGTGACGCAGCGGTTGAAGCTGGGCACCGGGGTTTGCCTGATCGCCCAGCGCGATCCGATCCAGACCGCGAAGCTGGTGGCCTCGATTGACCAAGTGTCCGCCGGGCGCTTCCTGTTCGGAATCGGCAACGGCTGGAACGTCGAGGAAATGGCGCATCACGGCACCGTCTTCGCCACCCGCCACAAGCTGGCGCGCGAGCGGATCGAGGCGATGAAGGCGATCTGGACCGAAACGCAGCCGGAATATCACGGCGAGTTTGTTGATTTCGGCCCGATGATGGCCTGGCCGAAGCCGGTGCAGAAGCCGCATCCGCCGATCATCGTCGGCGGTGCCTTTCCTTATGGCGCGCGCCGGGCAATTCGTTACGGTGACGGCTGGGTCCCGCGCGCCAGTCGCCAGACCTATGTCGACGTGGGCGAGTTCCTGCCGCAATCCCGCCAGATGGCGATCGAGGCCGGCCGCGATCCGGCGTCGTTGCCTATCACGATCTTTCGGGTTGAGGAAAATCTGGACCGCCTGCGACACTACCGTGATATCGGCGTGGTCCGCGTGGTGATCAGTGTGCCCGCCGCCACGGCTGATGAGGTCCTGCCATTGCTCGACCGCTGGGCGGCGTTGCTCGCACGCGTGTGACCCGCGACAGGAAAGCAAGATTCACCACGAAGTAAGCCAGCGCCGGCGGGCTGCCGCACTTGACGCCGCCGCCGTCCTACTACTCAGTAGCATTGGAACATGCTGGGGAGCGGGACGATGAAATTCGGCATCTTCTACGAACTGCAACTGCCGCGCCCCTGGGGCCCCGACGATGAACGCCAGCTCTATCAGAACGCGCTCGATCAGGTAGAGCTCGCCGACCGGCTCGGCTACGACTACGCCTGGGAGGTGGAGCACCACTTCCTGGAAGAATACTCGCATTCCCCGGCGCCGGAGGTGTTCCTCGGCGCGGCCAGCCAGCGCACGAAGCGCATCCGCCTCGGACATGGTATCGTGCAGCTCACCACCAACCCGCCGCAGCGCGTCGCCGAACGCATCGCCTGTCTGGACCTTGTCAGCAACGGCCGCGTGGAAATGGGCACCGGCGAATCCGCCTCGGTCACCGAGCTCGGCGGCTTCGACCGCGACATGGAGACCAAGCGCGAGATCTGGGAAGACGCGATCCGCTGCATCATCCCGATGTTCCAGGACAAGGGCGTCGAGCTGGACACCAAGTGGCACAAGATGCCGATGCGCAACGTGCTGCCGAAGCCGGTGCAAAAGCCGCACCCGCCGCTGTGGGTCGCCTGCTCGCAGCTCGAAACGATCGAGATGGCCGGCCGGCGCGGCCTGGGTGCGCTTGGCTTCCAGTTCCTGTCCGCGGACGCCGCGCGGGCCTGGGTGCACGCGTATTACAATGCCTTCGTCCACCAGCAGGACAAGCTGGCCGACTACCAGACCAATCCGAACATCGCGCTGGTCAGCTACTTCATGTGCGCCGAGACCGATGAAGAGGCGCGTCGGCGCGCGGATGGCGCGACGTTCTTCCAGTTCGCGCTGCGCTATTACGGTTCGAGTTCCGGTCGGAAGCGGCCGGATCCATACACGGTCAACATGTGGGACGAATACAACAAGTGGAAGCGCGAGAATCCGGAGGCTGCGGCACGCGCTTTGTCAGGCGGGCTGATCGGCTCGCCGGAGACGCTGCGGCGCAAGCTGCGGCGGTTCCGGACGTCGAACATCGACCAGGTCATCCTGCTCAACCAAGCCGGCAAGAACGCGCATGAGCATATTTGCGAAAGCCTGGAGCTGTTCGCGAGGGAAGTGATGCCGGAGTTTCACGACGACGAACCGGCACACCAGGAGTGGAAGCGCCAGGTGCTGGCGCGCGAGATCGAGCTGGAGGCGATCGAGACCACGCCATTCCGCGATCGGTTCGGGCCGAACACTGTGCCGATCCCGGCGCGGCCCGCTGCTGAATGAATGGGCGAAGGATTCGCAGCGACCGGCTGAGACCAATTCTCATCG
>PLXO01000180.1 GCA_003151425.1 Acetobacteraceae bacterium
TGCGCACCTTCCACATCGGCGGCGCGGCGCAGCGCGGCGCCGAGCAGTCCAGCGTCGAGGCGAGCCACGAGGGCTCCATTACGATGAAGAACCGCAACGTCGTGATGAACAGCCAGGGCGCGCCGGTGGTCATGAGCCGCAACTGCGAGATCGTGCTGACCGACGACAAGCACCGCGAACGCGCCCGCTTCCGGGTGCCGTACGGCGCCAGGCTGTTGGTCGATGAGGGCCAGCTCGTCGCGCGCGGGCAGAAACTCGCCGAGTGGGACCCCTACACGCTGCCGATCATCACCGAGCGGGCCGGCCGACTGGAGTATATCGACCTGATCGACAGCATCACGCTGGTCGAGCGGGTGGACGAGGTCACCGGCCTCACCTCCAAGGTCGTGGTCGACTACAAGCAGGGGGCGAAGACCGCCGATCTGCGGCCGCGGCTGCAGCTCAAGGACGAGGCCGGCGAGGTGCTGCGGCTGCCGAGCGGCTCCGATGCGCGCTACTTCCTGTCGCCGGACTCGATCCTTTCGGTCGACAACGGCGTCATGGTCGCCGCGGGCGACGTGCTGGCGCGCATCCCGCGCGAGGGCAGCAAGACCCGCGACATCACCGGCGGTCTGCCGCGCGTAGCCGAACTGTTCGAGGCGCGGCGGCCGAAGGATCACGCGGTGATCGCGGAAATCGACGGCCGCGTGGAGTTCGGCAAGGACTACAAGGCGAAGCGCCGCATCATCGTGAAGAACGACGAGACCGGCGAGGACACCGAGTACCTGATCCCGAAGGGCAAGCACGTTTCAGTGCAGGAGGGCGACTTCGTGCTGCGCGGCGATCCGCTGGTCGATGGTCCTCGCGTGCCGCACGACATCCTGAAGGTGCTGGGCGTCGAGGCGCTGTCGGACTACCTGGTAAACGAAATCCAGGACGTCTATCGGCTGCAGGGCGTGAAGATCAACGACAAGCATATCGAAGTGATCGTCCGCCAGATGCTGCAGAAAGTGGAGATCCTGGATCCGGGCGACACCACTTTCCTGGCCGGCGAGCAGATCGACCGCACGGAGTTCGACGCGGTCAACGCCAAGCTGGGCAAGGCCGATCGTCCGGCGAACGCGATGCCGGTGCTGCAGGGCATCACCAAGGCGAGCCTGCAGACCAGCAGCTTCATCTCCGCGGCCTCGTTCCAGGAGACCACGCGGGTGCTGACGGAGGCGGCCACGGCGGGCAAGACTGACAGCCTGATGGGGCTGAAGGAGAATGTCATCGTCGGCCGGCTGATCCCGGCGGGCACCGGGGCGGTGATGAACCGGCTGCGGGCGATCGCCGCCGGGCGCGACCAGCGCACGTTGACGTTGGGCAGCCCGGAGGCGGCGAAGGCGGCCGAGTAGCGCGCCGGTTACAGGGTTGGAGAGTGTGGGGCCGGTGGTACGATTGTCCCACCGGCCCTTTCTCGTAGCCGCAAACCGACCGCCCCGGCACGACTTAAATCGTCCTGCCCGACGTGCAGGAAACTGGGAAAGCCAGCCGGCTGTCCGCTATCCTGGGCGCGCGGACCGGATTGGAGAAACCTGTGGCGGAGCCGAAGTACAACGTTTCGATCATGGCCTGTGCGCGATGGGAAACCGTGCACATCACCGAATGGCTGTTGTACCATCAGTCGATCGGCTTCGATCATGTGTATCTGTATTGCAATGACGACGATCCGGCCGATCTTTACGGGCAGGTGCTGCCTTTCTGTCGCGGTGCGACGCCATTCGTGACATTCCACCACTTTCCGTTCCAGGGTCAGCAGTTCCACATGATGATGCACGGGCTGCGTCACTATAAGGACGCATCGCAGTGGGTCGCATTCCTGGACGTCGATGAATTCCTCGTGCTGCCCCAGCTAAATGATATCAGGGAGTTTCTGCGACGCTGTCCGGCGAACTGGGACGCGATCCACTTCAACTGGTCCTTCTTCGGCCCAAACGGCCACGTGGAACGCCCGCCCGGCAGCGTGCTGACTACCTACACACGGCGCGAGGACCGGGTGCATCAAAGTACCAAGACGATCACCCGCAGCGCGAAGATCGACCTGTCGCGCATCGACCATAAAATCTACGTCTGGCATGGCTGGGACGACGTGTTCGGCCCCGACTTCCGCGCAGTCAACGTGCTGGGACGACCAATGCACCTCATCGCCGGCGACGACGGAGGCGCGACCTATGTCAAGTCGGGAGAGATCCAGGCGCGCATTCGCGGAATCGGATTCGTCAACCATTACGCGTTCAAGTCGGAGCGCGATTTCCAGATCCGGATCGAACGTGGAACGCTGGGCGAGTTCACCGGCCAAACAGGTTGGCAGCGGATGGTCGACGGCGGAAGTTTACCCGGGATGCTGCAGACGTTGAGTGCGGCTGAGGACACCTATCTCGCGGATTTCTGGCGCCGCCGGCTGCACGACGATCGCATGCATCAAATCGTGCCGGCCCCGCACCTGCCGAATATCGCACGCGGCAAGCAGGCGACCCAGAGTTCGATCTCGGAATGGTCCCGCGGGGCCACAACCGAGGACGACGCCGCGGGCGCCACCAGTGGCAGCATTACCGGAGAGGCGCAGTTCCACACCGGCCTGGAGAAAACACCCTGGTGGATGGTCGATCTCGGCGGCCTGCACCTGATTTACGAGATACGCGTCTTCAACCGGGTCAGCCAGCCCTTGTTGCGCGAGCGGCTTGGTGCGTTTCGCATCGATCTGGCGGCCGCGGACGGCGTCTGGGCACCAATCTACAGCGATGACGGCAGTCAGCCGATCGGCGGCGCCGACGGCTACCCGCTGGTTCTGAAACTGCCCTCGCCGGCGACGGCAAGCCGGCTGCGGGTGACGGCGTTGGGTTACACCTATCTCCATCTGGACCAGGTCGAGGTTTACGGTGTGCCCGCGGCGGACGTTGGCGAGTCCGGCGCGCATATTTGGGACGTCCCCCCACCACAAGCGATGACCGATACCGACCAACCTGGCCCGTCACCGTCGCCGTCAGCGTCATCCCACACCGACGATGCCCACCCCGCCCGCCCCGAGGGCGCCCACATCGACGACCGACTTGGCGACCGACTTGGCGACGGACTTGGCGACGGACTTGGCGATGGACATGGCGACGCCACGACGACGACGCAGCGCGAGGTCGCCTGCATAGCGCTATCCGAGCTGCTGGAGATCGCGCAGCGCGAAGCGGTGATTCGCGACGACTTCCTGTATGTGGCCCTCGTCGCCGCGGCCGGGCGTTACGCGCGCCGCGTCCCGGTCTGCCAAGACACCGAGGATGCCTTGCGTCTGACCCAGATCGTCTACGCGGAATACCTCGAGCGGCTGGAGCAAGCCTACAAGCCGACGTTTCACGTGGCCCTGCGCGATGCAACCGTGTTTGGCCAAGGGGCCGTGGTCACCGCGGGCGGGGCGCTGCTGATCGATACCTGCTGGGAGTTCTTCTCCCATGGTGGCCTTCCGCCGCACCTCGCCAAAACGGCGAACGGCCACTATCGGCTCGAGCAGCCTCCATCGCGGCACATCGATCGGCCAGCGCTCCTGGTGAAGCGGCCATTCTGGCGCAACTACGGGCATTGGCTGATGGACGGCGCCACGCTGCTGACCCAGTTGTCAGCGATCAACTTGCCAGATAACTGCCAGATCATTGTCGGGCTGCACGAAAACCCAAAGATGCGGTCGATCATGCGGGAGACTCTGGACATCCTGGCGCCAGGACGACAGGTGATCGAGCAGCCGGATGACGAGACATGGACCGTTGCCGCGTTGCATTACATCACGCCGCAGCAAATCCCGCCGCTCACCAAGCAGCCTGCCGCCGTCGCGGGTCTCGCCGCGCGGCTCCAAAGCGGACAGCCCCCTTCAACCGCCAGGCGCCGGCTGTATGTTGCGCGGGACAGCAGCCTGGGGCGTCAACTGGTCAATGAGGCTGAGGTGGTCGCGCTGTGCCAGCAGCTTGGCTTCGAGGTGGTGTCGCCGGAGCGATACAGCCTTCGCGAACAAGCCGCTTTGTTCCAATCGGCCGACCACGTGATCGGCGTGAAGGGAGCGGCGCTCACCAATATCGTGTTCTGCTCAAATGCCGCGAGCGTCTTCGTGCTGTCTCCCGCCGACTGGCCGGATCCGTTTTTCTGGGACCTCGCGGGTCAGCGCGGCATGACCTACGGTGAGATGTTTGGACCGGCCGTGGGCGGCGATGGGCGACAGTCGATGCACCAGTTCGCCATCAACGTTCCGCGCCTGGCGCAGAACCTGATGGCGTTCTGTCGGCCTGGGGGCCCCGACGTCACCGTTGTGCGCGCCCCGGCCGGATAGGCACGCGTATGGCCGGCACGGCGAGCGCGCCGGATGATAGAATGGTTCCGGGCGGATGCCCGGCGGGAGCACTTCTTATTTTGGCTCGGGCGGGTCCCCTCATCGTCATGGCCGTCCCCGGGCATCTTGACCCGGGGACGGCCATGACGATGAGGCAACGTCGTCGCACCATAATGAGAATTGCTGGCCTACCGGGGTCTGGGTGGATACCCTAGGAGCACGGCGCGCATCTTTTTTGGCGTATCAATGGGATCGGCTTGCATGGAACCGGATCGCCTTGTCGCATGCTTCGAATCGCTCGGCGACAGTTGCGAGTTCGGTCTGGTGCAGCGCGAGGCCGGTGCCGAACCATTGGGCCTGCTGCGGTTCGCGGGCTTTCCGGGTGCGGCAGAGGATCGGTTGGAAGACCTTGTCACTGCCCTGGACCGCGGGTTCGACGGGCTAGGCGATCCGGACACCGTCGAGGTTATTCTTGCCGGCGAGCCGGGTCACCAGGAATACGTCGTGCGAGAGTCCGTCTACGGACTCTTCTACCATACGTTCCTGGGCCCAACCGACGTCGAGGCAGCGACGTTGCGCAGGAACGAAACGATAAGGCTGCGCTTTCTGCGCCGAAAGCTGCTGACCGATCTTGCATCGGCCGAGAAAATCTTCGTCTGGAAGTGCAACGTCGCGATCGACGTCATGCGCGTGCGGCGATTGCTGGCCGCGTTGCGACGCCATGGTCCAGCCACGCTCTTGTGGGTGTGCGCGGCGGACGCAGCGCCAGGTCGCGTCGGCAGCGTCGAGCAACTTGCGGACGGCCTGCTGCGCGGTGTGATCGATCGGTTCGCCCCGTACGATGGAATGACGAACATCAGCAACGCCGCTTGGCGCACGATCTGTGCGACGGCGCTTGCGCTGCTGGGCTCGCACACGGCGGCGGATGAGGCCGGTGGGACGATCATACCGGCCTCGCTGCGCGACCTGGCCAAACGCGCTGAGCTCGATCCATCCGTCGGCGGGATCCGCGGGATCAGTGTTCTGGAGCCGGCAGGTGAATACACGCGACGCCAGCCGGTCCTGCAGGATACCGCCGGTCTCGACCCCAACCTGCAGGATGCGTATCACCGTTACTACACCGACCAAAGGCAAGGCTTCGACGCGATCCTGAAGGTGGTGCTCGAGCGGGCGCTGGTGACCGGCCAAGGCGCGGTCATCACCCGGGACGGGAATCTGCTGAACGAGAGCTGCTGGGAATTCCTGCAAAGCGGCCTGGTGCCTAACGGCTTGACGGACCTCGGCGACCAGCGGTTCCGACTTTCGGCCCCTCTCAAGCGCAGTGTGCGCGATCCGGCACTGCTGCTGAAACGACCATGGTGGCGAAATTACCGTCAGTGGCTGGTCGATGCCGCCAGCCTGCTTGCCTTCGCATCAACCCGGCTGGATGTCACCAAGATTCAGCTCGTCATCGGCAAGGAGGACGATCACGGGTTGCGCGCAGCCATGCACGAACTGCTTGCCATGCTCGCGCCCGGCGCACGGATCCTGGAGCATCCCGATCACGAAGTCTGGCGCTTTTCCGATCTGCATTACATCACACCTGTTTACATTCCACCGGTGTTCATGCTGCCCGCGGCGCTGTCCGCGCTGCATTCGCGCACCTCGGTCCATCGCGACGACCCGCAATCCAGACCACCGACGCGCCGCCTCTATCTTTGGCAGGGGGTCACGGAACGACCGCAGCTACGAAACGAGTCGGCGGTCATCGAGCTGTGCGCCGAATTCGGGTTCGAGGTTGTCAGACCGGAATTGCACGGAATGGCGGACCGCATCGCGATGTTCGCCGATGCCGAGGCGGTGATCGGGGTGAAGGCGCCGCAGTTGGCCAACATCGCGTTTTGCCGCCCATCGACGCTGGTCATCGCGCTCTCGCCCGGGGACTGGCCGGACCCGTTTCACGCCACGCTCGCCGATCAGAGGGGACTTCGCTACGCGGAGATCTTCGGACAGGTCATCGAAGCGCGGCGCGATATCACACCGAGCGACTTCCGCATCGAATCAGACCGGGTCAGGTTCGCGCTGGAGTCATTGCTTCCGGGCCGCATGCCGCAGACGCCATCGCCGACGGGCGCCGACAAGGCAGTGCCTGCCGCAGCGCTCCCCTCATCGCCCCCCTCGCGGCCCCTCTCATCGGTCATGTCATCGCCGATGTCATCACCCGCGGTCGCCTTCGAGGCGTTTCTGCCGACCGTATCGTACCCGGACCATCAAGGCGCGCTCTATCTGGCGTTCCTGAAGCAACTGCATGGCGCGCTGCGGCCGCGGGCATATCTGGAAATCGGCACGCAACTTGGAGAAGCGCTGGCGCTGGCCGAATGCCCGTCGGTTGCGATCGACCCGTGGATGATGCTGGACAAGACGGCGTTTGGGTCGAGGACCGGGTTGTCGCTTTTCCAGATGTCGAGTGAGACGTTTTTCGCTGATCACGACCCGGCGAGATACCTCGGCGGCCCGATCGAGCTGGCATTCCTCGATGGTCCCAAGCTCCACTACGAGATCATGCTGCGCGACTTCATCAATGTAGAACGGCATGCGACGGCGCGGTCCATGATCCTGATCCACGATGTGGTGCCGCCCGACGTCTACATGACAAGCCGCGACCGGTTGGATGACTTCCGCAAATCCCGCTCGACCCATCCGGGATGGTGGACCGGCGATGTGTGGAAGGTCATAGGCGTGCTGCAAAAATACCGCCCCGATCTGATGATCGATGTCTTCGACGCCTCGCCATCGGGCCTGGCAATGGTGCGCGCGCTTGATCCCGCGTCGACCACACTGTCCGAGAATTATCCCCAGATCCTCCAGGAGGTTGCGAGGTGGCCCAGCGAGGAAGCTGCGTTCGCGGCATATCGTGCCGGCCTGCACCTTCGCAGCACCACCGAATTGCCCGCGATTCTGGCACAGCTTGAGCGCACCGGCGCCATTCTTCGCTACCCCCAGACAATGATCACGCCGCAGAACATCAATGTTCCCACGCCATATCAGCCGACCTTTCCGTCAAAGGAACATTACATCGACGATTTCCACCGCCACCTGGCCGAGCACCCAAGCGACGGCTTCCTCGTAAACCTCGGTGTCGATGGATGGTTGATGCATGCCGACGCACTCAAGTTATATGAGCTGACCGTGCATACCAGTGGCGACGTGTTGGAGCTGGGCACCAACCGCGGCTTGTCCGCCTTCATCATCGCGACCGCGCTCAAGGCGACGGATCCGACGCGGCGCCTCATCACGGTTGATATCGATGCCGGCTTGATCGAAACGGCGCGACAGAATCTCACCGGCAAGGGTGTGCTCGAAGTGGTGGAACTACGGCACGGCGATGCGAACGATTTATGCCTCGCGATGGCAGCCGAGGGGCGATGCTTCGAGTTCGTGTTCGTCGACCATTCTCATGCCTACGAGCCGATGGTGCTCGCGTGCGACCGGATGCATGAGGTGGTGGCGCCCGGCGGATTCGTGCTGTTCCATGACTACAAGGACGCCGGCAATCATCCCTTAAACCGCGTACTGGCCACGGTGCTTGAGCGGATGCCGCCCGATTTCCGGTTCATTGGCTGCTTTGGCTGCGCCGGCCTGTATCAGCGCGCATGAGATGGAAGGCCTCGGGCATGGATGAGACCGCTATCATGGACGGCCTGACGGCGACGTTCCGGACCGTGTTCGAGGACGCGGCACTGTCGCTGACACCGGACATGACCGCGGCGGACATCGCGGGCTGGGATTCGCTGCGCATGATACTGATTCTGGCGTCGCTCGAGGAGCGCTTCGACCTCCAGTTCACCACACGTGAGATGGATAGCTTGCGGTGTGTGGGCGACCTCGTCCGCGTAATCGCAGAGAAGCTCGGCGCGACGTAACCGCATCCGCCGGTCAGGATGGCGGGCAGCGCCGGGCGCATGTGATATCGGATGGCTTTGTTTTCACGCGCTGCCATGCAATCGTGGCGCACGCTTTCCAATGCTGCCGCCTTATGCGATCACCCTCTATCGATGCCTCCAGGCTGGGTTGCGATGAACATAGATAGCGCGTACGCCAACGAAACCCCACACTACGGCTCCAGTCGCATCGCTCGATGCAAGCGCTCTCGATGCGCCGTTTCGCGCCTGCGTGGCGGCGGGTACCCGCATTCTCGCCGGCCTGTCAATTCTGGTTTGCACACCCTCGCCGTTCGATCCGGCGCGATTTCGCCATCTGTGGATGACGGTGCGGTTCCTGTCCGGATTGGGCTGCCTGCGCGTCAAGACAATCGTGCTCACCGACGCGGTGGAACCCACAGACGTGCAGCGGTTGCAGCAATTGGTCAGGCCCATTTCGGACGAGACGGAGATACGGTCCGAACGTAATCTTAATGACCCCAGGGACCTGCCGTGGCGGCACAAGAAGATCATTCAGGACGAATTCCTGAGTGACACCAGCCCGTTCGACCTGTTCATCTATCTGGAAGACGATATCCTGCTCACAGCGGAGAATGTTGCGTATTTTGTCGCCTTCAGACAGGCGCTCGATCGCATTGGCTTCATCCCGTCATTCATCCGGTGCGAGTATAATTTGGCCCAACGCCGCGTCTATTCCCTCGATCAGGTGGCCCGCCAGCCAATCCTGCCTCACCAGAAGTTGCAGATCGGCCAGGCGACGTTCGTCAATTCGGACTTTCCATTCTGTGCGATGTACATCTTCGATCATGCCCTGGCGCGCGCGCATCTCGGCACCCGCAGTGCCTCGCAGGAATTGAGCCTGTCGGTCGAGTCCTGGGGCGTGATCGAGCTCGCCTCGGCGGGGCAAATGCTCGAGAACGTGCAAAGCGGCTTCGCCAACCGCTACCTCGTTCCGGTCGACGCGGATACGTTGCGGCCCCTGCCCGCCTGCATTGTGCATCACGCAACCGACAAATACACCAACCTCGATGACCAGCACGGGCGCCTGCCGCTCGACGAGGTGTTCGCCAGATGGCCGTGACCGGTTGGCCGTCCTGCTGAACCGCGGTGGCTGGACCGCGGCCGCTGAGCCGCTTGACTCGCCCTGCCCCCCCCACTAGGTTCCGCGCCCTCAGCCGACCCCCCGGGGCCGGCCGTCGTTTTGCAGGTACCGGCGCATGCGGCGCCGCCCCCGGAACCCTCCGGCGGGCCTAGGCCGCAAGCCACTTCCCCCCGCGGGCTGGGATCGCCCAGGCCGGGGGGCAATACCTGTTGAAGGGACGGTCGGACCAAGGACGGGCGGTCGGGATACGAGTCGAACACGCCAGTCGGTCAAGAAAGGGCACCAGGGTCCATGCCGACCATCAATCAGCTCATCGCCAAAGGGCGGGAGCCGCAGAAGAGCCGCAACAAGGTACCGGCGCTCGCCGGCTGCCCGCAAAAGCGCGGCGTCTGCACGCGCGTCTACACCACGACGCCGAAGAAGCCGAACTCCGCGCTGCGCAAGGTGGCCAAGGTGCGGCTGACCAACGGCTACGAGGTGGTCAGCTACATCCCCGGCGAAGGCCACAACCTGCAGGAGCACTCGGTGGTGCTGATCCGCGGCGGCCGCGTCAAGGACCTGCCCGGCGTGCGGTACCATATATTACGCGGCGTGCTCGACACCCAGGGCATCGCCAAACGCCGCCAGCGCCGCTCGCTGTACGGCGCCAAGCGGCCGAAGTGAGAACGACCATGGAGCGCCAGCCCACCTTTGGGAATCAGCCCACGCGCGGGAATCAGCCATGAGCCGCCGCCGCCGCGCCACCAAGCGCGAGATCCTGCCGGACGCCAAGTTCGGCGATGTCGTGATCAGCCGTTTCATGAACGCGCTGATGTACGACGGCAAGAAGTCGACCGCCGAGACCATCGTCTATGGCGCGCTGGACACCATGAAGCGCAAGGGTGGCGCGCAGGCCGATCCGGTGCGCATGTTCCACGAGGCGCTGGAAAACGTGAAGCCCGCGGTCGAGGTGCGCTCGCGCCGCGTCGGTGGCGCCACCTACCAGGTGCCGGTCGAGGTGCGCACCGAGCGGCGCCAGGCGCTGGCGATCCGCTGGCTCATCGACGCCGCGCGCAAGCGGGGCGAGCACACCATGGAAGACCGGCTGTCGAATGAGCTGCAGGACGCCGCGAACAACCGCGGCACCGCGGTGAAGAAGCGTGAAGACACCCATCGGATGGCGGAGGCGAACAAGGCCTTCAGCCATTACCGCTGGTAGACCCCGAAACCGGGACCTGGTTCGGCGACCCCGGACTTAAGTTTGGAGACAACGACGATGGGCAAGGCAAAATTCCAGCGCACCAAGCCGCACTGCAACGTCGGCACGATCGGCCATGTGGACCATGGCAAGACGACGCTGACCGCCGCCATCACCAAGGTGCTGGCGAAGACCGGCGGTGCGACGTTCACGGCGTACGACCAGATCGACAAGGCGCCGGANNGCGGCGCAGATGGACGGCGCCATCCTGGTGGTCTCCGCCGCCGACGGCCCGATGCCGCAAACCCGCGAGCACATCCTGCTCGCCCGTCAGGTCGGCGTGCCGGCGCTGGTGGTCTACCTGAACAAGATCGACATGGTGGACGATCCCGAGCTGATCGAGCTGGTCGAGATGGAACTGCGCGAACTGCTGTCCTCCTACCAGTTCCCCGGCGACGACATTCCCATCATCAAGGGGTCCGCGCTGTGCGCGCTGGAAGATCGTAATCCGGAGCTCGGCGAACAATCGATCCATGCGCTGATGGACGCGGTGGACAGCTACATCCCGCAGCCGGTCCGCGCGACCGACCGTCCGTTCCTGATGCCGATCGAGGACGTGTTCTCGATCTCCGGGCGCGGCACCGTGGCCACCGGCCGCGTCGAGCGCGGCATCATCAAGGTGGGCGAGGAGGTCGAGATCGTCGGCATCCGCCCGACCCAGAAGACCGTGGTGACCGGCGTCGAAATGTTCCGCAAGCTGCTCGACCAGGGCATGGCGGGCGACAACATCGGCGCGCTGCTGCGCGGCACCAAGCGCGAGGACATCGAGCGCGGCCAGGTGCTGGCCAAGCCCGGCTCGATCACCCCGCACACCAAGTTCAAGGCCGAGGCCTACATCCTGACGAAGGAGGAAGGCGGCCGCCACACGCCGTTCTTCACCAACTACCGGCCGCAATTCTACTTCCGTACCACCGATGTCACCGGCGTCGTGCAACTGCCGGAAGGCACCGAGATGGTGATGCCCGGCGACAACGTGACGATGGACGTGGAACTGATCCACCCGATCGCGATGGATCCGCAGCTCCGCTTCGCCATCCGCGAGGGTGGTCGCACGGTCGGCGCCGGCGTCGTCGCGTCGATCACGGCCTAGCGCCGAACGTCTGGCCGGCGCCCCGCCATACCCGGGGGGGGGCGCCGGCTTTCATTTTGCAAAGAGTGCTTTGCAAAGAGTGCAAAGAGTGCGTTGCGTGCGTTTTTCGAAGCTTGCTTGGGACACCCCTGCTTGGGATACGGCGGAAAACTGAACGATGGACAACCAGAACATCCGCATCCGGCTCAAGGCGTACGATCATCGCGTGCTGGACAACAGCACGAAGGAGATCGTGAACACCGCCAAGCGCACGGGTGCCAGGGTCCGCGGACCGATCCCGCTGCCCACGCATATCGAGCGGTTCACCGTGAACCGCTCCCCGCATGTCGACAAGAAAAGTCGCGAGCAGTTCGAGATGCGCACGCATCGCCGGCTGCTCGACATCGTCGAGCCGACGCCGCAGACCGTGGACGCGCTGATGAAGCTCGACCTTGCGGCCGGCGTCGACGTCGAGATCAAGATCTAAGGCCATCCAGGGCGGGAATGGGCAGATGCGCACCGGATTGCTGGCCAAGAAACTCGGCATGACGCGGATCTTCCGCGACGACGGCACCCATGTGCCGGTGACCGTGCTGCACCTCGACCATGTGCAGGTGGTGGCCGCGCGCACCGTGGAGAAGGACGGCTACAACGCGGTCCAGCTCGGCTGGGGCAAGGCCAAGGTGAAGAACGTGTCGAAGCCGAACAAAGGTCATTTCGCCAAGGCGAAGGTCGAGCCGAAGGCGAAGCTGGTCGAGTTCCGCGTGGCGCAGGACGCGCTGCTGGAGCCGGGGGCAACGCTGTCGGCGGCGCATTTCGTCGTTGGCCAGAAGGTCGATGTCTGTGGCACCACGAAGGGCAAGGGTTTCGCCGGGTCGATGAAGCGCTGGAACTTCTCGGGTCTCGAGGCGAGCCACGGCGTCTCCGTCAGCCATCGCAGCCACGGCTCCACCGGCAATCGGCAGGATCCGGGCAAGACCTTCAAGAACAAGAAAATGGCCGGCCATCTCGGCGTCGAGCGGGTGACCACGTTGAACCTGGAGGTGGCGGCGGTCGATGCGGACAAGGGACTGTTGATGATCGAGGGTGCCGTGCCGGGTGCCAGGGGCGGCTATGTGCTGGTGCGTGACGCGATCAAGCGCGCGCGCCCGGCCGATGCGCCCTATCCGGCGGCGCTGGCCGGCTGACCCGGGGGCAGGACGATGCAGATCGCGATTACCACCCTCGACAGCGCCCCCGCAGGCTCCAGTGACGCTGGCGCCAGTGAACATGGCACCTCCGGGCATGGCAGTCCTGGCCACGGCGCCACTGGCCTGGGCACCGTCGAGCTGCCGGACGAGATCTTCGCCGCCAAGCCGCGCGCCGACATCATGGCGCGCGTGGTGCACTGGCAGCTTGCGAAGCGGCGCGCCGGCACGCACAGCACCAAGGGGCTGAGCGAGGTGCAGGGCACCACCCGGAAGCCGTATCGTCAGAAGGGCACCGGCAACGCGCGCCAGGGCAGCCTGCGCGCGCCGCAGTTCCGCGGTGGCGGCATCGTGCACGGCCCGGTGCCGCATTCGCACGCATACAGCCTGCCGAAGAAAGTGCGCCGGCTGGGCCTGATCTCCGCGCTGTCGCAGAAGCAGGCGGAGGGCAAGCTGATCGTGCTGGACGCCGTCGCCGGCGTGGCGAAGACCGGCGAACTGGCGAAGAAGCTGAAGGCGCTGGGCTGGCGCTCGACCCTGGTGGTGGATCAAGCGGTGGACGCCGGTTTCCTGCGCGCCAGCCGCAACATCCCAGGCCTCGATGTGCTGCCGAGCCTTGGCGCCAATGTCTACGACATCCTGAACCATGACGTGCTGGCGATCACCACTGCCGGCGTCGAAGGGCTGAAGGCGCGGCTGGCCAAGGGGGCTTCGGCCAAAGAGGTAGCGGCCGACGAGGATCAGGCCGAAGGAGCTGACGCCGCGGAGGATCAAACCGTAGCCGATCATACCGCAGACGATCATACCGTTGCCGATCAGACCGCGGCCGGCCACACCGCAGACGATCATACCGCTACCGATCATACCGAAACCGATCCGACCGTTGCCGATCAGACCGCGGCCGATCCGGCCCGAGGCGACCACACCACAGGCGATCAGGCCGAAGGAGGTGCGGCATGAGCGAGACCCGAAAGACCGTGGCCAAACGGAAAAAGCAGCTTTCGCGCGAGGCGATGTACGACATCATCCGCGCCCCACTGATCACCGAGAAGGCAACCGGGTTGTCGGAGCTGAACCAGGTGGCGTTCCGCGTGGCCCTCAGCGCCTCGAAGCCGGAGATCAAGGCCGCAGTCGAGGGCTTGTTCGGCGTCAAGGTGCTCGGCGTGAACACGCTGGTGCAGAAGGGCAAAACGCGAAAATTCAAGGGCAGGCCCGGCGTGCGGTCCGATGTGAAGAAGGCGTTCGTCAAGCTCGAAGCGGGCCAGTCGATCGACTTCACCAACGTACTCGCATGAGCGGCGGGGAACCACAGCAATGCCGATGAGGAATTTCAACCCGGTCACCGCCAGCCTGCGCGGCACGGTGCTGATCGACCGCTCCGATCTGTGGAAGGGCAAGCCGGTCAAGGGCCTGACCGAGGGCAAGAACCACACCGGCGGGCGCAACAACCACGGCCACATCACCAGCCGGTTCCGCGGCGGCGGTCACAAGCAGTCGTACCGTGCGATCGACTTCAAACGGCGAAAATTCGGCGTGCCGGCGGTGGTGCAGCGGCTTGAATACGACCCGAACCGCAGCGCGTTCATCGCGCTGATCAAGTACCAGGACGGCGAGCTCGCCTACATTCTGGCGCCGCAGCGGCTGCGCGCCGGCGACATGGTGGAAGCCGGCGAGCGCGCCGACATCAAGCCGGGCAACGCCAAGCCGCTGGCCGCGATCCCGGTCGGGACCATCGTGCACAACATCGAAATGAAGGCCGGCGCCGGCGGCAAGATCGCGCGCGCCGCGGGGACCTATGCCCAGCTCGTCGGCAAGGATTCCGGCTGGGCGCAGATCAAGCTGATGTCGGGCGAGGTGCGCCTGGTGCGCGCCGAGTGCATCGCCTCGATCGGCGCGGTGTCCAACCCCGACAACATGAACCAGAAGATCGGCAAGGCGGGCCGCTCGCGCTGGCTCGGCCGGATGCCGCACAACCGCGGCGTCACGATGAACCCGGTCGACCATCCGCTGGGCGGCGGCGAGGGCAAGAGTTCCGGCGGCCGGCATCCGGTCTCGCCCTGGGGCCAGCCGGCCAAGGGTTACAAGACGCGCGGCAACAAGCGCACCGACAGCATGATCGTTCGCCGCCGGAAAGTCGGCAAGTGAGAGGGCGCAAGTAGGATGGCACGCTCCGTCTGGAAAGGCCCGTTCGTCGACGGGTACATGCTCGCCAAGGCCGAAGCCTCGCGCGCGTCGGGCCGCAACGAGATCATCAAGACCTGGTCGCGCCGCTCGACCATCCTGCCGCAGTTCGTCGGCCTGACGTTCGGCGTCTACAACGGGCGCAAGTTCCTGCCGGTGCAGGTGAACGAGAACATGGTCGGCCACAAGTTCGGCGAATTCTCGCCCACCCGCACCTTCACCGGGCATGCCGCCGACAAGAAAGCCAGGCGGGCCTAACCATGAGCAAGCCGAAACATCCCCGCGTTCTCGCGGACACCGAAGCGCAGGTCATCGTCAGCAACCTGCGCGTCTCGCCGCGCAAGCTGAACCTGGTCGCCGGGCTGATCCGCAACCAGCCGGCCAGCAAGGCGGTCGCCACGCTTACCTTCTCCAAGCGGCGCATCGCCAAGGACGTGAGAAAGGCGCTGGAGAGCGCGATCGCCAATGCCGAGAACAACCATCAGCTCGATGTCGATCGGCTGGTGGTATCGCGCGCCGAAGTGGGCCGCTCGATGGTGATGCGCCGCTTCCATGCCCGCGGCCGCGGCCGCTCCGCGCGGATCGAGAAGTGGTTCAGCCATTTGAAGATCGTCGTCGCCGAGCGCGCGGAAGACGCCGCCGGGAAGGAGGCCGCATAGCATGGGTCACAAGGTCAATCCGATCGGGATGCGGCTCGGCATCAACCGCACCTGGGACAGCCGCTGGTACGCCGGCGCCGACTACGCCACCATGCTGCACGAGGACCTGATGCTGCGCGGCCATCTGCGCAAGAAGCTGCACGGCGCCGGCGTCTCGCGCGTGGTGATCGAGCGGCCGGCGAAGAAGCCGCGCGTGACGATCTACGCGGCGCGCCCCGGCGTGGTGATCGGCAAGAAGGGCCAGGACATCGAGGTTCTGAAAAAAGAACTGAGCCGGATGGCCAAAGCCGACGTGTCGCTGAACATCGTCGAAATTCGGAAACCGGAGATCGACGCCCAGCTTGTCGCTGAGAACATCGCCCAGCAGCTCGAACGGCGCGTGGCGTTCCGCCGGGCGATGAAGCGCGCGGTGCAGTCGGCGATGCGGCTCGGCGCGCTGGGCATCCGCATCAACTGCGGCGGCCGGCTGGGCGGGGCGGAGATCGCGCGGGTGGAGTGGTACCGCGAGGGCCGCGTGCCGCTGCACACGCTGCGTGCGGACATCGATTATGGCCAGGCGACGGCGAAAACGACCTACGGCACCTGCGGGGTAAAAGTCTGGGTGTTCAAGGGCGAGATCATGGCGCAGGACCCGATGTCGCAGGACCGCCGCGCCGCCGAGCAGGCGCCGCAACGCTAGATGGATCGGTAGAACCACAATGCTGCAACCCAAGCGCACCATCTACCGCAAGGCGCACAAGGGCCGCATCCATGGCAACGCCAAGGGTGGGTTCACGTTGAACTTCGGCACCTACGGGCTGAAGGCGCTGGAGCCGGAACGAATCACCGCGCGCCAGATCGAGGCGGCAAGGCGTGCCATCACGCGCGCGATGAAGCGCACCGGGCGCGTCTGGATTCGCATCTTCCCGGACGTGCCGGTGTCGACCAAGCCGGCCGAGGTGCGCATGGGCTCCGGCAAAGGCTCGCCCGAGTTCTGGGTCTGCCGCGTCGCCCCCGGCCGCATCATGTTCGAGGTCGATGGCGTGCCGAGCACCCTGGCGCGCGAGGCGCTGACGCTGGGTGCCGCGAAACTGCCGATCCGCACCAAGTTCGTCGCCCGGATGGGAGACGCCTGATGGCCAAGCCCGCGAACAAGGCTGTCCAGAACAAGGCGGGCGACGTCCGCACCAAGACGCCGGACGAGCTCGGGACGCTGCTGCTCGATCTGCGCAAGGAACAGTTCAATCTGCGGTTCCAGCGCGCGACCGGTCAGCAGGAAGGCACCGGACGGATGCGCGAGGTGCGGCGCGAGATCGCGCGGGCGAAAACAATCCTGACGGAGAAGCACCGCTCCTCCGTCGTGGCCAAGTAACAGGAGACCGGCGACAGATGCCGAAGCGCGTTCTCTCCGGTCGCGTGACCAGCGATAAGATGGACAAGACCGTCACGGTGCTTGTCGATCGTCGCATCATGCATCCGTTGTACAAGAAGTTCATTCGCCGCTCAAAGAAATACGCGGCGCATGACGAAGCCAATCTGTGCAAGACCGGCGATACGGTCCGCATCGAGGAATGCCGCCCGATCAGCAAGCGCAAGACCTGGCAGGTGATCGAGCGCAACGGCGCGCCGCTAGGCTCGTCCGCGACGGCTCACCTGGCGGCTGGTCACTTGTCGGCTGATCAAGTGGCCGCGGGCGCATCGGCTGCCGGGCCACATGCTGCCGGGGCACACGCTGAAGGAGCCGCGTCATGATCTCGGTCGAGTCCAATCTGGAAGTCGCCGACAACTCCGGTGCCCGCCGCGTGCAATGCATCAAGGTGCTGGGCGGCACGCGGCGCCGGACTGCCTCGGTCGGCGACGTGATCGTCGTCTCGGTGAAGGAGGCGATCCCGCGCGGGAAGGTGAAGAAGGGCGACGTGCACCAGGCGGTGATCGTGCGCACCTCCTATCCGGTGCGGCGTCCCGACGGCTCGGCGATCCGCTTCGACCGCAATGCGGCAGTGCTGATCACCAAGCAGTTGGAGCCGATCGGCACCCGCATCTTCGGCCCGGTGGTGCGTGAGCTGCGCGCCAAGAAGTTCATGAAGATCATTTCGCTCGCGCCCGAGGTGCTTTAATGGCCGCGCGCATCCGCAAGGGCGACACGGTGGTAGTGATCACGGGGGCCGGGAAGGGCCGCCGCGGCGAGGTGCTGCGGGTGTTCCCGCGCGCCGACCGCGCCTTGGTGCAGGGGGTGAACGTTGCCACCAAGCACGTCAAGCCGAAGGGCATGGCGCAGCCGGGCGGCATCGTCGAGGAAGAGGCGACGATCCACCTGTCGAACCTGATGCTGATCGATCCGAAGAGCGAGAAGCCGACCAAGGTCGGGTTCCGCGTGCTCGACGATGCCCACAAGACCAAGGTGCGTGTCGCCAAGGCGACCGGCGCCGTGATCGAGAGCTGAGGCAAGTGCAATGAGCGACACGAAGAAGAAGCCCGGGGGCGGCAAGAACCCTGGGAAGTCCCCCGGGAAACCAACCGGGAAGCCAGCGGGGAAATCAGGCGGCAAGCCGGTCGTCGGCAAGCCCTCGGGTGGCGGCGCTGCGGCGCGTGGCGGCGGGCCGCCGCAGAAGATTGCGCGGGAGAAGTCGACCGATACCGGCATCGTCGCCCAGGCCTCGCCCGAGGAGATGCCGCGGATGCTGCGGCGCTACCGTGACGAGGTGCGCGCCAGGCTGACCAGCGAGTTCGGCTACAGCAACCCGATGCAGGTACCCAGGCTCGAAAAGATCGTCATCAACATGGGCGTGGGCGACGCGACGGCGGACCAGAAGAAGCTGGACGCCGCGGTGTCGGAGCTCACCGCGATCGCCGGCCAGAAGCCGGTGAAGACGCTGGCGAAGAAGGCGATCGCCGGGTTCAAGATCCGCAAGGGGCTGCCGATCGGCTGCAAGGTCACGCTGCGCAAGGCGCGCATGTATGAGTTCATGGACCGGCTGTTCACCATCGCCCTGCCGCGCGTGCGCGACTTCCGCGGCATCACCGGCAAGGGCTTCGACGGGCGCGGCAACTTCGCCATGGGGCTGAAGGAGCAGATCGTGTTCCCGGAGATCAACTACGACCGGGTCGACACGGTGCGCGGGATGGACATCCAGTTCGTCACCACCGCGCGCACCGACGCGGAAGCGAAAGCGTTGCTGAAGGCGTTCGATCTGCCGTTCGCCAACTGAACATTTTGGGAAAACCGTCAGCCGCCGGACTTGTTCCGGGGGTCGAAGGGTTCCGGAGGACTAAGACAGGATGGCCAAACTCTCTCAGGTCAACCGCAATTTGATGCGTGAGCGCAAGACGAAGCGCGACAAGTCCAAGCGCGCCGCGCTCAAGTCGGTCGTGATGGACCGCACGCTGCCGGTGGAAGACCGCTTCAACGCCACGTTGAAGCTGGCGCAACTGCCGCGCAACGGTGCCGCGGTGCGCGTGCGGCTGCGCTGCCTGCTGACCGGGCGTTCGCGCGGCAACTATCGCAAGTTCAAGCTGTGCCGCATCGCGCTGCGCGAACTGGCCTCGTCGGGGCAGATTCCCGGCATGGCCAAGGCAAGCTGGTAGGAGGGGCGCACGATGTCGATGTCCGACCCCCTGGGCGATATGCTGACCCGGATCCGCAATGCGCAGCGCGCGCGCCACAGCACCTGCGTGGCGCCGGCCTCGCGGCTGCGGGCCAACGTGCTGGATGTGCTGAAGCGGGAGGGCTTCATCCGCGGCTTCGCCGCCGAGCAACTGCGCTCCGGCGTGGCGCAGTTGCGCATCGAGCTGAAATATGACGCAGGCGAACCGGTCATCAAGGAAATCACGCGCATTTCCAAGCCGGGCCGGCGGGTCTATTCCCGGATCAAGGAGCTGCCCCGGGTCTATGCCGGGCTCGGCGTCTCGATCCTGTCCACGCCGCGCGGCGTGATGAGCGATGCCGAGGCGCGCGCCGCCAATGTTGGCGGCGAGATCCTCTGCCGGGTGTTCTGATGCTGCCCGGTTTGATGCCGCGTGGTCTGATGCTGCGTGGCGTGATGCCGCGTGACGTGATGCTGCGTGGTCTGGCGCTGCGTATTCTGACGGAGTCATTGTGATGTCGCGCGTTGGCAAATATCCGGTGGAGATCCCGGCCGGCGTCCAGGTGGCGGTCGCCGACGGCATCCTCACCGCCAAGGGCAAGCTCGGCGAGCTGTCGCTTGCGCTGACCGACCGTATCGAGGCCAAGGTCGACGGCAACCATGTCACCGTGACGCCGCGCAGCACCGAGCAGCAGGCGCGGATGATGTGGGGCACCACGCGCGCGCTGGTCGCCTCGATGGTGCATGGCGTGTCCACCGGTTACACCAGGTCGATGGAGATCACCGGCACCGGCTTCCGCGCCGCGGTGCAGAACAACCGGCTGGAGATGAATCTCGGCTTCTCTCACCCGATTCACTATCCGGTGCCGAAGGGTATCAAGATCACCTGTGAGCGGCCGACCGCGATCAAGGTGGAGGGCGTGGACAAGCGCCTGGTCGGCCAGGTGGCGGCGGAGATCAGGGCGTTCCGGCCGCCCGAACCGTACAAGGGCAAGGGCGTGCGCTACGGCACCGAACAGGTCCGCCGCAAGGAAGGCAAGAAGAAGTAGCATGAGCGCGAGTCAGGGTCTGCGGGAGCGGCGGCGCGAGCGCCTGCGCTTCCAGTTGCGCCAGAAGGCCGGCGGGCGGCCGCGGCTGTCGGTGTTTCGTTCCGGCAAGCACATCTATGCCCAGGTGATCGATGACAGNNGAGCTGAAGACCGGCGCCGACAAGGCGGCCGCCGCCGCGGTCGGCAAGCTGGTGGCCGAACGCGCGCTGGCCGCCGGCGTCACCGCGGTGGTGTTCGATCGCGGTTCGTATCTTTATCACGGCCGCGTCAAGGCGCTGGCCGAGGCCGCCCGCGAAGGCGGCCTGGCGTTCTAGGCGATGGACGGGCTAGGGAGACAGACATAGTGGCACGTGATGCACGCGAAGGTGGTCGGGGCCGTGACCGCGAACGCGACCGCCACGGCGAAGGTGGCGACGACATCATCGACAAGCTGGTCACCATCAACCGGGTGGCCAAGGTGGTGAAGGGCGGCCGGCGGTTTGCCTTCGCGGCGCTGGTGGTGGTGGGCGACCAGAAGGGCCGCGTTGGCTACGGCGCCGGCAAGGCGCGCGAGGTGCCGGAGGCAATCCGCAAGGCGACCGAGCGGGCCAAGCGCGCCATGATCCGCGTGCCGATGAAGGAAGGCCGCACGCTGCACCATGACGTGGAAGGCCACTACGGCGCCGGCAACGTGATCCTGCGCACCGCCCCAGCCGGCACCGGCATCATCGCCGGCGGCCCGCTGCGCGCGGTGTTCGAGACGCTGGGCATCGGCGACGTGGTGGCCAAGTCGCTCGGCAGCCGCAACCCGCACAACATGGTGAAAGCGACGTTCGCCGCGCTGCAGAGTGTCGCCTCGCCGCGCTCGGTGGCCAATCGCCGCGGCAAGAAGGTGGCCGACCTGTTCGGCCGGCCCCCGATCGCCGTCGTCGGAGGGGTGCCGGTGGCCGCGGTGCCGGACGTCCCACCGGCTCAGGAGGGCGCTCCCGATGCCTAAGGTGCGCGTGACGCAGATGCATTCGCCGCTCGGGCGCAAGCCGGGGCAGAAGGCAACGCTGATCGGGCTTGGCCTCAAGAAGCAGCGCAGCACGCGCGAGCTGGAGGCCACGCCCTCGGCGCGCGGGATGATCCGCAAGGTGGCCCACCTGATCAAGGTCGAGGAGTTGGGCTGAAATGCACCTCAATAACTTGCGCGACCGACCTGGTTCGCGGCTGAAATCCAAGCGACTCGGGCGCGGTATCGGGTCCGGCAAGGGCAAGACCTCGGGCAAGGGCGTGAAGGGCCAGAAGGCACGTGCCGGCGTGGCGCTGAACGGCTTCGAGGGCGGCCAGTTGCCGATCTATCGCCGGCTGCCGAAGCGCGGGTTCTGGAACCCGTTCCGCAAGGAATACGCGCCGATCAATCTCGGCGCGCTGGCCTACGCGATCGAGGCGGGCAAGCTGGACGCCACGCAGCCGATCACCGAGGATACGCTGCGCGCGGCCGGTCTGGTGAGCGGCCGCAAGGTGGCCGGTGTGCGGTTGCTGGCGACGGGGAAGATCGGCCGGGCCATCACCATCACGGTGTCCGGCGCCTCGGCGGCGGCGAAGGCGGCGGTGGAGCAGGCGGGGGGGGCGGTTACGACGACGGTTGTGCGGCCGGAGAAGGCCGAGGCTGCTGCCTAGCCGTCATGGCCGGGCTTGTCCCGGCCATCCACTCCAGAACGGTGCCGCGCCGGATGGCCGGGTCAAGCCCCATAGG
>PLXO01000306.1 GCA_003151425.1 Acetobacteraceae bacterium
ACCAACGTCTGTTCCGCGATCATTGCGACACAAAATCCGAGAACGGCGATCCAATTCCACGATATCCTCGGGTTTGCCGAGGCGCTTCCCGACCGAGCAGACGGATCGTTTGCCGCCGGGGTTTCAATTCAGCCGCACGCGCGTGGCGTTCCTCGGCGTCCTGGTTCTCGTCGCTGATCCCCAGCCGCCGGGCCTTGGCGCGGGCGCTGGACCCCGCGACGAACCGGCTGGGTGTCAATAATGTCTCGGGCTGGCAGCCCAGCCGCTCTGCTACCACGGGTGCCCACAGAGGCAGGACCGGGGCGCGGTCGACGCGGATCGGGGATGGTGCGTCGGGCATGGGCGCGAGCGTATAGCCTGTCGCGCGGATCGGGAAATCGCGCCGGGTGTGGCAGTGTCTCGGTTCGGATGTCACCATGGATTGCAGTCGGCGGCTCGCGCGTGGATGGCCCGGCTACCGCCGCTTCGGGTGGAAACTGGTCGAAGGACGCTCTCGCCGCCGACGGCTGGTTTGCGCCCATTCTGGTCGTAAGAGCGGCCTAGCGACCTGCCTGAAAGCGGATATTCCGTTGCACTGGGCATAGGCGGCGGGCGTCGCGCTGATCTGAGACCGCCTCCTCAAATCCCACACCACCTTACTGGTCAGCCGATGCCTTTACGAAATCGATGAAGGCGCGCAGCGGCGCGGGCACGAGACGCCGTCCGGGGTAGTTAGAGATACGGCCCCGAGAAGCGCTGCCACCATGGTTCGAGGACAGGTTCGAGAGCCCCGCTGTCGAGGTGCGGGCGCAGCCAGTCTTCGAACAAGGGCACGATGCCGGTGCCGGCGATCGCGGCGTCGACGAGGAGATCGGTGGCACCGCCGAGGCGCACAATCAGCGGCCCGGTCACGTCGACCTGTATGACTTCACCGTCGCGCTCGAACTCCCAGGCCATTGTCGCCCCGCTCGGGAACCGGCCTTGCAGACAGCTATGGCCGAGCAGATCGCGCGGGTGCTCCGGCCTTCCACGTCGATCGAGGTAGGCTGGGGCGGCTCCGAGGGCAAAACGCTGGTGGCGCGGCCCGATCGGCACCGCGATCATGTCCTGCTCCAGCCGCTCGCCGTAGCGGATGCCGGCATCGCAACCGGCCGCGAGCACATCGACGAAACTCTCCTCGGCGATCACCGCGAGGCGAATGTCCGGGTAGGCGGCGAGGAACGGCGGAACGATTTTGGGCAGCACCAATCGCGCCGCGCTGATCGGCACATTGAGGCGCAAAGCGCCCGTCGGCCTGTCGCAAAATCCGTTCACCACGTCGATCGCTGCCTCGACCTCGATCAATGCCGGGCCAAGCCGCTGCAGCAAGCCCACGCCCGCATCGGTCGGGGCGACGCTGCGGGTGGTCCGGTTGAGCAGCCTTACACCTAGATGCGCCTCGAGGCGGCGCACCGCCTCGCTCAGACTCGACGCGCTGCTGCCACTTGCCCGGGCGCCCTCGCGAAAACCCTTGGCGTGCGCCACCACCACGAAGGCGTTCAGATCACCCAAATCAACTTTCACTGTTCGCCACTCCGGAAAACCCGTGCGGATTGTACCCCATTATCGCGCGGACAGGCGGTACGTATCTATGCGTCGTCTTGAAAGGAAATCTCTCATGTCCAGCATCGATAAGGCCGGCACATTCACACTCGGCGACCGCACCGTGAAGCGGCTCGGCTACGGCGCCATGCAGCTTGCGGGGCCCGGCGTGTTCGGCCCACCCAGGGATCATGACGCGGCATTGGCCGTGCTGCGCGAGGTCGTCGCCTCCGGGGTGAACCACATCGACACCAGCGACTTCTATGGTCCGCACGTGACCAATCAGATTATCCGCGAGGCGCTCAATCCCTATCCCGACGATTTGGTTATTGTCACCAAGATCGACGCCCGACGCGGCGCGGATGGATCGTGGATTCCGACCTTCTCCCCGGCAGAGCTCACCGAGGCGGTCCACGACAACCTCCGCAATCTCGGCCTCGATGTGCTCGACCTGGTCAACCTTCGCAGCATGCTCGACATGCATGGACCGGCCGAAGGGTCGATCGAAGCGCCACTGACCGTTCTGGCCGAGCTCCAGCGTCAGGGCCTTGTGCGTCACATCGGGTTGAGCAATGTCACACCCGCGCAGATCGCGGAGGGTCGCCGGATCTGCGAGATTGTCTGCGTGCAGAATCATTACAATCTGGCGCATCGCGCCGACGATGCTGTGATCGACCAGCTTGCCGGCGACGGCTTTCCCTATGTGCCGTTCTTTCCGCTCGGCGGGTTCACCCCGCTGCAGTCGTCGACCTTGTCCGCCGTCGCTCAGCGTCTCGGTGCCACACCCATGCAGGTCGCGCTCGCCTGGCTGCTTCGTCGCGCGCCCAACATGCTGCTGATTCCCGGCACCTCGTCTCTCACGCACTTGCAGGAAAACCTTGCCGCGGCAGAACTCGATCTGCCGAACGATGCGCTACAGGAGTTGAACCGGATCGACGGAGCGAGCCCGCAATAACGAGGCAGGTATGTCGTGAGACGCATCATGGAGCCCATCACAAAACGGGGGCAACGGCATTGCCAGATCCTCTGCCCGAGCGGCCTGACGGGCTGAACCCGTCGCCTGAGGTCGCCACCGGCAGCCCCCTTGCCCCCGTTTTGTGATGGGCTCCGAAATGGCTGGCGAACCGGACAACCTGTGCGACATACACACGTTGCGTATTCGCTGTCAGGTTGCGGATTTGCCTGTCCTCGATCATGCGACGGCGAAGTGGGCTCATCGACAACTCCCCTGCGAGATGAACAGCGCCACATGGCGCCGCCACATCGTCTCGCAGGCGAGCCGTCAGATCAGGGGGAGGTGACGTGCCGTTGCCGCAGCCGAACTTACTCGAATTACAAAACAGCAGTTGCTATCAATGACTACCGCGAAGCGGTTTAGTCCAACGTCCGTTACCGAGGACGATCAAGTATAGAACAGGGAGTTCATTGAATAAGTTGGCACGCGTGCCGGGATGCTTGCCCTGAGCCGGCCAAGCGACTGCCCACCGATGCCGAGCACATCCACTGGCGTGTGCCGTTCGGGCCCAGCGAACTGGAGGACAAGCCGGCCCTGCGGAGCGGATCAGCCGGAGGCGACCGGGGGAGGAAACGTGCATACTAAGCGGCACCCCGGCTGCCTGCTACCTGCGAGCTGCGCCGGACCGGCTCGCGTCGATCCCAGCCGGCTGTCATAATGATGGATCTGGCGGACTGGCGACTTCCATCGAGGCGCCAATGTCGCGGCGCATGAGAGTGCTGGGGGGGGGCTGACAGATGCGAAATGTCCGAGTGGCGGCGCTGCAGATCGCCTCCCTACCTGCGATTCATCATGTGACGTCTGATCAGACGCTGGTCTCCGGGTTGCGTTTTCCATTCTTGCTAGGTTCGCCCGGTCCGGACGGCCGCTGTCAGAAGCTGAATGATGCGCTCGTCACCCTTGTACCCGAATTCATGTCGGTCCCATCGGCGCGTGGGCTGATAGACCGGACATTCCGTGAGTTTGAAGAGACCTATACCGATGCCTTTGGTCGGCAGCTGCGCGGGCAGATAGGCTCCCTCATTGAGCGGGCTGGGCAGATCGACCTCGTTGTGCTGCCCGAGACCTCGGTTCCAGCCGACTGCATAGAGGACCTGCGAAACGTGGCGCGGGAACTCAACACGAACATCGTGGCTGGCACACATTCGGTCCTGGCCAAAGATCTTGATCGCTATCCGTATCGTGAGCAAGTCGAATGCAACCCCAATACGTACCGTGGCGGGCCGGAGAATTTTGTATTTTGTCCGGTAATCAATAGGGACTGAGGTGGACCCCGGAAACTGGACAGGTAGCTAAGAGAGAGTCTCCACTTGGAACGGCCGAATGGCCGGAGGTGAGACATGACCAATACTCGGAAGAGAC
>PLXO01000213.1 GCA_003151425.1 Acetobacteraceae bacterium
GTTCGGCAGCCTCGCCCCGACGGTGCGGCGCCTGCGGTCCGCCGAGCGGTTCCTGATCGGACGCCGGCTCGACGACGCCGCCGCGGCCGGAGCCGCCGTTGCCGTTGCCGCCGCCGCCCGCGCCGCCACCGCCATCGCCGTCCAGCACGACGTCGCAACCGAACCCGACCAAGAACCCGGCGCCGGAGAGTACCGCGCTGGAGAACACGCTGATCAAGCTGCGCGCGCTGGACAAGCAGAACCAGCCGCCGCGCGCCTTGCCGAACCCGCGGCAGGGCGGCGCGCCGAACGGCGGCGGCAACCCGGAGGGCAACGACACCGCGGCGCTGTCGGCCGCCCAGCGCGGCGCCATCGGCGACCATGTCCGCGCGTGCTGGACCTATGACGCCGGTGCGCTCGGCGTCGAGCAGATGCAGGTTCTGCTGACGGTCACCACGGATCCGGCCGGGGTCGCGCGGCTCGCGGTGGTCGCGGGCCCCGACGAGGCACGGATGGGGGATCCGGTATTCCGGGCCTTTGCCGAGCGGGCGGTGCGGGCCGTGCGCGATCCGCGCTGCGCCGATCTGCCATTGCCGCAGAGCATGCTTGGGAAGATCAATGTGCTGACGTTTCAGTTCAAGCCATGAGGTCAGTTCAAGCCATGAGGTCAGTTCAAGCCATGAGGCTGGTTCAACACGTGCCGGCTGCGCGGTGGGACCTTATGGTGGGGAACCTGATGTTGGGGAACGCGGTTGGGAAACGCCAGGCAATGAACGCGCCAACCGATGGGGATCATGACTGCCCATCCCGTCGTGGCCGGTCCGGTGGGCCGGCCATGACGGGATGGGCCGCGGTGCGGGCAACTCGTGAGGCAACAAGAGGATGGACTGCCAGATGACCGATCGTCCGATCAGGCTAACCAGCGAAATCGGTCGCTGGCCGATGTTGGCGCCGGCTGCCGCGCCGATGGTGGGGTTCGGACGGCGCGGCCTGCTTGCCGGGGCGGCCGGATCCGCGGCACTGGTCGCCGCGCGGGTGCCGGCGCTGGCGCAGACGGCGCCCCCCCCGGTGGCCGCGCCGCTTGGTGCGCCGGCCGCTGCCGCAGCGGCCGGCCGGACCGCAGTGATCACTGTCGATGGCGCCCGGTCGGCGCCGATCCCGATCGCGGTTCCGGACCTGGTTGGCCTCGACGGTGCGTCGGCGCAGCTTGGCGCGGGGATCTCGGGCGTGATCCGCAATGACCTGGCCAACTGCGGCCTGTTCCGTCCGATCGACCAGGCGGCGTATATCCAGGGGGCGGGCGCACCCGCGAGCGATTCGCCGAATTTCCAAAATTGGCAGGTGATCGGCGCGCAGGCGCTGGTCACCGGCAAGGTGGAACTGCAAGCCAGCGGCGAGGTCCGCGTCGAGTTCCGCCTGTGGGACGTGCTGCCGCAGGCCCAGTTGCAGGGCACCGCCTACACGACAACCCAACCGAACTGGCGCCGGATCTCGCACATCATCGCCGACGCGATCTACGAGCGGCTGCTGGGGGAGAAGGGCTATTTCGACTCGCGCATCGTCTACATCGCCGCGACCGGGCCGCGCGACCGGCGCACCAAGCGCCTGGCAATCATGGACCAGGACAGCGAGAACAACCGGTTCCTCACCGATGGAACTTGGCTGACGCTGACCCCGCGGTTTCACCCGACAAAGGATGAAATTGCGTTCATGAGCTACGCCAACAACCGGCCGCGCGTCTATCTGTTCGACCTGACGAGCGGGCGCCAAAGCGTGCTGGGCGATTTTCCGAACATGACGCTGTCGCCGCGCTTCTCGCCCGACGGGTCGAACGTGATCATGTCGGTGACGGATGGCGGCGGGTCGGACATCGTGGTGGTCGACCTGGGCAGCCGCGCGTCGCACCGGCTGACCAGCGGGGGAGCGATCGACGTAAGCCCGTGCTACAGCCCGGACGGCTCGCAGATCGCGTTCAACTCGGACCGCGGCGGCGACCAGCAGCTTTATGTCATGGATGCCGGCGGCGGGAACGTGCGGCGGATCAGCTTCGGCAAGGGCCGCTACGCCACGCCGGTGTGGTCGCCGCGCGGCGACCTGATCGCGTTCACCAAGCTGGGCGGCGATACCGACAATTTCGCGATCGGCGTGATGCACCCCGACGGGAGCGCCGAGCGGCTGTTATCGGCCGGGTGGGACGTGGAGGGACCGACCTTCTGCCCGAACGGGCGGGTGATCATGTTCTGGCGGGATGCGCCGGGCAGCGGGCGGAGCGCCGGGTCCTCGCGGCTGGTGTCGATCGACATCACCGGGTTCAACGAGCGCGTGGCGACGACGCCGACGGACAGTTCCGACCCCGCCTGGTCGCCGTTGGCCGGGTGAGCAGGAGAGGGGTGTTGGTGGCTGGGTGGCGTGGACCTTGGGGTTGTTCGCCGGGTCACTCGAAGTTTCTTGCCGCAGAGACGCCTCCCGCCATCCTTGGTCCGCTTTGCGGCCCAAGCGCTCAAGGGGAGGCGGAGAGTAGTAGCCCCGCGTTCGTGATGCGTTCGTCATGGATGACACGTTGTGAACGAATGCGCACGCGAACTTGAGTAGATACCGAACTTGACCGATTATCGAGCACGGGTTAATCGCACGTCCGGGCGGAACCGGTTACCGTTTCGCGCGTTTCCCGCTGATCCATCGCTAGGCACCCATCCAGGGACGAAGCAAAATGAACATCAAGATTCTCGGCGCGTTTGCGTCTGTCGCCCTGTTGGCGGCGTGCGCGTCTACCCAGACGGCCTCCACCGGCTCCGGCGGTGGAGGCGCCCAGGTCTCGACCAGCGGCCCGGTTCCGGGCAGCGAGGAGGACCTGGTCCGCAATGTCGGCGACCGCGTCTTCTACGACTTCAACATGTCCAACCTGAAGCCCGACTCCCGCGCGACACTCGACAAGCAGGCGGCATGGCTTGCCAAGTATCCGCAGAACAACGTGCAGGTCGCGGGCAACTGCGACGAGCGCGGCACCGAGGAGTACAACCTCGCGCTTGGCCAGCGTCGCGCCAACGCCGCCGCCGGGTATCTGGAGGCGAAGGGCGTCACGCAGTCGCGCGTGACCACGATCAGCTACGGCAAGGATCGCCCGACCGCGCTTGGCCACGACGAGCAGGCCTGGGCGCAGAACCGCAACGCGATCACCTCGGTGCGCTGATCAGCGACCCGAGACGGAACATTGGCGTGAGTGAACCGGCGGCCGTTGGCCGCCGGTTTCGTTTTGGCTTCCGTCCAGCGCCCGGGCGTCCAGCGTGGTGCGGTCGAATTTCGGCGGGCGTCGCGCGCGTGGGCGTCGTGCTACGGGGCGCCGTGCTCTCGCGCGCCGTGATATGGGGCACCGTGGTCTGGGGCGCGTTCACGCAGACTGGAATCGCCGGCCGCACCTGTCATTGCGAGGAGCGCAGCAACGAAGCAATCCCGCCCCCCGAGGCAGGGGATTGCTTCGTTGCTGCGCTCCTCGCAATGACAGGTGGGATGACAGTTGGCGTTTCCGGTCAGCGTGACTAGGGCGTCGACCCCTCACTGTGCCGGGGATTTGCTGGTGGCTGGAGTTCGCTTGTGGGGTGGCCTTGAATTTGCCTTGCGGTTGTGCCCCGGATCGCGCTTGGCCACAGCGGAACTTCGGGTGCGTATGGGAGAGGCCGTGACATGATGCGGACAAGGTCGTTGTGTTGGTTGCTGACGGTCGCCGCGTTGCTGACTGCTGGTCTCGCGGTGACGCCGGCACACGCACAGATCGAGAGCCGCGAGGGGATCGCGCTGCGCGATCAGATCGCCGAGCTGCGCTACGAACTGCAGCGGCTGCAGGCGCAGGTCTCCAGTGGTCGGGGAGGGTCGGCGCTTGGCACCCAAGTGCCGCCGCCGCAGAGTGCGGGCGGCAACGACGTGACCGCGCAATTGCTCGTGCGGGTCCAGCAACTCGAGGATGAGGTTCGCGGGCTGCGCGGGCGGACCGACGAGTTGCAGAACCAACTTCAGCAGCAAACCGCCGATATCGGCAAACGGCTCGATGACCTGGCGTTCCAGGTGCAGAACCCGCAGGCAGCCGCGGCGGCGGTGGCCGCGGCGAGGCAGGCTGGTGCCGCGGGTGGCCTCGCGGCGCCAGCGCCCCTGACCGGCACGCCGGCGCCAACGCCACTGACGGGCGCACCGGCGGGGGCACCGCAGACCGGCATCCTCGGCACCTTGCCCGCCGGTCCGCCAGGCGGCGGTCCACCGGGTTCCGGTTTGGCGGGTTCCGGTCCGCGGCCCACCGGTCCGCCGACCGCCGCGCCGGCAGTGCCGCGCACGCCGGAGTTGGCGATGCAGGAGGGCAACGCGGCGCTGGCACGGCGCGACTATCTCGCCGCCGAGGCGGCAGCGCGCCAGGTTCTCAATAATCGCGCCTCGCCGCGGGCCTATGACGCGATGTTCCTGCTCGCCCAGGCGCAGTACGGCGAGCGGCAGTACTCCCAGGCGGCGCTGTCGTTCGACGATACCTACAATCGGGCGCACCGGGGCCCGCATGCCCAGGACGCGCTGCTGGGCCTCGCCAACGCGCTGATCGGCCTCAATGACAAGGCCTCGGCCTGCGAGGCCCTGGCGAATCTCCACGCGCAATTTCCCACGCTGCGCCCCGAGGTGCGCGATCAGGTCGCGTTTTCGCGCGGGCGGGCGGGTTGTAGGTAGTGGTCAGTGGTCAGTGGTCAGTAGGAAGGCAGCGCAGCCGACCTTTGGCCAACCTTGGACCCTGCTACTGACCGCTGACCACTGACCACTGACCACCATTCGGGGGGCGGTTTTGGTGACGGATGGCGAATTTGCCGCGGCGATGGTGCGGCTGGGGCCTTTCGAGCCGGCGCCGTTGCTGGCGGTCGGGGTCTCGGGAGGGGCCGATAGCCTGGCACTCGCCCTGCTGGCCGACGTCTGGGCTCGGGCGCGCGGCGGCGCGGTCGTCGGGCTGGTGGTGGATCATGGCTTGCGTGCCGAGGCGGCGGCGGAGGCTCGGGCGACCGCGCGGCTGCTGGTGGGGCGCGGGATTGCCGCGCGGGTGCTGCGGCTGGCCGGTTTGGCGGCTGGATCGGCGCTGGCCGAACGCGCGCGCATCGCCCGCTACGCGGCCCTGATCGCCACCTGCGAGGCGGAGGGCATGGTGCATCTGCTGGTCGGTCACCACGCCGCGGACCAGGCGGAGACGGTCGCCGCGCGCGCGCTGCGTGGCAGTTTTTCGGCGGGGTTGGCGGGCATGGCGGGGCTGGTCGAGCTGCCGACGGTCAGGGTGCTGCGCCCGCTGCTCGGTGTCTTGCCCGGCGCGCTGCGCGCGCTGCTGCTCGCCCGCAGCATGGAATGGATCGAGGACCCTTCCAATCGCGATAGGCGTTCCCTGCGTGTGCGGCTGCGGCTACTGGCCGGCGAGCGGGATGGTGGCGAGCGGGATGGCGGCGATCGGGATGGAGGTGGGCGGGCTGGAGGCGGTCGGGGTGTAGGCGGTCGGGGCGGTCCCGGTGCGGGGCTTGTCGCGGCGGCGGCCGTGGTGGCCGGCGCGGCGCGGGAAACCGCCGAGACACAGGCGGCGGAGGTGCTGGGACGCCTGGCCTCGATCCGGCCGGAGGGGTTTGCCGTCATCGCCGATGGGGCGATGCCACCCGCCGCGCTGGGCGCGCTGATCCAGGCGGTCGGAGGTGCGTCCTATCCGCCGGCTCCACAGGCGGTTGCGACCCTCGCCGCCAGGCCGGCGCCAGCGACACTCGGCGGTACCAGACTGCTGCCGGCCGGCCGGCTCGGCCCCGGGTTGCTCCTGGTGCGCGAGGCAGCCTCCTTGGCACCCGCAACCCAGGCCGTCCCCGGCACGGTGTGGGACGGCAGGTACCGTCTGGCGCGCAACGCCACCCCACCCGCCGGCACCACGCTCGGCGCGCTCGGCGCCGACGCGAGGCTGTTTCGTCGCCGCTCGAAACTGCCGGCGGCGGTGCTGCGGACCCTGCCAGCATTGCGCTCGGGCGCCACCCTGCTGGCGGTGCCGCACCTGCGTTACCCCGACCCAGAAACCTGCGCACACCTCGGCGTGCTGTTCGCCCCGCCCCGCCCCACCGCCGGCGCGCCATTCCGAACCGGATGAACGAAGCAAGGCCAGGGGCTCCGCCCCTGAACCCCGCCAAGGGGCTTTGCCCCCTGGACCCCCA